>DYAA01000149.1 GCA_019419405.1 Collinsella sp. | reverse complement strand
CAATTTCGGTAAACGGTCGATTTTTGGCTGCGAATAGGAGCATAATCAAAGTCCCGATTGGATGTATTGGGATTACGGCAAGCCGCTCGGGTCGTTCCCGGGCGGCTTGTTTGTGGAGAGAGATGGGAGTTTCTAATGGTTAACGAGAAGAAGGTCGCTATTGTCGGCTGCGGTTTCGTCGGTTCGTCTTCGGCGTTCGCGCTGATGCAGAGCGGTCTGTTCTCCGAAATGGTCCTCATCGACGTGGACAAGAACCGCGCCGAGGGTGAGGCTCTGGATATCGCGCACGGTATGACGTTTGCCGAGCCGATGAAGATCTACGCCGGCGATTATTCCGATGTCGCCGACGCCGCCATGATCGTCGTCACCGCTGGCGCTGCCCAGAAGCCCGGTGAGACTCGCCTGGACCTGGTCAACAAGAACGTCAGCATCTTTAAGTCCATTATCCCCGAGATTAAGAAATCCGGCTTCGACGGCATTCTGCTCATCGTCTCCAACCCGGTCGATGTTCTGACCTACGCCGCCATCAAGATGTCCGGCCTGCCCGAGGGCCACGTCATCGGTTCCGGTACCGTGCTCGACACCGGCCGTCTGCAGCAGATGCTTGGTGCCCACGTCGAGGTCGACCCGCGCGATGTCCAGGCCTATGTCATGGGTGAGCACGGCGACTCCGAGTTTGTCGCTTGGTCCAGCGCTCAGGTTGCCGGCGTTCCGCTGAACACCTTCTGCGAGCTTCACGGTCATCTGGAGCATGAGGCTGCTGAGAAGCGCATCGCCGAGGACGTCAAGAACTCCGCCTACACCATCATCGAGAAGAAGCACGCCACCTACTACGGCGTCGCCATGGCCGTCAAGCGCATCTGCACTGCCGTCATGCGTGACGAGCAGACCGTTCTGCCCGTTTCCTCGCTCATGGTGGGCGAGTACGGCCTGTCCGATCTTGCCATCTCCATGCCGACCGTCGTTGGCCGCGACGGCGTTGTCTGCCGCGTCCCCGTGCCGCTGAACGATGACGAGCAGCATGAGCTCACTGCCTCCGCCAAGGCCCTCAAGGACATCATCGACAGCGTCGACTTCTCCTGCTAAATCAAGCTCGCGAGAGCGAAAAGCTACAATGAAGGCGTCCGAGTCCACACGGTCCGGGCGCCTTTTTGGTGCAAAATAACCTGTCCTCGATGCACCATAGTTGATGGGAGGGCCATGTCGGATTCGCCTAATTATTTGACCTATGCCCAGACGGCGTTTGACCCGTTTGAGGAACGGCCGTTCTGCGCTGTGGATAGCCTGGTCTTTGCGTGGTTGTCCTATTTGCGTTTGCCGGGTGATATGGCGGAGCTGACGAACTGGCAGGGCCTAGACGTACGCGAGCTGCTTCGTGCCGAGTGCTATCGGGACATGATTGGCGACCTGTGGGACCCAGAGGGGAGCAGGGCCTTGTTGGAGGCCGTGGCAGCAAGCCCTCGCTACCGTGGCGTGCACGTTTGCGGCTATCGTGCCGTGAGCGATGTGGTGGCGACAGAGCAGTTTGCAGCCATGGCGTTCCGGTTTCCGGCGGGGTTTAGCTATCTTTCCTTCCGGGGGACCGACAGTACGATTGTGGGCTGGAAAGAGGACTTTAACATGGCGTTCCGGTGTCCTGTGCCGGCCCAGGAATCCGCGGCGCGCTATGTGGACGAGGCGGCGGATGCGATTGACGGGCCGCTTTTGTGCGGAGGTCATTCCAAGGGTGGAAACCTTGCGGTGTACGGTGCGGCGATGTGCTCCGATGTCGCCCGTGAGCGAATCGAACGGGTGTATTCCCATGATGGTCCTGGCTTCGTCGAGGAGTTTCTGAACGGCAACGCCTTTGCCGATCTTTCCGGCCGCATCGATAAGACGCTACCTCGGTCGTCGATCTTTGGCATGATGTTCGAGACACAGGAGGACTATGCCATCGTTGAGAGCACTGAGTTCAGCCTGCTGCAGCACAATCCCTTTAGCTGGGTGGTTGATGGTCGCGACTTCGTGTACTGTGAGCGCCTGTCCGCCGGTGCTCGATACGTTGATGGCTCCATTCGCGAGATGCTGCTTGCAGTGTCGCCTAGCGAGCGCGAGCGTTTTGTAGATGCGTTGTTCTCCGTGTTTGAGGCTACGGGTGCTGAGCGGTTTGCGGATATCGCCGGGAATCTGCGCGAGAGCCTGCCCGTGATGCTCCAGACTGCGCAAGGCTTTGACGAGGATACGCGACGCTTTGTCTCGCAGACCATCGTGGCAATCCTTAAATGCGCACTGCTGCCCAAACGACCCCAGATCGACATGCCCGCTGCCGGCAAGAGTTTGGCAGAACAGCTCGAGGCTTGGCAGTCCGAGCTCCTGCGCTAACCATTGGTGCAAAGCAACCTGTCCCCGATGCACCAAGCTTCGATGCGCCTGGGGCGGGCTCGACCGCTATACTGGTTCGTGCCGAAATCGATCTAGAACGGAATGCCGTATATGAAAATCAATCATGCGATTCTGCATATCCTGGACTTTGACTCTGCCGTCAACGTTATGAGCCAGCGCGAGCTCGATATCGAGAGCCGTACCGTGCGCAACTTCGTGACCACGCATCTGCGCCGCGCACGTACCTCGGCCGACAATAAACGCGCCACGTTTGCCGAGAACTCTGCGTTTGGCGGCGAGCTCAGGGGCTATTTCTTTGGCGAGCGCGAGTTCGTGGACCTGTCGCAGCAGATTGCGGAGTTTATCTCCTCCGAGCTCACCAAAGCCGAGAAAGCCGAGTCAACCGACGTGCTCGTGGCCGATTTTGACGACGATGAGGATGCCCGCTGGTTTGCCGTGATGCTGCTGGGCTCCAAGCAGGCTTTTATGCACGAAGTGGGCCGCGAGGAGGGGGAGGTGCGCAACGACATCGCGCGCCACTACGCCATTCTGCCGAACCCCTCGCAAAAGGTGCCGAGCTATGCCATCGTGCGTGCGAGCACCATGGAGATCGGTTACGTGGACAAGAAGCGCAAGATTGCTGGCGAAGACCGCATGCTCATTCCCGACGGTCTGCTGCAGTGCGATACGGGCGTGTCGGGCAAGGAGGTCATCGACACCGTGACGCGTGTGGTCGAGGAAGTCGCCGAGGAGCACGGTGCCAATACGGCCGTGGCGCTCGCCAAGGTTAAGGCTGCCGTCGCCGAGAAAGTCGAGGATGACGAGGAGCTGCCGCCCTGGGATATCGTCGATGAGGTCTTTGAGGACGAACCGGTTATCAAGGAGAGCGTGCGCGCGGCACTGACTGAGGAGAAGGTGCCTGAGCGTGTGCCCGTGGAGCGCAAGCAGGTCGAACGCGCGACCGTGCGCAACCACAAGATTCGTACCGATACGGGCATCGAGATCAGCTTTCCGGCCGAGATGGGCTCGAACTCCGAGTATATCGAGTTCGTCAACGAGCCCAACGGCCTCATCTCCATCGAGCTCAAAAACATCGGCAGCATCGAGAATCGATAAGTTGCGTTACTCCTACAGCGGGAAAGCAAAGGCCGAAGCCCTTTGGGTCTTCGGCCTTTTTGCTTGGAGCTCAATTGAGTTGCAGACTGAGCATACGTCAGCGAAAGCGCCCCTAAGCGAGCAAGGTGACGTGAAAGAGGAGGGAAGCGTACTTTGGTACGCGACCGACGATTGAACGTCAGATTGCCGCTTAGGGGCGTTTGTAGCGTCGACCGGTCCGTCGTTCGTTAGAACGACGGAACCAAAGGTGCAGCGTCGAGCCGTTACGCGGGTTGGTAAACCCGCGTAACTATTAAAGTTGACGTAAGCCCTCTTCCAGGCCGGTCTTGCTGTCGGTCTTCTCGTCGCGCATCTTGATGACGCGGGCGGGGACACCGGCCACGACGGCGCCGGCGGGGACGTCCTCGACGCACACGGCGCCGGCGGCAACGACGGCGCCCTTGCCTACGTGCACGCCCTCCAGGACCACGGCGTTGGCGCCGATCATGACATCGTCCTCGATGATGACGGGCGTGGCGCTGGCGGGCTCTACGACGCCTGCCAACACGGTGCCGGCGCCGATGTGGCAGTTCTTACCCACGGTGGCGCGGCCGCCCAGCACGGCGCCCATATCGATCATGGAGCCTTCGCCGATGACGGAGCCGATGTTGATGATGGCACCCATCATGATGACGGCGCGATCGCCGATCTCGACGCGGTCGCGGATGATTGCGCCCGGCTCGATGCGGGCGTTGATGCCCTTGAGGTCGAGCATGGGCACGGCGGAGTTGCGGCAGTCGTTCTCTACGTCGTAGTAGTCGATGGAATCGGCATTGGCGACCAGGATGGTCTTAAGCTCATCCCAGTTCCCAAAGACGGTCTTGCCGCGATGACCGCCGTAGACGTGCGCATTGCCCCACTGGACCTTCATGCCCGGCTTTTCGCGCACGTACAGTTTGACGGGCGTTTTCTTGGGCGCGATGGCGATGTAGTTGATAATCTCCTGTGCATCCATCTCGGCTGCGTTACTCATATGCTGTTTCTCCTTTTCGTGGATACGGTTGATACCTGGTTAGGCAAACATGACCTGGTCGAAGGTGTAGAAGCCGGGGTCGCGGGTGATGAGCTTCTGGGCGGCGGCCAGGGCGCCGTTGACAAAGATCTGGCGGCTCGTGGCACGGTGTGTGAGCGTGACCTCCTCGTCCTGGCCAAAGAAACTCACCTCGTGCACGCCGGCGACAGTGCCACCGCGCAGCGAGTGCATGCCGATCTCCTTGGGGTCGCGTGCGCCGCACATGCCCTCGCGGCCATAGACGGGGTGGTAACCTGCCTCGGGCTCGGCTTCGACGACGGCGTCGAGCAGCAGCTTCGCGGTGCCGCTGGGGGCGTCGGCCTTTTGGTTGTGGTGCGTCTCGACAATCTCGCAGTCAAAGCCGGGCAGCTCACGCGTGGCCTGTGCCACCAGATGACGCAGGGCCGCGATGCCGATGGAGTAATTGCCGGAGTGCATGACGCGGGCGTTCTGACCCAGCTCGCGCAGGCGATCCATCTGCTCGGGCGTGTAGCCCGTGGTGCCCGAGACCAACGCCGCGCCCGTGCGCTCGACATAGGCGACGACAGCATTGAAGGCCGCAACGTTCGAGAAGTCGATGATGACGTCGGCTGCTGGGGCGTTCTCGAGCTCGGACAAGTCGAAGCCGATCTGGGCGACGATGTCAAAAACGGCCTCTCCAGCGGCGTTGACAATGCCCTCGGCGGTAGTGCGGATGAGCGAGCCCATGCGGCCCATTCCCATAATGACGGTCTTAATCAAGCAGACCAGCTCCCTTCAAAGCATCGGTAAGTGCAGCGCGCGTGTCGTTGGCCATGGGGCACAGCGGCATACGGTAGTTTGCCTCGATCATACCCATCTGAGCGAGCGCCTCTTTGACGGGGATGGGGTTGACCTCACTAAAGAGGGCGTTGATGAGCGGCTGACCGGCAATCTGGATATCGCGGGCGCGCTCCACGTCGCCGTCCAGATAGGCACGGCACATGTCGTGCACGAGCTGCGGCTGAACGTCTGCCCACACGCTGATGGTACCCGAGGCGCCCAGGCTCATGAGCGGCACGGTGAGGGCATCCTCGCCCGAGTACATGCGGAAGTCGTCTGACAGCAGGTGGGCGATCTTGGCCGCGTAGGCGACGTTGCCCGAGGCCTCCTTGATGCCCATGATGTTGGGGTGCGCGGCCAAGCGCTCTACGTTGCGCTCGCTGATGCCGCAGCCACAGCGGCCGGGGATGTTGTACAGAATGCAGGGGATGTCCACGGCGTCGGCCACGGTCTTAAAGTGCTGGTAGATGCCCTCTTCGTTAGACTTGTTGTAGTAGGGGGTAATGAGCAGCAGACCATCGGCGCCCAGGCCCTGGTAAGTGAGCGACTTAGTGAGCATGGTCTGCGTGGAGTTAGAGCCCGAGCCGGCAATAACGGGGACTCGGCCCGCAACCTGCTTGACCACTGCGGCGACAACGGAGTTGTCCTCGTCGTCGGTCATCGTGGCACTCTCTCCGGTGGTGCCCAGGGTGAGGATGGCGTCGGTGCCATTTTGCAGGTGGAAATCGATAAGGCGCTCGAGCGCGTCAAAGTCGACACTGCCGTCCTTTTTAAACGGCGTGACAAGGGCGACGATTGAACCCTCGAGATTGCGGATGTCCATGTTCTTCTCCTTCGCTTCCGCGATCTGGATGCGTTTGTTCCACTGAGCGGCGACGGCCAGGCGCTCGTCCTGAGCGCGGCGGCGGGCACTTTCGGCGCGCGACTTGGCCAGCAACTCTCGGCCGCACGGCAGCACGTCGAGCGTGGCAAAGTAGTCGCCCGGGCGCTCGGCGCGACGGATGAGGTCGGCCGAGCCATCGGGGCGCAGCAGGACCTCGGCGGAGCGCAGACGGCCGTTGTAGTTGTAGCCCATGGAGTAGCCATGCGCGCCGGTATCGTGGATTACAAGCAGGTCACCCATGTCGATATGCGGCAGCTCGCGATCGATAGCGAACTTGTCGTTGTTCTCGCATAGGTTGCCCGTGATGTCATAGGTGTTCGTGACGGGCGCTGTGGCCTTGTCGGCGCCGCCCGGCTGACCCATCACCGTGATGTGGTGGTAAGCGCCATACATGGCGGGACGAATGAGGTCGACGGCACTGGCGTCCACGCCGATATAGTCCTTGTAGATTTGCTTCTCGTGGATAGCCTTGGTGACCAGGCAGCCGTAGGGGCCCATCATAAAGCGGCCCATCTCGGTGCAGATGGCCACATCGTCCATGCCGGCGGGAACCAGGATCTCGTCGTATGCCGCGTGTACTCCCTCGCCGATGGCGCGAATGTCGTTGGCCTGCTGCTCGGGCAGGTAGGGGATGCCGACGCCGCCGGACAGATTGATGAAGGCGACGTGTGCGCCGGTCTCGCGCTCCAGGCGTACGGCAAGCTCAAAGAGGATGCGCGCGAGCTTGGGGTAGTAGTCGTTGGTGACAGTGTTGCTGGCAAGGAATGCGTGGATGCCAAAGTCCTCGGCACCCTTGGCCTTGAGCATGCGGAAGGCCTCGAAGAGCTGCTCGGTGGTCATGCCATATTTGGAGTCGCCCGGGTTGTCCATGATGCCGTTGGAGAGCTGGAACAGGCCGCCTGGATTAAAGCGGCAGCTGACCGTCTTGGGGATGGGTCCCGCAACACGCTCAAAGAACTCGATGTGGCTGATGTCGTCAAAGTTGACGATGGCGCCCAGCTTGTCGGCGAGCTCAAAGTCCGCCGCCGGCGTGTCGTTGGACGAGAACATGATGTCATGCCCCGTGATGCCCAGCGAGCGGGCGATCATGAGCTCGGTATAGCTCGAGCAATCGCAACCGCAGCCGTATTCGTTGAGGATGGAGATGAGCGCCGGGTTGGGGTTGGCCTTGACGGCAAAGTATTCCTTAAAGCCCGGGTTCCATGCAAAGGCGTCGCGCACTTCTTGCATGTTGCGGCGGATGCCCGCCTCGTCGTATAGATGAAACGGCGTGGGGAACTGCTCGACGATATGCTCGAGTGTCTCCTTGTCCACAAACGGCCGCTTAGCCGCATATGCCTCGTTGGGAGTCAATGACATGTCCCGTAAACCTCGCTATCCAGACGGCGCTACCTGCGCATCGAATCCGCATAGCGTGGACCCAATGTCCGGATAGCGCTCCCGCATTGCTGCAGACAGTCCTGTGGGTGTTTCCCACAGGCCCACCAGGTTGTTCGTGCCCGAAAAGCCCAGTTCGGCGGGTTTCGCCTCCCCACGGGGTCAAAGCCTGCCGGCTCGCCCGCGGTTCTTCGTGCCCGCGCCTCTATCAAGTGGTAACGACCCTACCACGTTGCACTTTACCAAACAAGAGTATTCGTATATAACGTTTAAAAAATGCAAGGATATGCTGGAAATAAGGGTGTGGCAATCTTGCGGCACAATAGATGGCAACCGACGCGCACCCATGAAAGGAACCTCTATGACCGAGCTCCAAGAACTCCGCCGCTATCGGCGCGACTTGCACAGGATCCCGGAGCTCGACTTCGATCTTCCGCAGACGATCGCCTATATCGAGGGTGTGTTGGCGCCGCTCGCCTGCGAGGTGGCCCATCCGTGTCCCAGCTGCGTCTGCGCTTTCTTTGACGCTGGCGTTGGTGCCACGCATGCCACGGCGATTCGTGCGGATATGGATGCGCTGCCCATTGCCGAGGCGACGGGTGCGGCCTTCGCCTCGTCTCATCCCGGCAAGATGCACGCTTGCGGGCACGACGGACACATGGCCATGGCGCTCGCCGCCGCGACGTATGTCGACCGCACGATTCGCGAGCAGCCGGGTTCACTTAAACGCAACGTGCTTTTTGTGTTCCAGCCGGCCGAGGAAACGACCGGTGGTGCCAAGACGGTATGCGAGAGTGGTGTGTTCGAGCGCTATGGGGCCGACCGCATTTTTGGCTTCCATGTGTGGCCCGATCTGTCTGCCGGCACGCTGGCGAGTTGTTCTGGTCCGCTGCTGGCGCGTTCGAGCGAGACGCATATCCATATTCACGGTACGAGCATCCATATTGCTAAGACTTATGGTGTGCCGGTTGAGGAGTCACACGATGCCGCGTTGGCGGCAGCGAAGTTTTTGGTTACCGAGCGCGAGCTGATGGACGAACTGGGCACCGACGAGCCCTGTATCGGCAAGTTTGGCCTGCTGCAGGCCGGTACCGTCTGCAACGCGGTGGCGGGGGAGGCCCATGTGGCCGGCAGCTTGCGTGTGTTTACGGACGGCATGTTCGACCGTGCACGCGAGGGTGTGCGCCGCGTGCTTGATGAGGCATGCACTGCAACGGGCTGCACGTACGATCTCGACTTTGCCGAGGGCTATCCGCCGGTCGACAACGATCCCGAGTTGTTTGATCGAATCGCGCCTGCTCTGCCCGAGTTACAGCTCGTGGACGAGCCGCTGCTGATTGCCGAGGATTTCGCGTTCTATCAACGCCATCTGCCGGGCGTATTTTTCCTGCTGGGCACGGGTATGCCAGAGGACCAAGACAACCCGAGTGATTCGGATGGCTGCCCCGCCTATGCCACAAGCGCTCTGCATACCGATAGTATGCTCTTCGACGAGGAAATCCTACTCAAAGGCCTCGATGTCTACAAACGATTGCTTTTGCTTGACTAAGGCGTGAAGGACTATTTGTTCTAGAAAATACGAACAAATGTACGATATAATAGAGATGTAAGTCTATAGAAACGTTTGACGTTACTAACGTAAGGCGATACTATGATTGCATCGTATAAAGATGAGGATACCGAACGCTTTGCCATGGGTGTGCGGGTCAGGAAGTTCGTGCCCTTTGAGCGTGTTGCGTTGAGGAAGATTCGCCAACTGCAGGTTTGTGCTTCGCTTGATGATCTTCGCGTTCCACCGGGCAACCGCCTGGAAGCTTTGAAGGGCGATCGTGCCGGGCAATATAGCATCCGTGTTAACGAGCGCTATCGGGTCTGTTTTGAGTGGAGACAGGAGATGGCTTGGAATGTCGAAATCGTCGATTATCACAAGTGATGAGACCTCGGCCGATTTGCTGTCGCCAGTGACTCCTGGTGAGCTTCTCAAAGAGGAGTTTCTTGTTCCCATGGGCATTTCTCAATATCGCCTTGCGAAAGAGACCGGGATTCCGGCTCAGCGTATCGGGCAGATTGTCTTGGGAAAACGTCGCGTGACGGCCGACACCGACCTCCGTCTTTGCCGTTATTTTGGCCTGACGGATGGTTATTGGCTGCGCGCTCAGGTGGCGTTTGACCTTGAGGCCGAGAAAAGGCGGATCGAACCAGAACTCGATAAGATCGTTCCTGTTCAGCAGGCCATCGCACTGTAGTGCTCAAAGATGATGGGGATGGCGATGAGGCGACGTCGGCAATCTGCCGTATATAGTCCGGGTGGATGCGGGTGCGGTTTGCTGCTGCTTCCGGTCATCGCTGTGAGCATTGGCGTGATGTTTGTGCTTGCTGGGCTGGCTGCAGCAGCGCTTGTGCTGTTGATTGCGGCCATTGGCGTGACGATTTGGCTCTGCCGCAATCGCGAGCAACGCCGTGCCGACGGTAAAACCAATGTCGGATGGGCTATCTTTTTGGTTGTCACCTACCTATTGAGTATCAGTTATCTGGCGTTCTTTATCTTGTTGCTTGTGAGCACCTTTACCGGGGAATCCGTAACGGTGGGGTAGGCTTCGACGAGCTTCTTGAGGATGAAGCGAGGGGCGGACTCTGAATGAACCGCGCCCCGCATCAACAAGTTTCATTCGTTGTGTAGCAATCCGAATGTACAAGCGTTTGGCGTGAGAGCACCGCCGCCAGCAACGCGGGGAGGCAGGCTGCAATCGCCAGCCCCCATGCCAGCTCATCGCAATAGATTCCATAAGGACTCCCCAACAGGACATAGGCCAACTTGCGAGTTCATTATCCGCTGCGGTCACAAATCAGCTGGCAACTGAGTAATCGGCCTAAAGCACGGGGTAAAATACGCTAAAGAGGAAGGAATGGAGACTGAAATGGAAGAGTTCGAGCTCAAGGACGAGCAGCAGGAAGAGAGCGTGAAGACAACGCTGACGGAAACCGACCTTGAGCTTGACGATGCGGAAAAGAAGCCTCTCATGCAGGCCACCCGAGAAAAGGTGGAAGCCATTGCCGGTAACGTTAAGGAGGGCGCAGCGAAAGCCGTTCAATTCGTCAAAGAACATAAGAAGATTGCCGCCGGGACGGTTGCTGTCATTGGGGCTGTCGCCTACGTTGCCAACAACTCGCATGAGAAAGATCAGCTGCTGGAAAAGAATGCTCGGCTGACGGAAGAAAACGCTCAGCTGTCAGACGATCTCGTAATAGAGCGCGAGGTCTCAGACCGTTTGGCATCGCGAGTGGTTGAGCTCGAGAATCTCTGCGATGAGAAAGACGACTATTTCCGAGAGACGATTTCGGACGGACTGCGTCATGGAAGTTCCCTTGCCGGAAAGCACATGGCCGATCGAAGGCAATATCTCAATGAAGAGTAGGCCGGTTCTTACTACGCGCCATTACGCCCCAACGTCCAGCCTGCACCGCTGGGGCGGCGCACTCATTCCTGGCAGCAGCGAAGGAAAGACGCCTGCGTAGCCGTCGGGGGTGCTATTTGGTGCAGTTTCAAGCCTCATCCAGCCGTCAGCTAGCCCGCCTGCCCCTCGTCGTCGCGGCACATCGCGCGCATCGTTTGCTTTGAGTCGCAGGCCGTGTCATTGCCGCCCACGATGGCCTTGTGGTTGTTGAATGTGGTTGGGCCCATGTGACCCTTGGGCGGTTCTCAGCCCGCATCTACCAGGATTCTATCGAGCTCGTTTGAGCATCGAGCGCGTAGGGCATGCTCGAGAGCGTCGTCGCCCGCATGGACCACGCCGCGCAGGTTCGTCGTGTCGGAAATCGAGGCAAGACGCTGCAGCCGTAGAACCAGTAGTTCAAATCGATGTTGGCAAGCCTCGAGGTGTCATCGGCGATGGACACGCGCTTCATGCTCTTCTATACGGCAACCTTAGCTCTCAGCTAATGAATTCAAGTTTAATCCTTCCTACGATGTGCTGTGTGCCGGCGCGGTAGCCGGATCGTAGGAAGGATGCATAATGAAAAAGCTCGAAAACGAAGTGCTGCTGAGCCGTCGCGCTGCACTGGGCGCATTCGCCACCGTCGCCTTGGGGACTGCCGGTCTTCTTGCCGGTTGTGGTAGCGATAAGGCGACCGTCACCGAGGACGCTGGCGATGGCGAGAAGAAGGAAGAGGCGAAGAAGGAAGAGCAGTCTACGACTGACCTGGCGGTTGGTGCGACGGTGACCACGGCTGCCGGTCTTTCCGTCGTTGTCGATTCCGTCCAGCCCGGCCTCACAAATTATGACGGTTCGATCATGACGGGCATTCACGTCACGTACGTCAACAATGGCGATGAGGGCGCAGATTACAACATCTACGACTGGAAGGGCGAGGACGCCAACGGCGCTCAGCAGAATCAGGGTTACTACAGCGAGGGCTCCGATGAGCTGCAGTCTGGTACCCTTTCCGCCGGTGGCTCCGTGGCGGGCAATATCTACTTTGATGGCGATATCAAGAAGGCACTGTATTTTGCCAACATGTTTGATAAGTCTGCCACTGCAAGCTGGGTGCTGGCCTAGCATGTCGCTACCGTTGCGCCGGATGGGAGGTGAGATCGTATGCCCGATAAAAAGCTGACCGAGGAGTTGCTCAACGAGCTTCTCGATGCGCCGAACATCGATGGCTATATCAGGGAGCACGACTTTGCCGCCCCGTCGCTTTCGGACTACCTGAAGCAGCTACTGCAGGAAAAGGGCTTGGAGCGCTCGCGCGTGGTTCGTATGGCCGATCTCAATGAGACCTTTGGCTATCAGATCTTTACCGGTGCGCGTCATCCGAGTCGCAATAAGGTGCTGCAGATTGCCTTTGCGATGGCGCTGACCCTCAAAGAGACCAACCGTGCGCTGACGGCTGCCGGGGTAAGCGTCCTTAACTGCAAGGACCGCCGCGATGCGATTATCATATTTTGCATCGATCGCGGGTGCAGCCTCCAAAAGGTCAACGAGGAACTGTATCGCTTTGGCGAGGAGACGGTGAGTTAGCGGCTGATATCTGAGCCGGCGGAGCTGTCGAACAGCGATGCAAACGAACGGGGCGCGGATGCCATGGGGTGTCTGCGCCCTGCGCTATGATGGAGGCTATGGATACTCAGACCCCAACATATTCCGATGACGAGCTGACCGCAGCGCTTGCCGAGCACCTGGCGTCGCTCGATCGCGACGACAGCTATCGCG
>DYAA01000148.1 GCA_019419405.1 Collinsella sp. | reverse complement strand
CCCCTATCGCACGAAGTACCAGGGGCTTTCCTGCACGGTGGGCTCCAGCGTAATGCCCGTGCGCTCGCGGAACAGATCCATGTCCTGCGATTTCTCCGTCCACCACGCGTTGGGCTTAAAGGTCATGCTCTCAATGACATGGCCGACAAACACACTGTTGCGCATCTTGGAAAAGTCGGTGTTCATGATCACGATGGACGCGAGCACCAAAACGATGCCCAGAACCTTGATCGCACCGGCGGGCTCGGCGTAGACACCAATGCCCAGCAGCACGGTGACGACCGTCTCGAATGACATTACGACGGGAACTTTCGACGTCTCGAGCCCCATGGACAGACCCTGCATATATAAGACATAGGCCACGGCTGTGGGGATGAGTCCAAAGCCAAGGAACAGCAGCAGCAGCTGTGGCGACATTGCCGCGGCGACATCTGGCCACGGAGCCGCGATAGCCGCCATAACCGCACCGCCAAAAACAAGGCCCCAAAACGTGACAGCCAGCGGGTGGACCGTCTTGGTTGCTATCCGGCTAAACACCGCGAGCGACGCGCCACAAAAGCCCGCAATCACGCCCGACGTGACGCCCCAAACCGAAAAATGAAAACCGGAAAGGTCGCCATCGGTCACTGCAAGTACACAGCCACCGATGTTAAAAGCGATGGCAACGAGCTTGTTGGGAGTCACATCCTCGCGATAAAGTACGCGGCCGAGCATGACGCCAAACACCGGCGAGGTGTAGAGCAGCACCGAGGCCGTGGACATGCCCACCTCGCCCATGCACTCGTAATAAAGAGTGTTAGCGGTGGCGAGGCCGATAATGCCAAGAAGCGCACAAGGAACAAGCTCTTTAGGACTTGCCTTGAACAGTGCCAGGGGACCCGATGCCTTTCCCTCACGAGCACCTCCCTGGCAACCCATGAATGCCAAGACCGGAGCCATTAAGACGGCACCCGACAACAAGCGAAAGGCAGCCATGCTCTGGGACGAAACGCCCATGGCCGAGATGCCGTTTACAAAGATTCCGATGCTGCCCCACATAAGCGCGGCGATCAGCACCAGCACATAGCCCAGATTGCTTTTCTTCAACGCAGCCTCCTCGGTATTGTTTCCAATATGTTTCACACTACGTTATAGTCGTTATATACATTTTTCAAGACACAAATCGGCGAGCGGGAAAATCCGATCGCCGACACACTCATTGGGTACTCATTGGGGACGTACTTAAATGAGTAGTCGTTGGGGACGTTCTTGGATGACTAGTCATTTAAGAACGTCCCCAACGACTAGGACTGTCCCCAACTGCCGGCAGAGACGATATGAGCAGGACATAAAAACATTGGGAGCCCCCGGCATGAAAGACCGCGGATTAGGCCGACAATGGTGAGTGTCTAATTCAGCCGCGGCGGCCACGCCGCATTCATGGAAGGGGCTCCCATGCTCGATACTACCACCTTCGTCGGCCTCGACGTCCACGCCCGCTCGATAAAGGCCGTCTCCCTCGACGTCATGACCGGGGAGGTGCGCGCCGCGACCTTCGGCTACGACGCCGGCGCCGTCGCGGAGTGGGTCCGCTCCGTGGACCCCGGGGCCAGGTGCGTGTACGAGTCCGGGGTCACGGGCTTCGACCTGCAGAAGAGGCTCTCCGGCCTGGGTGTCGACTGCGTGGTCGGCGCCGTCTCGAAGATGATCAAGCCCAGCGCGGACAGGCGCAGGAAGAACGACCGCAACGACGCCGAGTTCCTCGCCCGCATGCTGTCGGTCGGCAACGTGGTCGAGGTGTGGGTCCCCGACGACGAGTGCGAGGCCGCCCGCGACCTGACCAGGGCGCTCGAGGACGCGAGGGACGACCTCTCGCGCTCGAAGCAGCGGCTCTCCAAGTTCCTGCT
>DYAA01000147.1 GCA_019419405.1 Collinsella sp. | reverse complement strand
GCCGGCTACGGCCTCGGCGTATTCGGGGGCCTGGATGTCGAAGACGGTGTTGCCGTCATCGTCCACGCGGGGCAGTCCCGCATTGGCCTGCACCATAACGGGCTTGTCCGTAACGGTGAGCATACGCGCGGCGAGTCCTCGGAGCTCGGCCGGGCCCTGGCTGCAGTTGATGCCCAAAACGTCGGCGCCGATGGCGTCGAGGGTGATGGCGGCGACCTCGGGGCTCGTGCCCAAGAAGGTGCGTCCGTCTTCCTCGAAGGTCATGGTGGCAAAGACGGGCAGGTCGGAGTTCTCGCGGCAGGCGAGGACGGCCGCCTTGATCTCGGCAAGGTCGGTCATGGTTTCGATAATAAAGAGGTCCACGCCCGCATCGACGCCGGCGCGCACTTCCTCGGCAAAGAGGTCGTAGGCCTCGTCAAAGCTGAGGGTGCCCAGGGGGCGCAGCAGCGCGCCGATTGGGCCGATATCGCCGGCGACGTAGTGGGCACCGGCTGCGCGGGCGCAGGCGACAGCGGCGGCAAAGACATCTGCCACGGTGGCGGTACCGTCGAGCTTGTGGGCGTTGGCGCCAAAGGTGTTGGCGGTGATCACGTCGCAGCCGGCCTCGACGTATTGGCGCTGAATATCGGTAATGACCTGGGGATCCTCAAAGTTGAGCAGCTCGGGCAGAGCGCCGGCTTTCATGCCGGCCGCCTGCAGCATGGTGCCCATGCCGCCGTCGAACAGCAGGTGCCCCGTGCCCTCGATGGCGGCGCGCAGGCGATCGTCCTTAATGCGAAGGTCGTCGATCGTGCGCGTCTTGTATGCAGCGCCATTACGACGGGCAGCATCAACGGGCGCCGCCAGTGCGGCGCCGTCCAGATCGTGAGTGATAAGCGGAGTAAACATCAATGAGCTCCTAATGGCTGGAATAGCAGGTGGTGTGGGCGGCGCGGAAGCGGCAGTGCTCGCGCATGCGGCAGATATTGCAGGTGGGGCGGCTCTGGGCATCGTGGACCTCGCCGTCAAACAGGCCGATCACCGCGGTCACGCTCTTGGTGGGCATGAGCAGGCTGGTAGGTGTGACGGTAAGCCCGATGAGCCGCGTGGCGTTGAGTGCAGCCACGATTGAGCGCTGGGCCGTAAGCGGACAGTCGCCGTAGCCGGGGCTAAAGCGCCAGTTGCCAGCGAGTCCGTGTGCCGCGGCCGCAGCCTTGACTTGCTGGTCCATCTGCTCGACAGCGGCTTCTACATAGGCAGAGCATGCGGCGTCGAGCACGGCTCCCTCCAGGGGCTGCTGGGCTCCCGTGGTGCGCAGGCGACGCTCGGCGTCCATGCCGAGGGTGCATGCCATGAGCGCGGCAAAGTGGGCGTCTTTGAGATGGCGATAGATATCGCGACCACGCAGTTCAACGTTGGTGCCGACCAAGCGAATGCAAGGCTCGCCCTGTTCATCGACGCCCGTGGCATCGATGGCAAACACGCGGCGCACGCCACGGGGCTCAATGTCCAGTTCCAGGTGCTCAACGACAAGCTCAATACGCTGCGACAGCTCGGGTTCAATCTGCTGGCCGCCGTAGCCCAGGTAGCGCAACATCTCGGCACGATCGACGCGGGGATGGTGGGCGGTATCGATACGATAAAGCGCCGGCGACGCAAGGTCGGCCGGCACTTCGGCAAAAGCTGTATCGATGTGTGGTTTTTCCATTACCCCAGGCGCTCCATAATGGTCGCGGCGATCGCAGGACGATTCATAGTGTACAGGTGCAGACCGGCGGCACCGTGCTCCTTGAGGTCGCAAAGCTGACGGGCGGCATAATCTACACCGGCTGCCTGCAGGCTCTCGGGGTCGTTCTCGTACTTGGCGAGAATCTTGATGACGGGGGAGGGCAGTGACGCGCCGCACATAAAGACCATGCGGCTGATCTGCGACTTGCCCATAAACGGCATGATGCCCGCGGTAATGGGCACGGTGATGCCGGCCTTGTCGGCAAGCTCGCGAAAACGATAGAAGCACTCGTTATCAAAAAAGAGCTGCGTCACAAAGAAGCTCGCGCCGGCGTCCTGTTTTTGCTTGAGGTGTTCGACCGAGAGGTTGAGATCCTCGCAGGCAATGTGGCCCTCGGGGTAGGCTGCGGCACCCACGCAAAAGCCGGCGTCGACGAGCTCGGGGATGAGGTCGCGGGCGTAGGCGTAGTCGGAGGCGGGCTTGTCGTCCTCGGTCGCGCCGGCAGGGAGATCGCCACGCAGGGCCAGGATGTTTTCCACGCCGGCGGTGCGGTACTCATCGATCTTGGCGGCGATATCGGCGTGGGTACGGCCCACACAGGTGAGGTGCGCCACCGAGGGCGTATCGAATTCGCTCGTAATCATATGCGCGATGGGGGCGGTGGTGGCGCCGTTGCCCGAGCCGCCAGCCGAGCAGGTGACCGAGACAAAGCTCGGCGAAAGCTTGCACAGATTGCCTGCCACTTCGCGAGCCGTGTCGAGGGTAAGCTCGCCCTTGGGCGGGAACATCTCAAACGAAACGGGTGCAGTGCCCTGGGAAGCTGCCTGCTTAAAAACCTCGTCGACGCGCATATCGTGCTCCTTTAGATACGTAATAGTGTGATGTGTTGTAAGGATTCTACAGCACCACTGTGTCACGGTGGAGTTTCACTCGCTATTTGAGGATACTAATCAAAGATGCCTTGCTATCGGCTTTATCTATAACAGAGCGGCTAATCTAGGCACGGACTATAAAGACTGGTATCTGATGCGAAATACCAGTCAATTTAGCCCCGTCCTAAATTGACTACCCTTAAACCATGCGGGGAGGTCTGCAATTTATACAGTTCATTGGCTGTTAAGGGTGGCAATACTGCCGCGATGCGGTAACCTCATTGATTGGTTTCGCGACAGCAACACAACGGTAATGTCGCGGAAACACGGCGAGCCTAAGCTATGACTCGTTCGTTAGTAATCAACACCGCTTCTCACGCGGTGCCGATACGAAGGGAGTTCCGTATGGCCGATCTTACTGACCGCTTCGGGACCATGGTGTTCTCTGAGGAAGTCATGAAGGACTACCTCCCCAAGGACATTTGGAAGCGCCTTGCCGCAACCCTCGAGGAGGGTGAGCCGCTCGACCTGGATGTGGCCAACGCCGTCGCTCACGCCATGAAGGTTTGGGCCATCTCCAAGGGTGCTACGCACTACGCGCACTGGTTCCAGCCGCTTTCGGGCATTACTTCCGAGAAGCACGATAGCTTCCTCGAGCCCAACCACGACGGCACCGCCATTACCAAGTTTACGGGCAAAAACCTCATTCAGGGCGAGCCGGACGCCTCCAGCTTCCCCAACGGCGGCCTGCGTGCCACCTTCGAGGCCCGTGGCTACACCGCTTGGGATCCCACCAGCCCCGCATTCATTAAGGACGATGTCCTGTGCATCCCCACAGCTTTCTGCTCCTACACGGGCGAGGCCCTGGACAAGAAGACCCCGCTGCTGCGCTCCATGACCGCGCTCTCGCGTGAGTCCAAGCGCGTTTTAGCGCTGTTTGGCAAGACCCCCAAGAAGGTCGTTCCTTCCGTGGGCGATGAGCAGGAGTACTTCCTGATCAAGAAGGACGCTTACCGCAAGCGCAGGGACCTGGTCATCACCGGTCGCACCCTCTTTGGCGCTGCTCCCTGCAAGGGCCAGGAGCTCGAGGAGCACTACTTTGGCGCTATCCGCCCCACCGTCTCGTCCTATATGAAGGACCTGGACGATGAACTGTGGGCGCTTGGCATTCCTGCCAAGACCAAGCACAACGAGGTCGCTCCCTGCCAGCATGAGCTCGCCCCTGTCTACGGCGAGGTCAACGAGGCCATCGACCAGAATCTGGTCATGATGGAGAAGATGAAGCTCATCGCCTCCCGCCACGACTTGGTCTGCCTGCTGCACGAGAAGCCCTTCGAGGGCATCAACGGTTCGGGCAAGCACAATAACTGGTCGCTTGGCACCGAGTTCGAGAACCTGCTCGACCCGGGCGACACCCCGCTCGACAACCTGCAGTTCATCGTCTTCCTCACCGCGGTGATCGAGGCCGTCGATAACTATCAGGAGCTCCTGCGTGCCTCCGTTGCCTCGGCCGGCAACGATCATCGTCTGGGCGCCAACGAGGCTCCTCCGGCGATTATGTCCATCTTCCTGGGCGACCAGCTTACCGAGGTCGTCGAGAAGATCATCGATGGCAAGGCTTCCGTCCATGCCACGCGCGGCGTGCTCGACCTGGGCGCCGATACCCTGCCCAAGCTGATGCAGGACAACACCGACCGCAACCGTACCTCCCCGTTCGCCTTCACCGGCAACAAGTTCGAGTTCCGTGCCTGCGGCTCCGAGCAGAACGTCTCCGACTCCAACCTGGTGCTCGATGCTGCCGTGGCCAAGTCGCTCAAGTCTTTCGCCGACGCACTCGAGGGTACGCCCGAGGATAAGTTCCAGGACGCCGCGCTCGAGTACTGCAAGAAGGTGCTGACCGATCACCAGCGCATCCTGTTCTCCGGCGACGGTTACTCCGACGAGTGGCCCATCGAGGCCGAGAAGCGCGGCCTTGCCAACAACAAGACCACGGCCGACGCTCTTCCCGCCTTTGTTTCCGATAAGGCCATTGCGCTCTTTGAGGAGACGGGCGTCCTGACCAAGGCCGAGGCCCAGTGCCGCTATGACTGCAAGCTCGAGAAGTACAACAAGCTCATGAACATCGAGGCTACCACGATGGTTCGCGAGGCGCGTCGTACCTATCGCCCGGTCATTACCGCCTATGCCACCAAGGTCGCTAAGGGCCTTGAGACTATTCGTGCCGCCGGTGCTGAGGCCGCCATGCAGTGCGAGCAGAACACGCTCAACAAGCTCTGCAATGGTATCACCGCCATCAACGACTCCATTAAGGCGCTCGACGCCGTGCATCAGAAGGCCGAGGCTCTCGATGGACAGGAGCAGGCCAACGTGTATGCACACGAGGTCGTTCCCGCTATGGATACGCTGCGCGCCGCCGTGGATGCCATGGAGGAGATCGTGGCCGCCGACTACTGGCCGGTTCCGACCTACGACGACATCCTGTTCTACGTGTAGAGCGTAACTGACATATCGTCACGGTATTGAGCCGGGGTCCGCATCGCGCGGGGCCCGGCTATTTGTTTGCGAAGGACGCTTTGGATCCCGCTTTGCAACTGATTCGCCCACGCAATAAGGGGTCGTGGGCAAAAAACGTCAAATATGAGTACTGTCACAAGCCCTGTAGCATTATCTTTTTGCAAAATATGCAGTGTTACGCAACATATGTCCAAGTACTTAGCTGATAAATGCCTGCAATTCCTCCGCCGTAGGACGCCTTGTGTCCAAATCGCCTTCTGATGGCATGAAATCGCTGTTACTAAATTGGTAACAGTACTCATATTTGCTATTTTTTGTCCACGGGCCCTTGGATGACAGTGTGATTTTATGCCTTCGGGGTTCGAATCCCGGCGTATGGGTAGCAAAAAGCCCGCTACCGAATTGGTAACGGGCTTCTCAGATTCTGTGGTGCCCCCAGCGGGATTCGAACCCGCGATATCCACCTTGAAAGGGTGGCGTCCTTGGCCGCTAGACGATGGGGACAGCGGGAAAGAGTATAGCAGACTTTTTTGCCGGCGCGTATATCGTTGGCAAACTGGAAAACCACCACAAAGGTATCTGTCCCCTTTGTGGTGGTTGGGGCGTTAGGGGAGGAGCTTCATGGCGGCGTCGTGGGCGGCGTGCTCGTAGGTGTCGTCGAGGGGTTTGAGCGGCAGCAGAGCGTTGGCCTGTGCGTCGCCGCGGCGCTCGAGGGCGTGCGCGATGAGCCAGTCGGCGAGTTCGGGATTCTTGGGTAGCGCCGGGCCGTGCAGGTACGTGCCGATGACACCCTTGTAGGTGAGACCCTCAAATCCATCGTCGCCGTTGTTGCCGGTGCCCGTGACGACGGACGTTCCGAGCGGCGTGGCATCGGCGTCCAAAAGCGTGCGGCCACCGTGGTTCTCGAATCCCACAAAGGGCTCGGGTGCCAGGTCGGTCTTGACGGCGACGTTGCCGATCAGGCGGTCGGAGCCGCGTACGGTCTCGGCGGCAATGACGCCCAGGCCCTCTATGCGATTTTCGCCCATATAGTACGAACGGCCGAGCAGCTGATAGCTGCCGCAGATGGCGAGCAGCGAACCGCCGTCCTCAACATAGGCTGCGACCTTGTCTTTTTGGGCGAGAAGCTCGTGTGCCACGGCTAGCTGGTCGCGATCGGATCCGCCGCCCATCATGACGATATCGGCATCATGCAGATCGAGCACCTCGCCCATGCGGACCTCATCCACGCGAACGGGGATGCCGCGCCAGGCGCAGCGGCGCTCGAGGGCGATGACGTTGCCGCCGTCGCCATAGAGGTTGAGGGCATCGGGATACAGGTAGACGATGCGCAGCGGGCGCGAGAGCTCGACTGGCGCGATACCGACAGGAAGAGCGCTGCCGTCGGCACGGACTGCGGCGCGGGCAGCAACCGTGGCTGCATCGGCACCCTTCAGCCCGTCGAGTTCTTTGACCAGCGGCGGGAAGGCCGTGTAGTTGGCGACGGCGTAGAAGGTGTCATCGGCGGCCTCGTCTGCCATGGCGCCAATTGCCTGCGCGACGTCCGAGATAATCGCGGCATCGATGCCGGCGTACTTGAGGCGCACCTGCATGTCGTGCGCGCGCGTGCCGCCGGCAAAGGCGACAAGACCCGGCGTGTCGGCGATGCGCTCAAAGTCGACGTCGTAGATCCACGATACATCGTGGCCGTCGGCGTCGTTGTCGTTGAGGAAGAAAGCGCAGAGTCTGCCGCCTGCCGTCTTGATGGACTGGATCTGGCGATCGAAGCCTACGGGATTCTTGGCCAGGTTGGCCTCGACGGTTCGGCCGGCGATATTCCAACGGCCCATGCGACCACCTGCCGGCACGTAGGCGTCGAGCGTGGGCTGCAGGCGTGCGGTGTCCACGCCCAGCTCGTGGGCGGCGAAGAAGGCGGCGGCGACGTTATAGACCATGTACAGGCCGTTGTAGCGCGTGGCGATGTGCACGGCGGGCGCGTTGGCCTCGGGTCCAAAGGCCAGGTCAAAGCCGTAACCGTCGCAGCCGAGCTCCACGCTCGTCACGCGACGGACAAGCGCAGGACGGGCCCAACCGCACGAGGGGCAATGGTAGGCGCCGAGCTGGCCGTATTGCACGTAGTCATACTCCAGCGGCGCGTTGCACTGCGAGCAAAAGCGCGAGTCGCTAATGCGGTCAGACTCGGTGTTGGTGGCGCCGTCGATGCCAAAGGCAATACTCGCGTTGGGAACGCGCGCGGCGATCGCGGCACACAGCGGATCGTCGGCGTTATAGATAAGCGTCGTTGTCGGCGAGAGCTCCAACGCGTGGGCGATGACCTCCTGGGTGTGATCGATCTCGCCGTAGCGGTCTAGCTGGTCGCGGAACAGGTTGAGCAGCACAAAGTACGTCGGCTTGAGCTTGGGCAGAACGCGTACGGTGTAAAGCTCATCGCACTCAAAAACGCCCACGCGCTTGCCTCTGCTGGTGTGTTTAAGGCCGCCGCGGGCCTCGAGCAGGGCACCCACCACACCAGGCTCCATATTGTTGCCGGCACGGTTGCACACCACGGTAGCACCGCTGGCAGCAACGGCGTCGGCGATGAGGTTGGAGGTGGTGGTCTTACCGTTGGTGCCGGTGATCACCACGCTGCGATCGACCAGGCTCGCGAGGTCGCTTAGCAGCTCGGGGTCGATCTTCATGGCGATGCGGCCGGGGAGTACGCCACCCTGGCGCTTGAGGACGGAGCGCAGTCCCCAGCGAGCGATATCGCTCGAGGTGCAGGCAAGAGATGAGCGGAGGTTCATGAAACCGTTCCTAACGTAAACGACATGGTCGGGTCGAGTGCGTCACTAAAATCCATAGCGGCGCGCAAATTCCTGGGCAAGCTGCGACACGTCTTCGCAGGCATTGGCCCAGGGGGCAAAGTCGGGAGTGTCCGAGATAATGCCGTCCGCTTCCCAAACGGCCTGGTGCGAAAGATCCCAGGGATCGCGTGGCTCGGGCCGGCAGGGAAGGTACGGTGTCTGGTACATGGGATTCAGCAAGAAGAACGCGCCGCCCTCGCAGCGGTTAGCGAACTCACGCAGCGCACGCGTCGCCGGGCGCATCTTGTTCGTTTTGAACAAGAGGATCGTGCGCGCGAGCAGGTACCAGGGGGAGTTCTCGAGTGCATCGGCCCCCACCTGTTCCTCGAGCTGGTGAGCCAGGGCAAAAAAGCCGTCCTGGTCTTCCAGGCGAGCGAGGGCGAGCAACACGGTGCCGGCAGCTCGGGTGGGATAGCCTTCTGCCTTAAGGACGCGGCGGGCGTAGTTGGCGGCAGCGCGGTAGCGGGCGCTCGCCATGCACAGCTGCGAGATGGCCTCGAGCGTGTGGAGCCACCCGATAAGTGCCGGCTCGCTCACGGTGAGATCTGACGCCGTCACACCGTCCGTCAAAACCTTGTTGGCCCAGTAGTGTGGGGCCTCCATATCGAACCCGGGCACGCTTTGTCGGAGGTAATCGGCCGTGGTCGCCTCGAGCTTCATCAGGTCGCCCAGGCAGGCGTCAACGGGCGTGTCGGCCAGGATGATGGCGAGCAACTGGGCATCGACGGCAAGCGCATCGATACGGACGATCTTGAGCAACTCATCGCGCATATCGTCGAACAGGCGGTTGCGCGTCTGCTCAAACTCTTCGTCGCTGCCCATGTCCTCGATGCGATGGAGCTCGTCGAGCAGGTGACAGTGAACACCGGCATAGGACAGCAGTGCCTGGGCATGCTCGGACTGCGCATACTTTTGGGGATTCGCGCTAATGTCGTTATGGACAAGCTCGCGTGCTGCATCGGTGAGCTCGGGGTGCGACGCCAGATAGGTGCGCTCCAAGTAGGCGGGGATGTAGACGCTTGGATCCATTAGAGGTCCCCTCCCTTAAATGGAAGCCCCTGCTCGGCTGCGCGCAGGATGCGCTCGTCGATCTGGGAACGCACGATGTCGCTGGTGGCGACCCAGGCGGCAAAGCTGGCGTTGTCGGGAGCGCCCAGGCCCTCCTGCAGCACCGGCGTCGCCTCGGACAGTGCAAGGACGAGCTCATCGGTGGAGCCCACGCCCACGTTGACGCGGGCATAGACGCCATCGGGAAATTCGGTTTGGAAGTAGAGCGCCTCGGCTGCGTGCGGGCATGAGCGTGCAAGGATGCGCAGGGAGTGCTCGGCGTCCTCGTAGTCTAGCTCGCGCCAGGCAGCGCTCATCAGCGCGATGAGCGTCCACGGGTCTAAGTCGCGCTCCGCGTCCTTGGGACGACGGCGCAGCGGCGTGTTGGCGAGATAGGGGACGGAGTGGGCGGAGCGAAAGCGCTTGAGCTCCTCGGCGGAGTATTCGAGCTTTGCCATGGCGAGCATCGCGGTGTGGCGGACACCTGCGGGGTCGTTGGGCGCAAAGTCCAAGCTGCGATTCGCTGCCTCCAGTGACATGCGGTAACGGCCGCTAATGAGCGCGCGCGATGCTAAGGCGGCAAGCCAGCGCAGGTAGGGACGGCGGGTCAGGTCGCCTGCAGCCTCACGCTCGTAGGGGTCTTGCGCCGAGGCGATCTTGAGTGCCAGATCGTGCTCCACCTCGTCGCACTTGGACACCAGATACTGCACGTAGTCCTCGTTGGAGTCGGCGGTGAGTGCCGTCAGCATGCGCTGGGCATCCCAGTTGGCCGGATCGAGTGCGGCCGCCTCGCGAAGCATGTTCTCGGCAGCTGCCTCTTCCTGCTCTGCCTGGGCATCGTCAGGGATAAAGGGAATTCGGTAGTCGACGGCCTCGACCACCTTGGCAATCAGATGCACGGCGCGGTCGCGGTCGTGCACGATGAGCGACGCGGGGTTGCGGGTGAATTGCTCCATCAGACGCTCGACGGCGGGGCCGTCGGTGAGCGGGATATTGTCGCGGCGCAAGGCCTCAAGAACGAGGCGATGGCAATCCTCTTGAATGGGATCGAATGCCATGGGGCCTCCTTTGCTGCGGTTAGGGTTCAAATATCTCTATATAAGGTTCTAGTTTACCCGCATGTGGCACACCGGGGGTGCCGCACTTGGACTTGCACCTTTGCACCACGAAGACGGATGTCACACAAATGTCGGCACCTTGGACGACCGAGTGGTATCACGGTGCCGCAAACGGTCGATTTTTGGCGGCGAACGGTGCATATTTTGGAGGGGCACAGTCCTGCCCGGGATATGTAGTCAACCTTGATAAAACGTTTGCCCAGCTTGGGAGTATGGATGCCGCACAAGGGTCTTCAGGGATAGAAAAAACGTTTCATCATTGGCGGCTTTAGGTGAATAACTGACCAACCAGAACGGTAAAATAGTGTTTGTCTGAGCGTTGAGACGTTTAGACATTGCGCATTGTCATCGCCGGCAACGCGCAAAACGGTCCTAACGGAGCCAATCGGGTGCTCCGTTATATACGCAAGTCTAAGAGGGGCTTGTTTAGGAGGCACAGTATGGGACGTTTTACCAATCCTCGCGATCTGTACTTTGGTGAGGGCGCTCGCCACGAGGTGAAGAACCTCAAGGGCAGCAAGGCCATCATCGTGACCGGCGGCGGCTCCATGCGCCGCGGCGGTTTTTTGCAGGACGTCGAGGCCGACCTCAAGGAGGCCGGTTTCGAGGTCAAGCTGTTCGAGGGCGTCGAGTCCGATCCGTCCGTCGAGACGGTCATGAAGGGCGCCGAGGCCATGACCGAGTTCCAGCCCGACTGGATTATCGCCATTGGCGGTGGCTCGCCCATCGATGCCGCTAAGGCTATGTGGCTGTTCTACGAGTATCCCGAGGAGACCTTCGAGGAGGCAGTCGTCCCGTTCTCCTTCCCGGAGCTCCGTCAGAAGGCTCGCTTCTGCGCCATCTCCTCTACCTCCGGCACCGCTACCGAGGTCACCGCGTTCTCCGTCATCACCGACTACGCCAAGGGCATCAAGTACCCGCTGGCCGACTTCAACATCCCCCCTGATGTCGCCATCGTCGACCCCGAGCTCACCTACACCATGCCCGCCAAGCTGTGCGCTCACACCGGTATGGACGCTCTGACTCACGCCATCGAGGCCTACGTCTCCACCGCTGGCTCCATGTACACCGACGCCAACGCCCTGCATGCTATCCGCGAGATCGTCGAGTGGCTGCCCAAGTCCTATGCTGGCGATCATGAGGCCCGCCAGCACATGCACGACGCCCAGTGCATCGCCGGCATCGCCTTCTCCTCGGGTCTGCTGGGCATCGTCCACTCCATGGCTCACAAGACCGGTGCCGCCTTTGAGGGCGACCACATCATCCACGGTTGCGCCAACGCCATGTACCTGGGCAAGGTCATCCAGTTCAACGCCAAGGACGCTCGCGCCAAGAGCCGCTACGCCTTCATCGCCAAGGAGATCCTGCACCTCGCCGGCGAGACCGAGGACGAGCTGGTCGAGGCTCTGGTCCAGGAGATTCGCGACCTCAACGACAAGCTCGACATCCCGCAGGGCATCAAGAACTACGGTGCCAAGGGCGTGAAGGCCGACGAGTCCATCATCGATTACGATGAGTTCGAGGCTAAGAAGCACGACGTTGCCGCCAACGCCATCCTCGACGCCTGCACGGGCTCCAACCCGCGCCAGCCGTCTCAGGAGGAGATGGAGCAGCTGCTCGAGTGCGTCTACACCGACACCCCGGTCACGTTCTAATCAGTTCGCCTTGTTCTGATGAGGGGCTCCGCACACAGCTGTACGGAGCCCTTTTTCTTTAGAGATTGGGATTAACATGGCTGCAATTTTCAATAGCCCCAGCAAGTATATCCAGGGTCCCGATGAGCTTGCAAAGCTCGGCTCCTACGTTGAGCCGCTCGGCGGGAAGGCCCTCGTCATCGTGACGCCTTCGGGCAAGAAACGTGTCGGCGCCAAGATTGAGGGCGGTTTTACCGAGGCTAAGGCCGAGCTGCTGTTTGAGGACTTTAACGGTGAGTGCTCCAAGGGCGAGGTCGATCGCCTGGTTGCGCTCGCTCGCGACAACGGCTGTGACATCATCGTCGGCGTCGGTGGCGGCAAGATCCTCGACACCGCGAAGGCCGTCGCCTATTACCTGGAGTCCCCGGTTATCATTTGCCCCACCATCGCCTCGACCGATGCACCGTGCTCGGCACTTTCGGTGCTCTACACCGACGACGGCCAGTTCGATAAATATCTCTTCCTTAAGGCAAACCCCAACATTGTCCTTATGGATACGACGGTTATCGCGGCGAGCCCGGTGCGCCTGACGGTTTCCGGTATGGGCGATGCGCTCGCAACCTATTTCGAGGCCCAGGCAACGCACGATGCCGACGGCGGCACCTGCGCCGGCGGCAAGGGCGGAATGGCCGGCCTGGCGCTCGCCAAGCTCTGCTACGAGACGCTTATGGCCGATGGCGTCAAGGCCAAGGTTGCGCTGGAGAAGGGTGCGCTCACGCCTGCCGTCGAGCACATCATCGAGGCAAACACGCTGCTTTCGGGCATTGGCTTTGAGAGCTCGGGCCTTGCTGCTGCCCATGCCATCCACAATGGTCTGACGATGCTGCCCGAGTGCCACGGCATGTATCACGGCGAGAAGGTCGCCTTCGGCACCATCGTTCAGCTGGTACTCGAGGATGCCCCGACCGAGAAGCTCGAGGAAGTCTTGGGCTTCTGCATTGAGCTGGGCCTGCCGGTCACGATGAAGGAACTTGGCGTTGCCGAGCTTACGCGCGAGCAGGCCATGATTGTTGCCGAGGCCGCCTGCGCGCCCGATGACACCATGTGCAACATGCCGTTTGAGGTGACGCCCGAGATGGTCGCAAACGCCATCCTGGGTGCCGACGCGCTGGGCCACTACTACCTTATGGATGAGTAAATCAAGCTAAGGAAGGGGCAAAGCCAGCAGATGGCTTTGCCCCTTTTTGCTATGGTGCAAAGGGGCAGGTTACTTTGCACCAATCGTTGTTTGATGAAGGGCGGATTCTCGTATGGCGCTTCCCATGGTTTATGGCGGCCCCGGCCGGTATGTTCAGGGGCCGGGCGAACTTTCGCGTCAGGGCAGATATCTGTCATGGCTGGGGTGCTCCGACTATGTCCTGTTTGACCAAGGCACCGAGGATCGACTGTGCAAGCAGATCGTCGATGGATTTCTGGGCGAAGGTCTCAGCGAGCCGTTCTTTAAGATTTATGACGGTCCGTGCAGCGCGATTTCCGATGGCGACCTGCAGGGTGTTGCAAATGCGGTCTTTAGAAACGAGCGTAATATGGCCAACGAGCAGGTTAAGGTGACCGAACAAAAGCTCGTGAAGCTCATGTGCGAGGCATAGCTTGGCGCTTGATCTACCTTGTGCAATCGGGGCGGCGATAGGCCATGGGCTATTTGCCCAAAAGATGCGCCGCGTGTAATTTGCCCGAGGCGTGGGCCGATGGCGTATCATTATCTCTTGCTTGTTTGCACTGCTCAGGGAGGGGCCGCGCATGGCGCAGGAACACGATCTGTTTGATGACATTATCGAGATCAGCAAGGGTTTCGACTTTCTTAAAAACCCGCTTGGCGGTGTGACCGATGCACTCGATCCGTCGGCACCGCAGTGGAATCCTGCCGACTACAAGGAGCGTCCGCGCGGCAACACCATTCCGTGCCTGACCTGCAAAAACGAAAAGAGCGGCTGTACCGCGTGCATGGACGTGTGCCCGGTCAACGCTATCGAGGTCGAGGAAGACGCCATCGAGATCCTCGACTCCTGTCGCAAGTGCGGCCTGTGCGCCGCTGCCTGTCCGACCGAGGCGATCATCTCGCCGCGCCTGGCGCCCAAAAACCTGTATGACGACATTGTCTCGGCGGCTACAAGTCACGAGACCGCCTACGTTACCTGCACGCGCGCCCTTAAGCGCATGCCGCGCGAGAACGAGGTCGTCGTTGCCTGCGTGGGCGATATTACAGCCGAGACCTGGTTCTCGGTGCTGGCCGACTATCCCAACGTGAGTGTGTATCTGCCGCTGGGCGTGTGCGATAAATGCCGCAACACCGGTGGCGAGGACATGCTGGGCGAGGCGATTGCGAAGGCCGAGGAATGGGCTGGTACGGGTATGGGCCTGGAGGTCGACCCCAAGAGCCTCAAATGCCATAAGCGCCGCGAGTACGAGCGCAAGGAATACATGGAAAAGATCGCCCGTACCACGGGCCTGACCGTGACCAAACTCAATCCGGCGACGGCGGCACTGGCTTCGGTGACGCAGAAGCTCAAAGCCCATCGCCATCAGATCACCCAGCTGGAGCGCACGCTCAACACCATGTGCGGCACCACGACGACCAAGCGTCGCCGTTCGCTT
>DYAA01000146.1 GCA_019419405.1 Collinsella sp. | reverse complement strand
ACCGTAGCCGGTCGCGACCACGCGCACGTCGTCGGCAGCCACGTCATAACCCGCCGCTGCCAGTGCCTCGCGCAGCCGCTCGGAAGCATCGACCGAGGAGAACCCGGTTGGCTGCACGCACGTCCACGCCACCGAACCCTCCCCATCGACCACAGCAGCCTTAGCCGCCGTAGACCCGATATCGATCCCGATCCCTATCATGGCTCTCTCCCAATCTAAACATCAAAGGTAGCGGCGCGTTCAGGCGCCTTGGCATCCTCCCTCACATGTAACAAAGGGACAGTCCCTTTGTCACATACCGTCACCTACAGGGTTTCGATGAAGGCAGCGATGCGCGTCTCGATTTGGCCCATGTCGCCGTTGCTGTAGTCGGTCTCAATCTTCATGTACGGAATGCCCGCACCCTCGACAGCTTCCCGCATGCGTGCGCTCTCCACGTTAAAGGTATGGCACGCCTGGAGCACGTTCTCCACTACGCCATCGACGTGATACTTCTCGCACATGGCCAGCGTATTTTCCATACGGCCGTCGTTGGGCGTCATGACCGAGCAGTTGATATCCAGGTAGCGGTCGGCGATGGCGCGCAGGATGTCGGGAGCCTCCGGGTCGATCATCATGGCCGCCGTGCGCTCGCCCGAGCAGTCGTCCATGCACACGACCACGCCGCCGTTGGACTCGATGGTGCGACCGATCTTATTGATCACGCCGCCCACCGGGCAGCCGGTAATCAGAATGCGCTTGGCATCCGCCGCAACCGGGCGCTCGCCCGCGTCGTAGGCCTCGCGCAGCTTGGCAACCTTTTGCTCCAGCTGCTGCGTATAGGCCTCGATATCAAAGCTAAACGTACCGGCAAACATGGTGCTCATCAGGTCGACGCCGCTCATGGCCGCCGGCTGGTTGGCCTGCAGTGCAAACATCTCGAGCTGGGCCGCACGCAAGCGGTTGCGACGACGGACGGCAGCGCGCAGGTCATCGTCGGCAATCGTGATACCGTAGAAGCCCTCGAGTTCCTCCTTGAGCAGGCGGCACTCCTCGTACCAGCCTTCACGCTCGTAGGCGCGATCGCGACCCTGCGGAAGATGCAGAATGTGCGTGCGCTTGAGCTCGTTGAGTAGCTCGTACATCTTCTTCTTGCCGTCGCAGGTGGTCTCACCGATGATCATGTCGCTAAAGTACGTAAACGGGCACTTTTGCGAATAGGCAAAACCATACGTAGACTTGATGAGCGGGCACAGGTTTGCCGGCAGCACCTTCTCGGCCTCGGGAATCACCTCATCGGATGTACCGCACAGAGCCACGCTCGCAGCCCCCGCGGCATCGATAATCTCGAGCGGCGTATAGCTGCACAAAAAGCCGACCAGGCGATTACCCGCCTGCTTATAATCCTTGACGCGAATAAACGCCGCTTTGCGTTGCTCGTTGAACTCCTCAAACGTGCGCGGCAACGGCTGCTCAATATTTTCCGACATATAACTCCTTAACAAACCTTTTAACCAACCAAGGAAACGGCTTTCCCAGGTGCCCGAGGTTGCCGTGAAAGAGGAGCGTCGCGTACTTTGATTCGCAAGCGACGGTTTGAACAGCAAGATCGGGTGCCTGGGGAAGCCGCCGGGACGAATAGTCCTAAATGGTTTCCAAGAAAGCCTCAATCCTGGTTTGCAGTTGGCCTGCATCCTCGCCGGCGTAGTCGGTCGTGATGTGCATAAATGGAATGCCTGCCTCCTCGGCGGCCTTCTCCACGGCAAACGACTCCATCTCGTAGAGCGTGCAGAACTGCAGGGCCACGTCGACGATGCCGTCGGCGTGCAGGTCCTTGGCCATCTGGACAATGTCCTTCATACGCTGGTCGTTGGGCGTAAAGACGGCGCAGTTGATCTTAAAGTAGCGCTCGGCGATGGCATCGAGCATCTCGTCAACCGTCTCACCGGACTCGTCGACCAGGTCCTTGCAATAGCGCGAACCCGTGCAGGACTCCTCGCCCACCACAACGCCGCCGGCCTTCTCGATGAGGTTGAACAGCTTCCAGTTGGGCACGGCCATGGGCGTGCCGGTGTACAGGATGCGCTTGGTCCCCTTGGGCGCCACGCCCTCGCCGGCCTCGACACGCTGCTCGCACTCAGCCGCCATATCGTTGATGGCCCCGGTCAGACGCGGCGTGTCGTCCATAAAGGCGGCCTGAACGGTCAGCAGGCTGTCGAGACCGCTGATGGGCGCTGGGTCGGCAGCGCGAGTGGCAGCGAGGCGCTGCAGGGCACGGCGCTTCTCATTGACGGCGTGGATGGCGGCTTTCAGACGCTCAGGCGTAATCGTGACGCCGCACTCTTCCTCGATCTTGGCGGCGAGCTTCTTGACCTCGGCCTTCCAGGTCACAAGCGTCGACTCGTCGTGTACGTTGGGAATATCCATGACGTACATGTTCTTTTGCGTGGCAAAGAACTCGTAGGCTTTCTTCTTGCCGTCGCAGGTGTTCTCGCCTATCACCAAGTCACTCGACTCAATGTAGGGGCAGACCTCGCCCAGCTTAAAGCCGGCAAAGCTCTTGATGAGCGGACAAGTGTTGCGCGGCAAGTGCTCCTCGACCTTGTCGGTCGCCCAATCGGCACCCGAGCACAGACCCACGGGGATACCGTCGCAGGCGAGCACAATCTCCTCGGGCACGTAGACGCAGAAGCTGCCCACGATCTTGGTGGCCTCGCCGGCCTCCTTCTTGTCGAGCATCTCCTTAATACGGCCGCTGTGGATGTTGGTGGCGACAAAATCCAGGTAGGACGTGGACTTGGGGCGATTATTCTGCGACAGGAACATGTCCCCGTACATCTGGCCCACGGCGCCCAGCAGCATATCGTGGTCGGCAAGATTCATGCCGAGGCTCTCCCACATCGGATGGAAATCGAATTCTTCAGCCATGACGGTTCCCCTCTCGAACCAAAAACGGATAACAGCGGTATCGATGCACGACGGACGGCGATTGCCCGACCGTGCTCAAACCCGGAATTTTAGGGAACCTGCTTTGCGGTCGATTATTTAGTTGTGCGTCGTCTCTCCCGGAGCCGTGAACATACCTGCTCATATGCAACTCCGAGCCATATACAGGGCGCGCGCGGCAACGCGGCGAATATATGTCGTCTGCGGCATGTGCGCACCCTCCTTTACAAGTTGAGGTCAACTATATCAACGGTCATCGACCATGCGAACACCGTTGACATTCGTACGACAGCGTCGTGTGCCGTCGTTTAATAAATAATTATCTTGATTGATAAGAGTTTGTCATTCCTCATTCGGCGAACGGCAAAAACAAAGCCGCCGAGGCTTATATTCCCCGACGGCATTACCCGGCGCTATCGACAAACCAAATGGATCCTGCTGGCATCAAAATGCATGCGCAGCGTCTCGCCTGCTTGCGGCAGCTCGTCGACAGGCATGCGCACTTTGTTGACCTTCCACTGCAGGCGCGTCGGCGCGTCGGCGCGCGGCACGTCCAGCAGCACCAGGCGCTCAAAACGTGAATCGCTCACGCGGGCCACATGCAGGTCGTAGCTGTTGCGACCCCGCTCAGCACGGTTGTCCACATGGAAGTAGCTCGCACGAATACCCAGGTACGCCACGTTATCGGGAACCTCACGGCCCACGTTGAAGGTCATGCCCCAGTCGAGGGCCTCAACTTCTTCGTCGCCGATCTTGCGCGCGCGGCTCGTATTCTTGCAGCCCGTCAAGCGCAGCGCGGCCAATGTCTGCGGATGACGGACCACGTCCTCGACGGAGCCGATCTCCTCAACATGCCCGTCGTGTATCACGCAGATGCGCTGGCACAGGCGGCACGCTTCGTCGATGTCGTGGCTCACGTAGAGCACGGTACGGTTGCACACATCGAACAGGTCGAGCATATTCTGTTCGAGCGCGCTCTTAAGATAGGAATCGAGCGCGCTCATGGGCTCATCGAACATAAAGATGCCCGGATGCGCCGCCACCATGCGCGCAAGCGCCACGCGTTGCTGCTGACCGCCCGAGAGGCGCACGGGGTAGCGGTCGACAAAATCGGCCAGACCGAAAATGCCCAGATAACGCTCGGCGAGCTTTTTGCGCGCGGCGGCGTCACCCGCATCCTTAACACCGGCGCATACGTTATCGGCCACCGTCATGTTGGGAAACAGCTGATAGTTTTGGAACAGCAGGGCGCATTTTCGCTCCTGGGGCGACAGGTTGATACCCGCCGCCGAGTCAAAAAAGGTCACGCCGTTGACGACGATCTTGCCCTCGTCGGGTGTCTCCACGCCGGCAATGCAGCGCAACGTGCAGCTCTTGCCGCAACCCGAGGCGCCCAGCAGCGCCACACGCTCCTCGCCGGCCTCAAGTTGCATGTCGAGCATAAACCCGGGATAGCGTTTTTTGATATCCAGAACGAGCGACATAGCTTATCGACCTCCCTTTGCGACCGCGCCATCGCGCATAAGCTCGGCCAGCGCCTCGCGATCGATACGCAAGGCATCACCGCCCACCGGGTCAAGCGAATCGCCCTGTCCGGCGAGCTCTTTGGCCTGCTTGCGCTCCGCACGGGAGAGACCGCGCTCGCGATACTTTTGAGAATGCGCCGTGTACATGTTGATGAATAGGATGACCAGGAAGCTGAACGCTATTACGACCACGACCCAAAAGAGAGCCACCGACGTATTGCCGCCCATCCACTCAAAGTAAATCGCAATGGGAATGGTCTGCGTAATGCCGGCGTAGTTGCCCGCAAAGAACAGCGTGCAGCCAAACTCGCCCATCGCGCGAGCGAAGGCGAGCACCGTGCCCGCCGCGATTGAGGGCCAGCCGAGCGGCATCATGAGCTTGGCAAAGATGCGACGTTCGGACCACCCCAAGGTTCGCGCGGCGTCGAGCATCTGCGTGTCGAGGCTATCGAAGGCTCCGAGCGCCGTGCGGTAGACCAGCGGAAACGACACAACGACAGCCGAAATGACCGCCGCGGGCCAGGTAAAGACGATCGAGATGCCGTGCGCGATGAGCCATTGGCCCACCCCGGTCGAGCGGCCAAACAGCATGAGGAGCAGAAAGCCGCAGACCGTGGGCGGCAGCACCATAGGAATCGTAAAGACCGAATCGAGCAGGCCCTTGATGCGACTCGAGGTACCCATAGTCTTCCACGCGGCGAACAGGCCCAGTGCAAAGGCAATCACCAGGGCAAGGCCGCTCGTTTTGATAGACACCCAAAACGGGCGGTAGTCGATGCCGCCTAAAAAGGAGGCCAGAGAGGTCAAGGGCCCCTGCTCATCCCGCAACACGACAGACGATGCCTCTACCATTTGAGCGCTATCAAGCCAACGCGCGCCGCCCTTGGCATCACCCGAGGCCGATGCAATCACCACATAGCGGTCCCCATCCGCACCGCGCTCGTCAAAGCCATAGGTATAACCGCCGGCATCAAAAGTTGTTTCCGCCGTGACACACCAAGGAAGATCAACGTCCCCTAGCTGCGCACCTCCCATGGAGTTTGCGCTGTCGAGCTCGCAGACGAGGGCCTTGAGACCCGATACGCACTCGTTGTCCTGCGAATCCAATCCAAACTTCTCGACCGCCTTGGGCGATATCCACACCACAACGCGATCGGCAGCAGGCACCACTACAAGGTCCACGTCCTCGTCAACGGGAAACCGGAAGCCCTCAGGCTGGCCCTCCATGGCACGAGCGGTCCCCTTGGCCAACCGCTCAAAACCCTCGATCCCATAGGAAAGCCCATGAGCGGTCGCAGCAACCTGGGCCCCGTCCTCAGCGTCCCCAGCAAACGCAAATCCCGGCACCCAGCAAAGCGCGAAGGTCAAAGCACAGGCGACAAGCATGCGGAATCTATTAAGCACGAAAAGCTCCAAGCGAATACAAGGACGGAGTGAAACACAAAACGATGGAATTATCGCGCCAAGCCGCACTACGCGGAAAGCTCAAAGCCGTACTTAGCCCAAATCTTCTGAGCCTTCTTGTTGGACAGGCAAAAGTCGATGAACGCCTTAGCCTCGTCGGCATGTTCGGAGCTCTCGGCAACGGCGCCCGGATACACGATGGGCTTGTGCGAGTCCTCGGGGCACACGAAGGCCTCCTCGATGCCGTTGTAGCGGTAGATGTCAGAGCTGTAGACAAAACCGGCAACGCAGTCGCCTGTGGACACATAGGCGGCGGCGGTACCAACTTTGTCTGCCAGCGCGACCTTGTCGGCGATCTCGGGCGCATACTCGCCGTCGTCGCCCTCGGTGCCGGTATAGAGGCCCACAGAAGCCAGCGCCTGGTTGGCGTACTTGCCGGCGGGAACGGTCTTGGCGTCGCCAATGGCGATCTTGCCGTCCAGATTCGCGACGTCGGCGATGGCCTCGACCTTGGTGTCGGAGCCCTCGGCACGAATGATCACGAGGTCGTTGACGAACATATCCTCACGCGTGTCGGTGTCGACGAGCTCGGCGGTCTCAGCGTCATCCATGGTGCCCTTGGAAGCGGTGATGAGCACGTCGACCGTGGCACCGGCGCGCATCTGCTCAACGAGGTCGCCAGACGCCTTAAACTGCGTGTCGGCAAACGTGGTACCGGTCTGCTCGGTGTAAAGCTCCTGAACCTCGGGCAGAGCCTTCTCGAGCGAGTTGGCGGCAAAGACCTGCAGCTCGACAGCTTTCTTGGAAGATGCCTTAGCAGAACCGGCATCGGAGCCAGTCGGCTCAGACGTCTTGTTGCCAGAGCAGCCGGCAAGGCCAAGGCCGGCAGCGGCGACAGCAGAGAGCGAGACGAATCCGCGGCGAGAAACCATATCGAACATGTTCAACCCTTTCGGACCTTGTGCCCGGGTACCCGACCGCGGGCTTTATTCTGTAATTAGATTATACTTCGGTGCGAATAATGATTATGAGAAATTATTCTCTTATGAGAATATAGTTTCAGGCATGCCTACAGAATGTCGTCCCCTTGGGCGCAAATAAAAAGCGGAGCAGCCGTTCAGGTCGCTCCGCCGCAGGTAAATCGCTTAGTTGGTATGTCCGCCGCCCGCTGTCATCTGAGCCGCATGCTCCAGCTGGTCCGCTATGGCCTCCCAGCTTTCGCGAGCGGCCTTCGTAGAACCGGGAAAGTTTACGACAAGTGTATGACCTCGTTGCATGCAAATAGCGCGCGAGAGCATGGCGCGGCGCGTCTTGGTCATCGAGTACGCACGGATCGCCTCGGCAATACCCGGCACCTCGCGATCGCAGACGGCACGCGTCGCCTCGGGCGTCACATCGCGCATCGAAAGCCCCGTGCCGCCGCAGGTGAGCACGACATTGGCGTGGCACTCATCGGCGGCTTCCACAATAGAATCACCAATCTCGCTGACGTCATCGCGCGCGACCACATGCGAGGCGACCGTCCATCCTTGCGCCTCGATAAGCTCCTCGAGTGCGGCACCGGCCTCGTCCTGGACAAGGTCCCGCGTATCCGAACACGTCACGATCGATATCTTCAGCTCCATAGCATTCCTCCTACAACACGGCGCCCTCAGGCAGGTCGACACGCACGACATCCACGACGTCGCCCGCCTTGAGCTCGCACGGACCTTCGTCAATACGCAACAGGCAGTTGGCCCGCTGCATCGTGCCGAGCAACGCCGAATTCTGCGTCTTGGCCTCGGTCACCAACAGCTCACCGGTCTCGGAGTCGCGCAAAACCGTGGCGCGATCGAAGAAGCGGCGATGCTGTCGCTTTTTCACGCCGTGCGTGAGCATCGCCTGCTGCACGGGACGCGCCCCCTCGGCAAAACCGCGCATCTTGCGAATCGCCGGGCGCGCGAGCATCTCAAAGCCCACATACGCCGCGGCCGGATTGCCTGAAAGTCCCAGGTAGGGCTTACCCCCAAGCAAGCCAAACGTGATGGCCTTGCCCGGACGCATCGAGATGCGGTCAAACAGCACCTCGCCCTCGCGCCGGACGAGCGCCGTCACGTAGTCGTAGTCGCCTGCCGAGGCGCCACCGCTCGTAATGACAAAATCGCACTCCAGCACGGCGCGATGCACCAGCTCGGCAATCGCCTGCTCATCATCGGGCGCAATGCCGTAGAACACGGGCTCGGCTCCTGCATCGAGCGCTTCGGCCATCAACGCCGACGAGTTGGAGTCGCGAATCTGCCCGCGCGCCGGCACGTTGCTCGGTGCGACCAGTTC
>DYAA01000145.1 GCA_019419405.1 Collinsella sp. | reverse complement strand
GACCGCCTGGGCATTTCCCAGCAGCAGATGGCCGACCTGGCGCGTTCCGGCGAGCCCACCAAGATCAGCAGCATGTGCACGGTGTTTGCCGAAAGCGAGGTCATCAGCCTGATCGGTCGCGGTGAGCCGCGCGAGAACATTGCGCGTGGCGTGATCGACAGCGTGGTCTCGCGCGTGGCGACCATGGCCGGGCAGGCCGCGGGCGCCCCGTACTACCTGACCGGTGGCCTGTGCGAGAACGCCTTCGTGGTGGAGCGGTTGGGCGAGCTACTGGGGTCGCCGGTGACCACCTCGCCCCAGGCTCGCTTTGCCGGAGCGATCGGCGCGGCTGTCCGCGCCGCCGCCTTGGCCTAGGGGTGTACCGCGACATGCGCATCCTCAATATCTCGGCACAAAAACCAGATAGCACCGGCAGCGGCACCTACCTTGCCGCGCTCGTACGCGAGCAGATCGAGACGGGGCATCGCGCCGCCGTGCTTTGCGGCGCGGCACCGGGTGATACCCAAGGCGAGCTGGACCGGCGTGCTGCCGTGTTTGCCGTACCGTTCGAGTCGCCCGAGCTGCCGTTTCCCATCTGTGGCATGTCCGATGTCATGCCCTATCCCTCCACACGCTATCGTGACCTGACGCCTTCGATGCTCAAGGCGTTTGAGCGGGCATTTGCTGCTGCAATCGATCGGGCGGTGGCTGAGTTTCGGCCCAATCTGGTGCTCTGCCATCACCTGTATCTGGTGACCGCATTGGCGCGCGAGTGCGTCCGGGGCGTGCCGGTTGTTGCCGTGTGCCATTCGACCGACCTGCGGCAGTTACGTTCGCATGCGCTCGAGCGCGATCGCATCGTAAATGCGGTTCGTCGGCTCGATGCCGTCTTTGCGCTCCATGCCGAGCAGGCTGAGCAGATTGGCCTGGTGTGCGGCGTCGATGTCGATCGCATCCACGTGATTGGGACGGGCTACGACCATCGCGTCTTCTGCTGCGACGCAAGCGTGGCGAGGCAGCCGGGATCGCTTGTGTACGTGGGCAAGATTTGCTTTAAAAAGGGCGTCGAGTCGCTGGTTCGAGCCGTGTCATTGCCGATTGACGATGACGTCCGCCCATCTGGCTTGGTACTTGTGGGCGGCCGCGGGGACGATGCCGAGTACGCGCGTATCGAGCGCTTGACCGCGGCCTCGGATGTGCTGGTGACGCTGGCGGGGCGCCTGGATAGCGATGGACTCGTGCGTGCCTACCGCAGTTCCGACGTCTTTGTGCTGCCTTCGTTTTACGAGGGTCTGCCGCTCGTGACGATCGAGGCCCTCGCGTGCGGCTGCAAAGTTGTGGCGACCGATTTGCCCGGCGTTCGTCCCTGGATGGAGGCGATGCTTCCCGGTGCTCCCGTGACGTGGGTGGCGTCGCCGCGTATGACGGATGTCGACACGCCCGTGGCGGCCGACCTTCCGTTGTTTGAGCGCGCACTGGCAGATGCTATCGCGCAGGCGCTTGCGGCGCCGCCTTCGACGTTCGAGCCGTCAGCGGTCTCTTGGGAAGCGTGCCTGGGGCGTATACTAAAAGTCGTTGATTTGTTGGAAGGGGGTTCGTATGGCTAAGGACACCATGAGGCTCACGTCCATGACGGCCGCGAGCGGTTGAGCCGCTAAGTTGGCCCCCGGAGCCCTCGCCCAGGTCCTGGGCGATTTACCCAATGTGCATAATGACAACTTGCTCGTGGGGTTCGATACCTCCGACGATGCGAGCGTCTTCCGCGTAGGGGAGAACCTGGGGCTCGTGCAGTCCATCGACTTCTTCCCACCGATGGTCGACGACCCG
>DYAA01000144.1 GCA_019419405.1 Collinsella sp. | reverse complement strand
CGTGAGGACCGCGCCAAACTCGTCGCCATCACCGTGCTCACGAGCATGAATCAGGATGCCTTGAGCGAGATCGGCGTCGAGTCGCCCGTGGCCGAGGAGGCCGCCCGCTTGGCAAAGCTTGCTCAGGACAGTGGCATCGATGGCATCGTGTGCTCACCGATGGAGGCTCACGACATGCGTGAGCTGCTGGGTCCTGATGCCCTGATCGTGACTCCGGGTGTGCGTCCGGTGGGTGCCGCCCTTGGTGACCAGTCTCGCGTGGCGACGCCTTCCCAGGCTATCGAGCGTGGCGCAAGCCACATTGTGGTGGGCCGTCCCATCACCGGTGCCGACGATCCGGTTGCCGCCTTTGACGCCATCGTCGCCGAGCTGGTCGAAAACGTCGCGTAAAAGATTCCCCTAAGTCACCACTTTTGGGTCTCATTAGCACAAAATAGCCCCTGTGCCTGCGTAAACTTTCCCATCCTTTGTGTGGAATCGCAGGTCAGGGGCTTAACTTTGGGCGCAGTATATTGCACTTTTTGCGGGTATCGTCTAACCTATGGAGCCGCGATTAGGCATTTTGTACGTTCTACGTGCTAAAATGCCAATTATTGAATCAGATATAACCCAACTATTTGGAGGTACGAATGGCACTCCCTCAGCTTACCGACGAGCAGCGCAAGCAGGCTCTTGAGAAGGCTGCTGCCGCACGTCACGCCCGCGCTGAGCTTCGCGAGCAGATCAAGAAGGGCGAGAAGTCCCTCGAGTCCGTGCTCAACTCCGATGACCCCATCGCTTCCCGCATGAAGGTTTCCACCCTCATCGAGTCTCTCCCCGGTTATGGCAAGGCCAAGGCCGCCAAGATCATGGAGGAGCTCGGTATCTCCGCTACTCGTCGCGTCCAGGGCCTCGGTGTCCGTCAGCGCGAGCAGCTCCTCGAGCAGCTGACCAAATAAGTGAGCGCTCAGGATTCCAAGCTCTTTGTGATTTCTGGACCGTCAGGCGCAGGCAAGGGTACGCTCGTCACTCGTGTGCGCGAGCGCCGCTCGAACCTGGGTCTGACGGTTTCGGCTACCACGCGAGCACCACGCAAAGGTGAGGTCGACGGCGTCAACTACTTTTTTCTGACGCGCGAGGAGTTCGACCGCCGCGTGGCAAACGGTGAGTTTGTTGAGTGGGCCGAGGTCCACGGTAACTGCTACGGCACGTTGGTGAGCGAGGTCACATCCAAGCTCGCCTCGGGCTCGTCTCTGATTTTGGAGATCGATGTCCAGGGCGCCCTGCAGGTGAAGGAGCGTTTCCCCGAGGCCGTGCTGATCTTTATCAAGCCGCCTTCGCTTGAGGTGCTCCGCGAGCGTCTAGTCGGTCGCGGTACCGAGACGCCCGAGACGATTGAGCTGCGTATGGCAAACGCCGCCGATGAGCTTGCCCTTGCCGACCGCTACGACGACGTCGTGGTGAATGACGATCTCGACCGCGCGATCGATGAGCTCGTTCGCGTTCTCGATATGCATGAAAGGATCTGAGGTCCGTGTCCGTTGTAAAGCCTTGCATTGACGATCTTCTGGAGAAGACCGATCACAACCGCTTCCTGCTCGCTTCGCTTGCCTCCAAGCGCGCCTGCGACATCAATAGCATGCTGCGTGGCCAGCACAACCGCGTGCTTGCCGTTCAGGATGTCGATGACATCACCATCGGGCTTTCCGGTGCCGATACCATCTCGATGGCTATGGACGAGATTGTCGACGGCGACATCTCTTACGACGAGGCTCGTTACGAGAAGGCGCTCGGCCACAAGGTTGCTGAAGCCTAAATGGCGGCTCGCGTCTGCCTAGTCCACTATCACGAGGTTGGGCTGAAGGGCAAGAACCGCGCACATTTTGAGCATATCCTCATGGATAACATCAAGGCGGCCTTGGCCGCCTTTTCCGTGAACGCCGTGTCTCGAATTTCCGGTTATATCCTCGTGACCTTTAACGAGCATCAGGCCGACGAGGCGGCGCGTGTCATCCGCACCGTCCCCGGCGTTGCCCGTGTGTCTTTGGCGTATCACACCAACCGCGACCCGCAGGAGTACTGCGCCGCCGCTGTGAAGGCGCTGCGCGAGTTTGGTTCCTTCGATTCGTTTAAGGTGCACGCCAAGCGCTCCAATACTGACTATGAGCTCACCTCGATCGATATCAATCGACAGGTTGGCGAGGTGCTGTGTGAGGTGTTTCCCGATAAAAAGGTCCAGATGCACGACCCCGACGCGATGGTGCACGTTCTGGTGGTTCAGGGTAGTGTCTACGTGTATGCGCGCTCCGAGCGCGGCGTTGGCGGCCTTCCGGTGGGTTCTGCCGGCAAGGTCGTGACGCTTCTGTCGTCGGGTATCGATTCTCCGGTGGCGACCTGGATGCTCGCGCGTCGCGGCGCGGTGTGCGTGCCGGTGCATTTCTCCGGTCGTCCGCAGACGCCCGACACGAGTGAATACCTGGTGCAGGACATCATCCGTGCGCTTGAGCCGGGTGTCCAGATCGGCCGCCTGTACGTGGTACCGTTTGGCGACTGCCAGCGTGAGATTTCGGTCACCTGTCCCAGCAACCTGCGCGTGATCATGTATCGCCGCATTATGTATTCGGTTGCTGAGCGCATTGCACACATCGAGGGTGCCAGGGCCATCGTTACGGGCGAATCGCTTGGGCAGGTTGCCTCCCAAACGCTTGAGAACATCATGGCCGTCAACGAAGCCGTGAAGATTCCCGTGTTCCGTCCTCTCATCGGTTCGGACAAACAGGAGATCATCGCACGCGCCGAGGAGATCGGTACGTTCGATATCTCGACTGAGGCCGCTCCCGACTGCTGCACGCTGTTTATGCCGCGTCGTCCCGAGACGCACGCCAAACTCGATGCCGTGCACGAGGCCTGGGAGCTGTTCGACCACGAGGAGATGATTGAGCGCCTGCTCAAGCAGACCGAGTACATCGACTTCGAGAGCAACACATATAAGGCCCCTAAGACCTTAAAACGCAAACATTCGGAGCTTGCTCCGCGTGAGATTTACCAAGATCACGAGTAAATTTGTGCATAGACCGACGATGCGCCTGCATCGTCGGTCTTTTGCTATCTGGGCATTTTGCGGCTAAGTGTTCATTTGCTGACGTTTGCCTGAATAAATGGACAGATTTGTGCAAGGTTTTGGTCGGTTTTTGGTTTGACCGCAAAAACCGGTTTTGGGGCGTGGCTGTTGTGGAGCTCCTTTCCTGACACGATGGTGTTGGGAGGTTTTGCTATGGCGCAGCGCGAACAACACGAACGAGTCAAAAAGATGGACCGCTGGGCGGGCAAGCTGCTCGGTCATAAGGCAGTGGTGATGGCGATACTGGTCGTCATTGCGATGGCGAGTGGGCTGGCGATGGCGAACCTTGGCGGCGGTGCCGGCGGTGTGTCGTTTGAGCGCACTGATGGTTCGGGCACGTTAGTGGTGCCGGGATCCGGCGATGCTTCGAGCGGAAAGACATCCGAAGGCTCTTCGCCTAAGGCGTCTGCCGCGGCAGAGGTCTATGTCGATGTTGATGGCGCCGTGGTGTCACCCGGTGTATATCGCCTCAAAGACGGGGCGCGGGTGGCTCAGGCGATTGATGCCGCCGGCGGGCTGGCGCCCGAAGCAGACGTTACGGGGCTTAATCGTGCATCCAAGGTCACTGATGGACAAAAAATTCACGTTCCAACGGTAGGGGAGCAGCAGGTGTCCATTGCGGAAGCCGGTGTTGATGGTGGGGCTTCCGCATCATCAGGCGTCGGTGGCGCAACAGGCCTAGTAAACATTAATACGGCAAGCTCGGCAGAGCTGCAGACGCTCTCGGGAATCGGTCCCTCAATGGCACAGTCGATTATCGATGAGCGGACAAAGAACGGTGCTTTTGCTTCGGTTGACGATCTGATGCGCGTGTCGGGAATCGGCGAGAAGAAGCTTGCCAAAATCAAAGATTGCATCTGCGTATGAGTGCGACCGAGCGAGAGCACGTGATACCTCCGCGGCTCCTGATTCCGTGGACGATGGCCCTGTGTGCCGGCATGTGCGTGAGCTGCGCCTTGG
>DYAA01000143.1 GCA_019419405.1 Collinsella sp. | reverse complement strand
ATCGGTGGGTACGGGCGGCATGATCACCAAGATTCGCGCGAGCCGCATTCTCATGACGGCGGGCATTCAAAGCGTGATTTGCTCGGGCGAGGAGCCCGATGCGCTCGTGCGTCTGGCCCGCGGCGAGAGCGTGGGTACGCTGTTCGATCCGCCGGCGGAGCGCCTGGACATTGCGCCGCGCAAGTTGTGGATTGCACTGGGCGACAAGGCGCACGGCTCGGTGACGGTCGATGACGGCGCCGCGAAGGCGCTGGTCAGCCGCGGATCGTCGCTGCTCGCGGTGGGTATTCGCGAGGTCGATGGCCAGTTTGCCGAGGGCGATGTGCTCGACGTGTGCGACCCGAGCGGCATGGTTGTCGCCCGCGGTATCGCTGAGGCCGATTCGGACGTGCTGGAGCTTGCCGCCGGCCGCCGCCAGGACCAGATTGCCGGCAACCGTCTACTGGCAGACCTAGCCGAGAAGCCCGCAATCCATAGGGACAACTTGATAGTGTTCGCCTAACCAATTGACGCTGCAAACGCCCCTAAGCGGCAATCTGACGTTCAATCGTCGGGCATGACCAAAAGGTCAATGCCCTCCTCTTTCACGTCACCTTGCTCGCTTAGGGGCGTTTTCGCTTTCTGTCCTCTACCAGCGGCATTGTCATTGCCGGCACTTGGGGACGTTCCTTTTGTGCCGGCAGACGGGGACGCTCCTTTGCTAGAAGATCTGGCGTAGGTCTCCGCGGTTGAGCGCTTCGTCGAAGAGGTGCTTGAACACCACGCTGCCGTGCAGACCGTCGTGCTCGAACTCGTTGGTTACCCAGGCGTGCGAGTTGCCCACGCGGCTGAGCGTGTCGAGCTGCAGACTCGAATCGACGTACATGTCATCGAAGTACACCGCGGCCTGGAGCGGCACCTCGTTGCAGGCCAGGCGCTGCGGGTCATAGATCTTGTCCCAGCTGGTGTCTTCCATCAGCAGGTCCATGGCGGGCTTGAAGGGCTTGAGCTCGGGCATCTGCTCGAACATCCACGGGAACATGGCCTCGCCGGTAAACATGAGCGGGCGCGCGAGGGTGTCGAACTCGGCGCGGTGTGCCTTCTCTTCAGCTGCGGCCCAGCCAATGGGCATAGTGTCACCGTCGGCGTATATGAACTCCTGCAGCGTCCAGTACAGCGGATTCGTGCGCGTGTTGGTGCGCTCGAAGGCGCGCATCAAAAAGCTGTCGGATACCGAGGAGCCGCAGCTCAGCGTACCGTCGCCTGTAACAAACGCGTGATCGATAATCCAATGCATGCGCTCAAAGCTCGGCTTCATGCCAAAGTCGCTGCCCATGAGCTGTAGGCGCTCGACCGTCATTGGCGAGCCGTCGGGCAACACGGGCTTTTGCTCCTCGAGGGCATCTGCCAGGGTCGCCACGCGCTCGACGTCGGCGGGGTAGCGGTCGTAATACTGCTGCGTCTTGGCTGCCATGCGTGGGAAGGTGTGCGCGTAGACCTCGCTGGCGCTCGCCGGCACGTGCGGAATGCCGCCGCAGGTAAAGCTTGCCGCCACGCCCTCGGGGAAGAGCGACAGATAGCTCAACGTCAAAAAGCCGCCGTAGCTCTGCCCGAGTGTGACCCAGGGCTTGCCGCCAAAGCCCACCAGGCGCAGGTACTCAAAATCGCGCACGATGGAGCTGGCGAGGTGACGCTTGAGGAAGTCCGCCTGCGAGCGGGCCGCATCGGAGCCTGCCGCCTCGGCGCGCTCGCCCAGTGCGGCAATCGTGCGCCCGTCTACACAGCTGCTGCGCCCGGTACCGCGCTGGTCGGGCAGCACGACGCGGAAATGCTTGACGGCCTCTTCGATCCAGCCATCGCTTGTGGGCGACAGCGGACGCGGGCTCTCGCCACCGGGGCCACCCTGCAAAAAGAGAAGGAGCGGCAGGTCGTCGTTGATGCGGTCGGGTGCGCAAACCACACGGTAGAAGAGCTTGATGCTCTCGGGCGCGCCGGCGATGGGTGTCGGTATAGCGCCGCGGCGCATGGTGCTGCCGACGGCCAGGAGCATCGGCTCCAGGCCGCGCCAGTCGAGGGGGACGTCGATGCTGTGGTCCTCGACATACAGGCCGGGGACGTGGTACGAAGTGATGAGGGCCATGTGAGTCTTCCGTTCGTTGCGGTGTTTCGGGTTGACCAATTCTACCGCCGCGGGCGAGGCCATGCGCAAATCGGCTACCATGGTTGCAAACTTCTAGGAGAAAGGGCCGCCCATGTCGGTCGATATGGCCACGTATGTCCACGATCTTGCCGTTGCCGCTAAGGCAGCGTCGGCCTCGCTTGCCACGGCGAGCGACGAGCAGCGCCAGGAGGCCGTGCGCGCCATGGCCGCAGCACTGCGCAACGGTGTCGACTCCATCGTCGCCGCCAACGAGCTCGATATGTCCGCCGCGCGCGATGCGGGGACCTCGGCGGGGCTCCTCGACCGTCTGCTGCTGACGCCCGAGCGCGTCGAGGGTATGGCCGCCGGCCTGGAGAAGCTCGCCGAGCTGCCCGATCCTGTCGGCCGCGTGCTCGACCACCGCGTGCTCGCAAGCGGCGTGGACCTCACCCGCGTGAGCGTGCCGTTGGGCCTGGTCGCCATGGTGTACGAGGCGCGCCCCAACGTGACGGCCGACGCCGCGGGCATCTGCATCCGCACCGGCAACGCCTGCATTCTGCGCGGCGGCTCGCTGGCCTATCACTCGTGTGCCATGATTTCTGAGCTGCTGGCCGATGCGCTCGAGGCCAAGGGCTTCCCGCGCGAGGCCGTGTCGATGATCGAGTCTACCGACCGCGAGGCCACCGGCGAGCTCATGAAGCTCCGCGGCGTCGTCGATGTGCTCATTCCGCGTGGCGGTGCGGGCCTGATCCAGCGCTGCGTGCGCGAGTCGCTCGTTCCGGTGATCGAGACGGGCACGGGTAACTGCCACATCTACGTGCATGAATCCGCCGACTTCGATAAAGCGCTCAATATTATCGTTAATACCAAGACCCAGCGTGTAGGCGTGTGCAATGCCGCCGAGTCGCTGCTGGTCGACCATGCTGTGGCCAATGTGTTTTTGCCTGCGGTCGTTGCCGTGCTGCACGACCACGGCGTGCTCATTCACGGCGACGAGGCCACGTGCGCCGCGTGCGCCGATGCCGGCTTTGTGGAGGGCGATGACTACGTCGCCGCGACTGAGGAGGACTGGGGTCGCGAGTACCTGGCGCTCGAGATGAGCGTGAAGGTCGTGGCAAACGAGGACGAGGCCATCGCACACATCAATCGCTACGGCACGATGCACTCCGAGGCCATCGTTGCCGAGGATACGGATGCTTGCGAGCGCTTCCTGGACGCGGTCGATGCCTCGGCCGTGTACGCCAACGCCAGCACGCGCTTTACCGACGGCGGCGAGTTTGGCCTGGGCGCCGAGATCGGCATCTCGACCCAAAAGCTCCACGCCCGTGGCCCCTTTGCCGCCGAGGCCCTCACCACCTACAAATACAAGCTCCGAGGCACCGGCCAGGTCCGCCCCTAACGCCCGCGCAAACAAAAACCACCACAAAGGTGCCTGTCCCCTTTGTGGCGGTTTTAGGTGGCGTGGGCGGTTAGGCCTGGAAGGTATCGCGGTCGGGGGCGAAGGACTGCATGGCCGCTATGGTGCGGTCAAAGAGCTCGGGGAGCTCCCAGCCCAACATCTCGGCGCCCTGCGAAATCACGTCGCGCGAGCAGCCGGCGGCAAAGCTCTTGTCCTTGAACTTCTTCTTGAGCGACTTGGTCGTAAAGTCCATAACGCTCTTGCTCGGGCGCATGATGACTGCAGCGCCGATCAGGCCGGTGAGCTCATCGCAGGCAAACAGGATCTTTTCCATCTGCAGCTCGGGTTTGGGCAGCGAGGTGTTGAAGTCCGACGTGTGCGTCTGGATGGCGCGAATGAGCTCGGGAGACGCACCTTCGCCCTCAAGAATCTCGGCAGCATAGATGGTGTGGTTCATGGGGTCGTCCTCATGCTCCTCCCAATCCAGGTCGTGCAGCAGACCGACGATGCCCCAAAACTCCTCGTTCTCGGGGTCGAACTCGCGCGCAAAGTAGCGCATAGTGCCCTCGACCGTCTCGCCATGGGTGATGTGGAACGGGTCCTTGTTGTGTTCGTTGAGCAGTTCGAACGCGCGGTCGCGGGTGATTCCGGCGGTAAGCGGCTCTGCCATAAGAGGCTCCTTGTGCTCGTGGGTATCAATAAGAATGAATACTACTAGAACGACTAGAACGAAAAAACCACCACAAAGGTGCCTGTCCCCTTTGTGGTGGTTTTTGGCGCGGATGGGTTAGTTGAGGGCGGCTTGGGCTAGGCGGGCTTCGGCGGCCTCCTCGGTGACGCCCAATGCCACGGCGAACTCCTCGATGGAGCGGCGCTTGGCTTCCTTGAGTACACGCATATAGTAAGAGCTGGGCTTTTTATCGGCTTCCTCGGCCTGGCGAATGCGGTGCATCATGGTCTTTGCCACGCGGACCGTCTCGGGCGCGCCCAGCTTGAGCTGCTGCTTAAAGTGTGTCTCTTCAAGCGAGCTGTTGCGCTCGGTAAAGGTGTCGCACTCCAGCTCGTCATAGTGGCTCAGCAGATGCTCGGCATCTTGCTGAGAGATGGCGGCATGCAGACGGTCGGCCTGCGCCACGGGGTACATAAGGATCGTCTGCGCATGCCCCTGCTTGGCCTCGAGCAACAACATGGGCTGCGGCGTGTCGTCCCTAAAACCGACGACGGTGCAGACTCCCTGACCCGGATGAATGACGTGTTGACCGATTGAGAACATGCTACCTCCAACTTATACGAATTTACGTATGTCTAGAATAACACGCTGACGTGCGCAAATCCTCACTTTATGCAGGAAAAGCACACAACTCTGATAGGTAAGAGTATTCGATAAAAGACACAGCTCATTCACACCTTTATGCATTTTCAACGCGTGCATAATCTGCAGGCAGACCGGCATCTTTGAGTGACTCCATGCAAGCTGTAGTCAATTTTGTGCATATGCAATTTCGATTGGCTTTACCCTGCGACAGTGCCCCTCGCTTGTGATAGAGTGCTACAAACTCTGGCTTTTGCCCTACGAGTGACCAAGAGCTCGGGGGCTTTAACACAAGGAGGATCTATGCCCGAGAAGATTGAAGAGCTGGTACGCGCTGCGCTTGCTGCGGCCCAGGAGGCCGGCGACCTTTCCGCATTTGAACTTGACGATTGCGCTATCGAGCGACCGGCTGACACTTCTCATGGCGAGTGGACCTCTACCATGGCCCTGAAGTCCGCCAAGCTGGCCCACTGCGCCCCGCGCAAGATCGCCGAGGCCATCGTTGCCCATATGCCCGAGGATCCCGCGATCGAGAAGGTTGAGATCGCAGGCCCCGGTTTCATCAACTTCTACCTCTCCGTTGCCGTCAAGAATGCCATCTTTGGCGAGGCTCGCGAGAAGGGCATGGACTTCGCTAAGTCCAACGTCGGTGGTGGCCTGAAGACCCAGGTCGAGTTCGTTTCCGCCAACCCCGTCGGCCCCATGCACATCGGCCACGGCCGCTGGGCCGCGCTGGGCGATTCGCTCTGCCGCGTTATGGACCACGCCGGCTATGAGATCCAGCGTGAGTTCTACATCAATGACCACGGCTCTCAGATGAACACCTTCGGCAACTCCATCAGCACGCGCTATATGCAGCTTGCCGACATCATCGCCAAGCAGGGCGTTGATATCGACGAGGCTCACAAGCTGCTGATCGCCGACCGTGACGCCTTTGTTGCCGACGAGAACGACGAGCACCCCGAGACCCATCCGTATCAGGACAACTTTGCCGAGACCTTGGGCAAGGACTCTTACGGCGGCGACTACATCATCGACGAGGCCGCCGAGTTCTGGCGCACCGACGGCGATAAGTGGGTCAACGCCGATCCTCAGGAGCGCATGGAGAGCTTCCGCGAGCGCGGCTATGTAAAGATGGTCGATAACATGCGCGACCTCTGCCACGCCGTCAACTGCGACTTCGATCGTTGGTACTCCGAGCGCTCGCTGTATGTGAAGGACACCGAGGGCGAGACCGCCGGCACCTCCGCCGTCGACCGCGCTTTTGAGAAGCTCGACAAGATGGGCTACCTCTACACCAAGGACGGCGCCCTGTGGTTCCGCTCCACCGATCTGGGCGACGACAAGGACCGCGTCCTGATCAAGTCCGACGGCGAGTACACCTACTTCGCCTCCGACGTCGCCTATCACTGGGATAAGTTCCAGCGCGTCGATCACGTCATCGACATCTGGGGCGCCGACCACCACGGTTACATCGAGCGCGTACGCTGCGTCTGCGACGCTCTGGGTTACCCCGGCAAGTTTGAGGTTCTGCTGGGCCAGCTCGTCAACCTGCTGCGTAACGGCAAGCCCGTCCGTATGTCCAAGCGCAAGGGCACCATGGTGACCCTGCAGGAGCTCGTCGACGAGGTCGGCTCCGATGCCGCTCGCTACACGCTCATCTCCAAGAGCTCCAACCAGATGGTCGACTTCGACATCGAGGCCGTTAAGAAGCGCGACAACTCCAACCCGGTCTATTACGTGCAGTATGCTCACGCCCGCGTGTGCTCCATCCTGCGCCGTGCCGCCGACGTTACCGCCGAGCAGGCCGACGAGATGGGCATGAAGGCCGTTGCCGCCAAGGCCATCGGTGAGAACGTCGATTACTCGCTGCTGACCGACCCGACCGAGCTCGCCCTTTCGCGCAAGCTCAACGAGCTCACCGACCTGATCGCCAGCTGTGCTCGCGATCGCGCTCCGTTCCGTCTGACCCACTTTGCCGAGGAGCTCGCCGGCGACTTCCACAGCTTCTACGCTGCCTGCCAGGTTCTGCCGAGCGAGGGCCGTCCCGTCGACCCCGAGCTTTCGCGCGCCCGTCTGGCAGCTTGCGACGCTGTCCGCGTGACGCTCGCCCTGGTGCTTACCCTCGTTGGCGTTTCCGCGCCCGAGCAGATGTAATCTGCGGGTCATTTGACCGTGTAAGTTCGGCTTTGCTGAACCCTATAAGCCCGATCTCCATTGAACTGCCTCCCATTTCTTGGACATGAGAAATGGGAGGCTTTCTTTATGCGCGTTGATTTGAGAGTGAAGCATGATATCGAGGCCAGGAAGGCGGCCATAGGGCTCTTCGAGCTCGGGCACGGGTATAAATCTGCCGCGATTGCCCTTTCGCTTCCCGTGGAAGCCGTGAGAAGATGGCAGGAGATATACCGCGCATTCGGGAGCGAGGTGCTGCTGCGCATGGACGGAAAGCAGGGCAGGTACACATACGAGCAGAAGGTCGCCGCCGCCTCCGCCGTCGTCGACGGCGGCATGACGAAGACCGAGGCGATGGCGGCGTTCGGCATAATGTCGATGTCGCCGCTCAAGAAGTGGTGCGCGCTATACCGCCGGGGCGGCGCGGAGGCCCTGCGCCCGAGGCCCAAGGGCCGGCCGAAGGGTTCCAAGGCGAGGCCGCGGACCCGCGAGGAGGAGCTCGAGGAGCGGTGCCGTAGGCTCGAGGCCGAGGTGGCCTACCTAAAAAAATTACGCGCCCTGGTCGAGAGGGACGGGCTCTGACCAGGGCGAAGGCCGAAGCGGTCGCGGCCCTGCGCGCCGAGGGGCACGCGCTCGGGCACCTGCTCGCATGCGCCGAGCTCAAGCGGTCGACCTACTACTACGCCCTCGCGCACCCGCCGAGACCCACGCGCCCCGAGCTCTGGGAGGCGGCCGCCGAGATCTTCTCGCGCACCGCCAACGGCTGCGGGCACCGGCAGATAGCGATGTGCCTCAGGGCGGAAGAGGGGGCCGTGATAGCCGACAAGACCGTGCTCAAGATGATGCGCGAGATGGGGATTCGCTGCGGTATCAGACGCGAGACGGCCTACTGTTAGCGCTACTGTAAAAACAACCATTTTGACCAACGCTCAACAACCAATCATGCCAACGCAAACCCGCCATTTGCGCCAACGCATTTTCACCATTTCCACCAACGCCGGGGCTTACGCTTCGATCGACGAG
>DYAA01000142.1 GCA_019419405.1 Collinsella sp. | reverse complement strand
GAGGTCGAGGGCCATCCCGATAACGTCGCCCCCGCTATCCTGGGCGGCGCCGTCTGCTCCTTTACGCCGACCGATTCGCTCCCCCAGTGCCTGCGCTACGAGGTGAGCGATCGCCTGCGTTTTATTACCGTGATTCCTCCCTACGAGGTGCATACGAGCGAGGCGCGCAAGGTCGTGCCGCAGGAGGTTCCGCTCTCCACCGCCGTATGGCAGATGGGCCGCATCGCCGGCATGACGCGCGGTCTTGAGTCCGGCAACCTCGACCTGATTGCCGCCGCCAATGACGACCGCATCCAGGAACCCTATCGTCGCCGTCTGATTCCCGACTACAACGCCGTGCGCGACACCTGCCTTAACGGCGGCGCCAAGACCATCTGGATCAGCGGATCGGGCTCGACCCTTATGGCTGTGACCGACGACACCATCGTGGCAAAGTTCCTGCAGGTCAAGCTGCGCGAGCAGTTCCCTAAGTGTGATACGCATATTCTGACGTGCGACACGGAAGGCGCTCAAATCGAGTACCTGTAGACATCGCCGATCGGTCTGTCCGGGCCACCCAGGGGCATCCCCTTAAAAACGTCCTCGCACTTGAGGCCTACTTATCCTGCTCCTTCGGAGCTGCGGATAAGCGGGCCTCGTGCTGACGCTCCTATTTGGCAAGGTGTTTTTTAGAATCCATTTTGCGCTCGGCCTCGAAGGCTTGCCTGTCCCAATCGAGCGGAAGTCCGGCCTCGACCCATGCCTCGTAGGCCCTCCTTATGGGCTTGAGCTCCCTTTGGCCCCTCTCCAGCATCGAGATGTACTTCTCGCTGGTGCCCAGTATGGACGCCGCCCTCACCTGGCTGACCTTCGCCGCGCGCCTGGCCGCCACGAGCTCCGAGGCGTCCTCGGGCCTCCTGATCTCGTGCGGGCGCATCAGCGCCCGGTACGCCTCCCTGGCCACGTAGCGCTTGAGGCACCTCATGACCTCCCTGTCGCTCTTTCCCCGCCCCCTGGCCCTCTCGGCGTACTCGGCGGTCTCGGGGTCGCGCATGACCCTCTGCCTCGCGATCTCGTGCAGCGCGCTGTTCGCCTGCCGGTCGCCGCCCCTGTTGAGCCTGTGCCTCACGGTCTTGCCGCTCGAGGCGGGGATGGGGCAGGCGCCGCATATCGCCGCGAACGACGCCTCGGAGCGCAGCCTGCCCGGGTTGTCCCCGGCCGCGACCGCGAGCTTGGCCGCGCTCACGGGCCCGCACCCGTACATCGCCAGC
>DYAA01000141.1 GCA_019419405.1 Collinsella sp. | reverse complement strand
TTACGCGCAAACAGCAAAATGCTACTATCTAACATGCACGTAAGAAAGCAGATTAACGGTTAAGGCTAAGAAGTGGCAGGCATGTCGGAAGCAACAAGGACTCGCACGCATGCGCCCGAGGTTAGGCAGCGCGCCGTCGAGGTCCTCCAAGAGGGGGTCGGTCATCGCGCCCTCGCCGCGGAGCTCGGCATTCCCCAGGCCACGGCTCGTCAGTGGGCCCGCGCATATGCCGTGGGCGGTGCCGACGCCGTTCTCAACGCCGGTTCGCATCATCACACCTATTCGTACGAAGTTAAGCTCGCCGTGGTCAAGGACCGCTTGGAAAACGGCTTAACGGTTCGCGAGGCCATGATCAAGCACAAGATTCCTAGCGAGTCTTCGGTCAAGGCTTGGTGCTGTCAGTACCGCGAGAGCGGTGAGTCCGCACTGGTCGATAAGCCGCGCGGTCGCAAGCCGCGCGTTAAAAAGGCGGAATAGCAAACGGGATGGTGCACCCACAGGGGCGCATTTTTCTTGCCGCCCCTCTGCTCCAATGCGGGCGTGCCCTTACCCCGTACGCCTAAAACTCCCCAGTTGACCGAAAACCCGCCGCCGCTACTCCTCAATTGAGCTATAACGTTAAACAATTGCAGCGTTTTAGCATGGGGGAGTGATGGTATGACGCTACTGTATTTCCTTACCCTGTTTCCGCTGGTACCGGCGCTGGGCATGCTGCTCGCGCGCGGTGACCGCGCCCGCGATGCGGCGGGGCTCATAGGCTCCGGCATTATTATGGCGGTGACAGTTGTAGTCGCCGTCATGTTTTTTGGCACGGGTCCGCAGAGCTTTGAGGTTGCCCCCGGCACCTCGCATGTGCTCTCGATCATCAGTTCCGTTATCGACGTCATCCTGTGCGCTGTCATCCTGTACAACGCGTACAAATATAGGAACGCGCTCACCACGGTGCTCGGCATAGTCCAGCTGGTGGGCTCGCTCGCCTTTGCAGCCATGACGCTGCCCGCGGCCGAAGCCGTCACGGCAACGCCACTCTACCTGGACTACATGAGCGTGATCATGGTCCTCGCCGTCGGCATCGTTGGCAGTCTAATCTGCTTGTATGCCCTGGGCTACATGAAGGACTTCCAGGCCCATGACGAGCACGAGGCCGCGCTGCGCGGGCAGACCGCGCCCGACCGTCGCCCGCAGTTCCTGGCGCTCATGTTCCTGTTCCTCTCGGCCATGTTCGTCATCGTGACGAGCGACAACCTTGAGTGGCTGTTCTGCGGCTGGGAAATCACCACCGTGTGTTCGTTCCTTATGATTGGCTACACGCGTACGCCCGAGGCCATCAAGAACGCCTTTACCCAAATCATCCTCAACATGCTGGGCGGCATCGCGTTTTTGGCCGGACTTATGTATCTGCACGTTAACGGCATGCCGCTGACCATCTCGGGCATGATCGAGCTTTCCGGCACCGGAACCGCGCAGTCCGCGCTGCTGGTGATGCCGGTCATCCTGTTGTCGCTCGCCGCGCTCACCAAGGCCGCACAGATGCCGTTCCACACTTGGCTGTTGGGTGCCATGGTTGCACCCACTCCCACGAGCGCCCTGCTGCACTCGTCAACCATGGTCAAAGCCGGCGTGTTCCTGATGGTCAAGCTGAGCCCACTCTATGCCATCTACCCCGTGACCGGCTTTATGGTCACGAGTGTGGGTGCCATCACGTTTTTGCTCGCTGCACTCATGGCCATCTCGCAGAGCAACGCCAAACGCGTGCTCGCGTACTCCACCATTTCCAACTTGGGCCTCATCAGTGCCTGCTTGGGTGTCGGCGCGCCCGAGGCCGTATGGGCGGCCATCTTCCTGATCTTGTTCCACACGGTGGCCAAGTCGCTGCTGTTCCTGTGCGTGGGCACGGCCGAGCATCATATCGGCAGCCGCAATATCGAGGACATGGACGGCATGTTCAGCCGCATGCCGCACCTGACGCGTCTGATGATGCTGGGCATTATGGGCATGTTTGTGGCGCCGTTTGGCATGCTCGTGTCCAAGTGGGGCGCCCTGGTGGCGTTTGCGCAGACCGGCAACGTGCTCATGATCATGGTGCTTGCCTTTGGCTCGGCCGCGACGTTTTACTTCTGGGGCAAGTGGCTTGCCAAGCTTTCGGGCGTCGACCCCACGGCTCAAAACGTTGAGGTCAATGTCCATAAGACCGAATGGATGGCCCTCAACACCATCGCCGCGCTGCTGATTCTGTGCTGCGTGGCGTTTCCGGTTATCTCGAGCGGTCTGGTGTCGCCTTACTTGGCCATGGTGTTTGGCCGCGTGCCGTACGTTATTGGCAAGGACGCCATGTATCTGATGGTGGTTATCGTGGCTTTTATCGCCGTGGTGCTGCTGACGTCATTCCGCGTGAGCAACAAACCG
>DYAA01000140.1 GCA_019419405.1 Collinsella sp. | reverse complement strand
CGCCGGCTCCCTGGCGCACCCCGCGCGAAAGATCAAGCTGCGCAAAGCCCAAATCGGCGGTCGGAGCCGTCTGGATGCGCGTGAGGGCGTCGGCAGGGGTGACTGCTCCGCCGGCAACATCGCTCAGCAGCTGCTCTAGATCTCGCTTATCCATATATGTTCCCTTCGACGGCGCAAAGTTTAGCACTCAAAGGGTATGTTTCCGAACACTAAGACAGAATTGTTCGGAAACTATAGGACAGACTGATTCAATTGCTAGACGGATTGGCTAGTCGCGCAGGATGATGTCCATGGCGAGCATCAGATTGCGCTCGTCGATGGCAAACGGGGCGGCCTCGCGCGTCTTGGGCTTGGCACAAAACGCGATGCCCGTGCCCGCGGCCTGAATCATGGGGATGTCGTTGGCACCGTCGCCGATCGCGACGGTGTGGGCCATATCGACGCCGCACTCAACTGCCCAGTCCAGCAGCTGGATGAGCTTGGACTCCTTGGTCACAATGTCGGCAGCCAACTTACCGGTGAGCTTGCCGTCCACGACCTCCAGACGATTGGCCAGGCAAAAGTCGATGGCCGCGGCGGCCACGATCTTATCGGCGACTTCGTGAAAGCCGCCACTCACGACGCCGACCTTCCAACCCTTGCTGTGTGCCGAGCGCACAAGCTCCAACGCGCCGGGGGTAAATGTCACGCGCTCAAAGGTGCGCTCGAACACGCTCTCGTCCAGGTCGGCGAGCAGCCCCACGCGCTCCTCGAGCGCCTGCTTAAAGTCAAGCTCGCCGCGCATGGCGCGTTCGGTGATCTGTGCCACCTGCTCGCCCACGCCGGCCTCTTCGCCCAACAGGTCGATGACCTCCTGGTTGATGAGCGTGGAGTCGATATCCATAACGATGAGGCGTGCAGTCATGGCGGGCCTTTCCGAGTGCTGTTTTATTGGGGCATATTGTCGCACGTGACGAGCGCGGGCGGGTGTCACGGCGCGTCAATTGTTTCGTCTCCGTCAAGTCTTTGGGCAGGAGCCACTTTTTCGCGGCACATCGACGCGAGTGCGATAAGATAGAACGCCATGTCTGGCTGCGCGGTTTACGCAGGCTGGGCAAATCTGTACGACGCCGCCCGGAACGACACGGGGCGGCACAGATCCATAAAGGAGGATCACTGGTATGAGCCAGACCCGTCCCATCGATGAGCATTCCATGCACACCCGTACCTGCGGCGAGCTTCGCTTCGAGAACGTGGGCGAAGAGGTCACCCTCACCGGTTGGGTGAGCCGTCGCCGCGACCACGGCGGCCTTATCTTCTGCGACCTTCGCGACCGTGAGGGCATCACGCAGCTTACCTTCGACCCCGAGCACTCCGACGGCGACGCCTTTAAGATCGCCGAGACCATGCGTCCCGAGTGGCCCATCAAGATTCACGGCGTCGTGCGCGCCCGTGGCGAGGAGACCACCAACACCAAGCTCGCCACCGGCGAGATCGAGGTCCTGACCGACCACGCCGAGGTGCTCAATACGTCCGTCACCCCGCCGTTCCAGATCGAGGACGGCATCGAGACCAGCGAGGACACCCGTCTGCGCTATCGCTATCTGGACCTCCGTCGTCCCGAGATGATGGCCAACCTCAAGCTGCGCTCCGACTTTACCTTTGCCATTCGCGAGGCGCTGCACAACCGTGAGTTCATGGAGGTCGAGACGCCCTCCCTGTTCAAGTCCACGCCCGAGGGCGCCCGCGACTTCATCGTCCCCAGCCGCATCCAGCCGGGCAACTTCTACGCCCTGCCGCAGTCCCCGCAGCTCCTGAAGCAGCTGCTTATGGTCGGTGGCGTCGAGCGCTACTATCAGGTTGCCAAGTGCTTCCGCGACGAGGACTTGCGTGCCGACCGTCAGCCCGAGTTCACCCAGGTCGATATCGAGATGTCCTTCGTGGACCAGAACGACGTTATGAGCGCGCTCGAAGAGGTTCTTGCCGATGCCTTCGGCCGTATGGGTGTCGAGATGCCCACGCCGCTGCGTCGCATGAACTACTGGGAGGCCATGGACACCTATGGCTCCGACAAGCCCGATACCCGCTATGGCATGCACTTGGTCGACCTGACCGACATCTTCGCCAACTCTAAGTTCAAGGTCTTTGCGACTGCCGCGAACGAGGAGGGCTCTGTCATTAAGGCCATCAACGCCAAGGGCGCCGGTGCCTGGGCTCGCGCCAAGATCGATAAGCTTGCCGGCGTGGCTTCCACGTTTGGCGCCAAGGGCCTGGCCTGGATCGCATTCCGCGAGGACGGCTCCATCAACAGCCCCATCGTCAAGTTCTTCTCGGACGAGGAGATGACCGCCCTGCGCGAGCGCATGGACGTCGAGCCCGGCGACCTTGTGATGTTCGCCGCCGGCCCGCGCCTGCTCTCCGACGAGATCCTGGGCGGCATGCGTTCCCACATGGCTAACGCGCTCGAGATCAAGCGCGAGGGCCACGACTTCCTGTGGGTCGTCAACTTCCCGCTGTTCCACTGGGACGAGGACCGCAAGGCTTACGCTGCCGAGCACCAGCCCTTCACCCTGCCGACCGAGACCGACATCGCCAAGATCGAGGCCAATCCGTTGGCAGCCGGTTCTTGCACCTACGACTTTGTCATGGACGGCTTTGAGGCCGGTGGCGGCGGTATGCGTATCCACAACGCCGAGATGCAGATGTCCATGCTCAAGCTCCTGGGCTTTACCGAAGAGCGCGCTGAGTCTCAGTTTGGCTTCCTCATGGAGGCGCTCAAGTTTGGTGCGCCCCCGATGGGCGGTTTCGCTCTGGGCCTGGACCGCGTGTGCATGCTGCTCACCGGTTCCGACTCCATCCGCGACGTCATGGCGTTCCCCAAGACGGCCAGCGGCTCCGACCTCATGTCGGGCGCCCCGAGTGCCGTTAGCGGCGCCCAGCTCAAGGACGTCAGCCTGCGCCTGATGTAGGCAAGCGGCTACATATTGCCCGTAACGAGGGAAGGACACGTGCCTTCCCTCGTTTTTTATACGCCGAGATTGTGAGGGCATGGGATGACCGGGCGTTGCGGAAAGTACGTCCCGGAATCTGCGTCCAGAACGGGTCGCGCTTTCCCAAAGGGGGTCCTCTGGGAAAGCGCGACCCAGAATTCGGCAAAATAATGGGACACAGTTTTCGCTTGAGCGGTCTAACGGAAACTGTGCCCCAGAATGAGCGCTCAAAACGGGGCAGGCTTTCCGCAACAACTGTCTGGCGAAAAGCCCGGCCCAGTTTCCTACAGCGAGTCTCTCTGAACGAGCTGCATGTGCATCACGGAGGTGGTGGGCTCGGCGCCCTTGATCATGTCGAGCGCAATGTTGGCGGCCATGTGGCCTTCTTCGCGCAGGGGCTGGCGGACGGTCGTGAGCGCGGGGACGCAGCACGCCGCAATCTCGTGATCGTCGAAGCCGACGACAGAAACGTCTGCCGGAACGGATAGGCCTGCCTCGTTGAGTGCGGTGATGACGCCAGCCGCGATACGGTCCGATCCGCAGAGCACGCCATCGAAAGCAATCTTGCGCGCGAGGATCTGGTGCATGGCCTGATAGCCGTCTCCGTTGTTCCAGCCGGTATAGATAACGTTTGCGCCTGGGAGCTCTTCGCCCAGGACGGTGCGGTAGCCGCGCAGGCGGTCGACAACAGCGGGGTTGTCTTGCGGTCCCAACACGGCGACGATATCTTTGCGCCCGCGCTCTTTCATAGCGAGTGCCGCAAAGCGTCCACCCTCTTCGTCGTCAGAGTAGACTGTCGAGAACACATCGCGATAGGGGTGGCCCTCGAGCTGGCCGCACAACACGGTGGGTACGCCCAGCTCGCGCAGCACCTCGAGCAGCTCGCTGCCCTTGTAGGGGGAGACGTCGATCACGGCGTCGAACGAGCGGCGCTCAAAGTGCTCGCGTGCGCGGTTGCGCTCATGCGTAGAAGACGCCTGCAAGATAACGGGCAGATAGGACGACTCCGACAGTTCCTCGGTAATGCCGCTCAAAAACTCGCTATAGGTGGGGTCGCTGAAGAGTTCACTCAGGGGCTCGGTCACGAGCACGGCGATGATTTCCGTGCGCCCGACAGCGAGCGCTCGGCCGCGAGCGTTGGGGACAAAATTGACTTTCTTGGCCGCCGCACGGACGCGCTTTTTGGTTTCCTCGCTAATGCGGGGCGAATCGTTGAGGGCGCGCGATGCCGTGGAGCGCGACACGCCGGCAGCTGCGGCAACCTCGGCAAGCGTAGGTGCGGTGCGAACTGGCTGGGTCATGGCGTCTCCTGGAAAATGCGGTCGATGTTGTCACTGATACGGGCTGGTGCGGATACAGCTTACTATAGTGCACCTGAACAGCGTTCATGATATCCGGTGACGGGTGTCGTTTTGCAACCAAGCCGCAATCGAATACGTCTCGTGTGGGTGAGATATCAGCGGGCGTGGCGGTTGCCTACGAGCTTAAGAACGATGTTTTGCGTTGAGTTTCGATATTCGGGGTGACATAAGTGTCGCGGTTGTACAACCGGTTGCACCGTTAATCCGGCCAAATCGACCGTTCAGCGGACAACCGGTTGCACAGTTTTTTGCATCGCCCGTAAGATAAGGACAACCGGTTGCACAAGAATCACTACGATGACGAAGGAGCATCGCCATGGACGCCATTAACGATTGGGAAAACCAAGCGCTCACCCACAGGAACCGCCTGGCACCCCATGCGTACTTTATGGGTTATGAGACCGCCGATCTCGCCGCTACGTACAGCCGCGAGCTGTCGCGCGGGTTTGTCCAGCTGTCTGGCTCGTGGCAGTTCCGCCTCTTTGAGGGGCCTGCTGCCGTCTCCAACGAGGAGCTCTCCACGTACAAGTCCGAGTGGGATCACGTGGAGGTTCCGCACCTGTGGCAGGTAGACGGCTATGGCAACCTTGCCTACACCGACGAGGGTTTCCCGTTTCCGGTGGATCAGCCGTTCGTTCCCTCCGACGACCCCATGGGCGTCTACCAGCGCATCGTCAACCTTCCCGCCGTTCCTGCCGGCGCCCGCGAGATCATTCGCTTCGACGGCATCGAGAGCTATGGCGAGCTGTACGTCAACGGCCAGTTTATCGGCATGACCAAGGGTTCGCGCCTGTCTGCCGAGTTCGACGTGACCGATGCGCTCGTCGAGGGCGACAACCTGTTTGCGGTCAAGGTCCTGCAGTACAGCGATGGCAGCTATATCGAGGATCAGGACATGTGGTGGGCCTCGGGCATCTTCCGCGATGTGTACCTTATGCAGCGTCCCGCCGCGCACCTGGTCGACTTTAGGTTCCGCACGCACCGCGAGGGCGATGCCGCTCTGATCACGCTCGATACGGTGGCCGAGGGCGCTACCCGCGTTGTGTATACGCTCAGCGATGGCGGGAACGTGGTCGCTACGGGCGAGTGCGTCGACGGCCATGCCGAGTGCAGCGTTGCCGATGCCCACTTCTGGAACCCCGAGGACCCCTTCCTCTATGACCTTACGTTTGAGGTCTACGACGGTGACGAGGTCAGCGAGTACGTTCCGCATCGCCAGGGCCTTGCCGAGGTGACGGTCGAGGGCAACCATATCTACCTCAACGGCACCTACTTTAAGATGCATGGCGTCAACCGCCACGATCACGACGATCACAAGGGTCGCGCTGTGGGCCTCGATCGCATGCGCCGCGACCTGGAGCTCATGAAGCGACACAACATCAACGCGGTGCGCACCTCTCACTATGCCAATGACCCGCGCTTCTACGAGCTGTGCGACGAGTACGGCATTATGCTGGTCGCCGAGACCGATATGGAGAGCCACGGTTTCGAGAATATCGGCAACATCGCCCTGGTCACCGACGACCCGGCATGGGAGTCGGCCTACGTCGACCGCGTCGAGCGCCTAGTGATGCAGGAGCGCAATCACGCCTGCATCATTATGTGGTCGATGGGCAACGAGAGCGGCTATGGCTGCAACATCCGCGCGATGTATGCCAAGGCTCATGAGCTCGACGGTCGTCCGGTTCACTACGAGGAGGATCGCAACGCCGATACCGTCGACGTTATCTCCACCATGTACTCCCGTGTGTCGCAGATGAACGACTTTGGTGAGCATCCGTTCCCCAAGCCGCGCATCAACTGCGAGTACGGTCACTCCATGGGCAACGGTCCCGGGGGCCTGTCCGAGTACCAGGAGGTCTTCGATCGCTGGGATTGCATCCAAGGCCAGTTTATCTGGGAATGGTGCGACCACGGTCTGGCTGCTGTGACCGAGGACGGCGTTGCCTACGATATGTATGGTGGCGACAACGGCGATTACCCCAACAACAGCAACTTCTGCATCGATGGCATGGTGTTCCCTTGGCAGCAGCCGAGCCCGGGCCTCACTGAGTATAGCCAGGTCATCTGCCCGGTTCGCATGGCCTACGATGCCGAGGCGGGCGAGCTGACTGTCACCAACAAGCGTTGGTTTACCACCCTTGAGGATGTCTGCCTGTCGGCGGAGACCCTGGTGGACGGCGACGTAGTGCGCCGCAAGACGCTCGTGCCCGGTGCGGTTGCCCCCGGCGAGTCCGTCCAGCTTCCGCTGGTGATTCGCGAGGCCGCAGTGGGCGAGACCCTGCTGACCGTGCACGCCTACACTATGGCTGCTCACGTCTGGTGCGAGCCGATGTTCCAACTGGGCGCAAGCCAGTTTGCCATCGCAAACCATCCGGCGCCGGCAATTGTCGCCCCCGTGCGCCCCGAGCTTACGGTCGAGGAGACCGAGCAGGAGATCCACATTCACTCCCTCAACGGCGAGCTGACCTTCAGCAAGGTCAACGGTACCGTGAGCGAGTGGAAGGCATCCGGCCGCGACGTCATGGCCTCTGGTCCCCAGGTTGGTTTTTGGCATCCGCTCGTCGACAACCACGCCCAAGAGTATGACTCCCTGTGGAAGGACAACTTCATCGATGTGATGCAGACGTCTACTCGCAAGGTTACTTGGAAGCAGGACGGCAATGCGGTCGTCGTTACCGTGAGCCAGCGTATCGCTCCTCCCGTCCGCGCGTTCGGCATGCGCGTCGAGCTCGTCTACACCGTGCTTCCGAGCGGTCGCGTCGACCTCAAGGTTTCCGGCGAGCCCTACGGCGATTACTCGGATATCATCCCGCGCATCGGCATCTCCTTCGAGGTCCCCGGTTGCGATCGTGCCGTCGAGTGGTATGGCCACGGTCCGGGCGAGAACTATCCGGACTCGCTGCGCGCCAACCCGGTCGGTCATTACCGCACCACGGTCGACGACATGTTCACGCCCTACGTTATGCCTCAGGACTGCGCCAACCGCGAGGGTACCCGCTGGGTTGCTCTGCGCTCTAGCCATGGCGACGGCGTGCTGGTGACCCGTCCGGCTGACGCCGCCTCCAACCCGTTCTCATTCTCGGCATGGCCCTATAGCTGCGAGGCCATCGATAACGCCAAGCACGTCTACGACCTTGTCAAGGGCGACACGGTCACGGTCAACATCAACGACCAGTTGCTCGGCCTTGGTTCGAACTCTTGGGGTTCCGAGGTGCTCGATTCCTATCGCACCCGTTTTGAGAGCTTCAGCTTTGAGGTGTCCCTGCGACCGCTGACGTCTGCCGATCTGGCTCAGGCGCTGGCACCCATTAAGGAGGCATAAGCCATGCATGTCTTTAACTCGCGTGCCGACTTCGATGCTCAGATGAAGTCCGTCAAGAAGTGGATGCGTACCGGCCAGGCGCTCGACGGCGTTTCTGAACTGCAGCACGATGTGGCGTACTCCATCGGCGACTCGTTGGTGTATTGGTGGGTGAACGCCCACGAGGCCGCTACCGCCGATCTGGTCGGTCACCGTCGCTATCATGCCGTGCTCGCCCCGCTCGACGGCGACCTGACTGTCGAGGTTGCCTCCAAGGCAGGCCTCACCTGCACCCGCGCCTACAGCGATATCGATGATCGCGAGCGCTTTGAGGGTACGGGGGAGACTGTGACGATTCCCGCCGGCGGCGTTGCTGTCGTCGAGATCGACGAGGCCTACCGTGTCGTGGCTGATGCCGTGGATCCCCGCGTCGTGGTACTGCACGTGACGGTTGAAGGATATTCCTTCCCCAACAAGTAGTATTCGTCCGCCTGGACGTTTGCTTCGCGCCGTTAAGGGGGATGGCTTTGTTGACTCCCTTTTCCCCATTCCCCTTAGCAGGTGCACCGTCCGTGTTTGCACTTGCAGCTCGGACGGGTTTAGATGACATTTAATAGATGATTGGGAGGGCTTATGAGCTCTGAAAAACGAGGAACGATTGGTTCGTTCGCTCTGCTGGGCATGACGGTCGCCGCCGTGTTCGGTATCAAGAACATCATCAACAACAACGCGGCCATCGGCTTGGCAGCTGCGCCGTCGTTCTTCTTCGCCACGCTTTTGTACTTTGTCCCCTATACCCTGGTTACCGCTGAGTTCGTCGGCCTCAACAGGGACTCCGAGTCTGGCGTGTACGCATGGGTTAAGACCTCGATGGGTGGTCGCTGGGCGTTCCTGACGGCATTTAGCTACTGGTTCGTTAACCTGTTCTACTTTGCGTCCGTCCTGCCCAACGTCATCATTTACGCGAGCTACGTGTTCTTTGGTGCCAATGCCGAGCTCTCGCAGCTGTGGATCACCATTATTGAGATCGTCGTCTTTGCTATTGCCACGTGGGTTTCGACCAAGGGCGCTAAGTGGATCGGCTCCATTTCCTCCTTCGGTTCGACCGCGGCTCTCGGCCTGACTGCCGTGTTCATCCTGCTGTCCCTGGCTGCTGCCTTTGGCGGCGTTGAGTTCGCTACGGCTCCTACTCCTGCCAACATGGCTCCCGACATGAGCAACTTCGCCACTATGTGGGGCTTCTTCGGTACGCTTGCCTGGATCATCCAGGGCGTTGGCGGCGCTGAGTCTGTCGGCGTGTTCCTTAACGACCTTAAGGGTGGCGTCAAGGCCTTCGTGCGCACCGTCGTTATCGCCGGCCTGACCATCGGCCTTCTGTATGCAGGCGCTTCGCTGCTGGTCAACCTGTTCATTCCCGAGGGCGGCGTTGCCATCTCCACCGGTATCTTCGACGTATTCGGCGCTGTCTTTGCCCACTTTGGCATTCCCATGGAAGTGTCCACGCGCGTCATTGGCCTGATCCTTCTCGCTGCCACGCTGGGCTCCCTCATGATGTGGACCTCTGCTCCCATCAAGGTCTTCTTCACCGAGATCCCCAAGGGCGTCTTTGGTAGCAAGATCGTCGAGCTCAACGAGCACGGCATTCCTGCCCGCGCTGCCTGGCTGCAGTTTGCCATCGTCGTCCCCATCCTGATCATCCCGGCCCTGGGCTCCGGCAACCTAGACGACCTGCTCATGATCGTCACCAACATGACGGCTGCCACCGCTCTGCTCCCGCCGCTGCTGATCCTGCTTGCCTACTTTATGCTGCGCAAGAACTTCGATGCTGCTCCCCGTGGCTTCCGCATGGGTTCGCGTACCTTTGGCCTGGCCATTGCTGCATTCCTGCTTGTGGTCTTCTGCTTCGTGCTTATCTGCGGCACCATCCCGCTCGATCAGCCTCTGTGGCTGACACTGGTCTACAACGTTGGCGGTGTAGTTATCTTCCTGGGCCTTGCCGTGATGTGGTACAACCGCTACATCAACCGCCTGCGCGAGACCGATCCCGAGGCTGCCGAGAGCGAGCTTCGCCCCTCCGTCCTCGACATGATGGAGTAGCGGCTAGGATTAATCTGCGGCTGTGGAATTAATCGATTCCCTTTCCTAAGGAGGGGCCTTACGAGGCCCCTCCTTTTGTGTTTTGGGACATGGTTTTGGACCCCGTGGTCAAAAAATGCCAAATATGAGTACTGTTGCAAAAGAGGTGTCATATTTTTCGGCCCGTTCTGAGCGAAAATGGGCTCAAAATCAATTTATCTAACCCCCTTTAAAGGGCGTTTGACGGCTTTCAACCTCTTCGAATCGCTCAAAGTAGGCACTTTGCTCTCGATTTTGCTGCTACTAAATTGGTGACAGTACTCATATTTGCCACTTTTTGCCCACGAGGTGTTCAGAGGAGCTCTCGACAAGCATCTAACGCTACAATAACTACCACGTGGCTGGGTTTGCCGGCCGAATGTGCGATGCCGCGGGAGGGGACATGGTCGAGTTTACAAAGACGATTAAAGATCCGTTGGGACTGCATGCCCGCCCGGTTGCGCTGCTTTACGACATCATTGCCAAGCATCGTAGCAACGTATCGGTCAGTATCGGCGATCGCCATACCGACGGCCGCGATGTAATGGGGCTCATGGCTCTCTACGGCGAGTGCGGCGAGGACATCATCTTCCGCGTTTCGGGCGTAGACGAGGCTTCCTGCGTCACGTCGATCAGAAACCTCTCGCTCTAAGCATGACAGGGCGCGGCAAAGGACAGCTCTTTGCCGCGCCTTTTTGTTTCGTATAGGAAACTTTTTCGGAATCTAAATGGGGACCCTTTCCAAAAAGTTAACCACGTGCTAGTTTACTAAAGCGAACATAGATGTGGTTAACTTTTACCGCGTCGATGTTGAGGACGAACTGACGTAAGGAGCTCACTCATGTCTTGTGGACCGCAGATGCCGGCTATGCCGCTTTCGATGGTAAAGGCGGGCGAAACCGTGCGCGTGTCTCGTGTAAAGGGTAATGAGGACATGAAGCACCACCTCAAGGACCTCGGCTTTGTCGAGGGCAGCGAGATCCACGTGGTGAGCTCGAGTGGCGCCAACATCATCGTCACGGTGCTGGGCGCACGCTTTGGCATCGATTCCAAGGTCGCCATGCATATCATGACCGTCGGTTAGTCCGCAGCATTCTGTAAAAACTGAAAGGGGGACAAGTAAATGAAGACGTTGGGTGACGTTAAGGTGGGCGAGAGCTCTACCATCGTCAAGCTTCACGGTGAGGGCGCGCTGCGCCGCCACCTCATGGACCTGGGGCTCATCAAGGGCACTTCGTTCAAGGTCGTAAAGGTTGCACCGCTCGGTGATCCGGTCGAGATCAACGTGCGCGGCTACGAGCTTTCCATCCGCAAGGAGGAGGCTGCCGTCGTCGAGGTCCAGTAAGGGCCGACGGCGAATATTTCTGCAGATAAAGTTAGGATTTTCTAACTTAAACTTGCAACGTTGAAGCACATTATCCAGCCCGCGCGGAGAAAGCAGCGCAGGCACACAAGGAAGAAGGATTGAATGGCGGATTCTCAGATCCATGTCGCGCTGGCGGGTAACCCCAACTGCGGCAAGACCACGCTTTTCAACCTGATCACCGGCGCCAACGGCTACGTTGGCAACTGGCCCGGTGTCACGGTTGAGAAAAAGGAAGCCAAGCTCCTGAGCGACAAGAACGTTACCATCACGGACCTCCCCGGCATCTACTCGCTTTCTCCCTATAGCCCCGAGGAGCAGTGCTCGCGCGATTACCTCATGAGCGGCGAGCCCGATGTCGTCGTCCAGGTGGTCGACGCCACCAACCTCGAGCGCAACCTGTACCTAGCGCTTCAGGTTATCGAGACCGGCCTGCCCGTGGTCGTCGCCCTCAACATGGCCGACTTGGTCGAGAAGAACGGCGACAAGATCGACACGGACAAGCTCTCCAAGAAGCTCGGCTGCCCGGTCATGATGATCTCGGCCCTTAAGAACAAGGGCATCAACGAGCTGTTCGAGCAGGTCAAGAAGTCCGCTGCTTCCAAGGGCCAGGTGCCGGAGCACAAGTTCGATTCCTCCATCGAGGACGTTCTGGACCACATCGAGAACAACCTGCCGGCGAGCGTTCCCGCCAACAAGCGTCGCTACTACGCTGTCAAGCTGTTTGAGCGCGACGCGGACGCCTGCAAGCTCATCAACCTCACCAAGGAGAAGGCCGCTCGCGTCGAGCAGCTGGTCGCCCAGTGCGAGCAGGATTGCGACGACGACGCCGAGTCCATCATCACCGGCGAGCGCTATGGCGTGATTGCCCACATTATCGACGAGTGCATGACCAAGGCTCCTGCCAAGATGAGCACCTCCGAGAAGATCGACCGCGTGGTTACCAACCGTATCCTGGGCCTGCCGATCTTTGTGGTCATCATGTTCTGCGTGTACTACATCGCCGTTTCCACCCTGGGCGGCACGGTGACCGACTTCACCAACGACCAGCTCTTCGGCACCGACGGCTGGTACGTGCTCGGTCAGGGTCGTGACGCCTATGACGCAGCTGTTGAGGCTGCGGGCGACAACGCCGACTCGGTCGACCCGGCGCAGTACGGCCCCTATGTCCCGGGTATTACCACCGTGGTGCACGACGCCCTTGTGGCGGGTGGTACCGAGGACGGCGGCCTGGTTGATTCGCTGGTCTGCGACGGTATCGTCGGCGGCTTAGGCGCCATCTTCGGCTTCGTTCCGCAGATGTTCCTGCTCTTTGTGATGCTGTCCTTCCTGGAGGACTGCGGCTACATGGCCCGTGTCGCCTTCATCATGGACCGCGTGTTCCGCCGGTTTGGCCTGTCCGGTAAGTCCTTTATCCCCATGCTCGTGTCCTCGGGCTGCGGCGTCCCCGGCGTCATGGCCACCAAGACCATCGAGAACGAGAAGGACCGCCGCATGACGGTCATGACCACCACGTTCATCCCTTGCGGCGCCAAGCTGCCGATCATCGCCCTGCTCATGGGCTCCATCATCGGCGATTCTTCCACCACCGCCGCATGGATCAGCCCGCTCTTCTACTTCCTGGGCGTCTTTGCCGTCATCGCCTCGGGCCTCATGCTCAAGAAGACCAAGCTCTTCGCCGGTCGCCCGACGCCGTTCGTTATGGAGCTTCCCGCCTACCACTTCCCGGCGATCCGCTCTTGGGCGCTGCACGTGTGGGAGCGCTGCTGGGCCTTTATCAAGAAGGCCGGCACGGTCATCTTCGCGTCCACCGTCGTCGTTTGGTTCCTCTCCAACTTTGGTAGCTACAACGGTTCCTTTGGCTTCCTGCCCGCGATGGACGGCATCCCCGAGGAGTTCATGGACTACTCCGTGCTTGCCATGCTCGGCAACCTGGTCGCTTGGATCTTCGCCCCGCTCGGCTTTAGCACCTGGCAGGCAACTGCGCTGACTGTCTCTGGCCTTGTCGCTAAGGAGAACGTCGTCGCCACCGCCGGCTCGCTGCTGTCCGTGGCCGAGGCCGCCGAGACCGACCCGAGCCTGTGGACCGCGTTTGCCGGCATGTTCCCGACCATGGGTGCTTGCGTTGCCTTTGGTGCATTCAACCTGCTGTGCGCTCCGTGCTTTGCCGCCATGGGCACCATTCGCAATCAGATGGACTCCGGCAAGTGGACCGCGATTGCCATCGGCTACGAGTGCGCCTTCGCATGGGTGATCGGCCTGTTCATCAACCAGTTCTACAACCTGCTTGTCCTTGGCCAGTTTGGTATTTGGACGGTTGTAGCCATTGTGCTGCTGGTTGCGATGCTCTTCCAGATCTTCCGTCCCATGCCTAAGCACGCTTGGACCGACGAGGACGAGACCAACACCGCTTCCGCCGCAGTTTCCGCTTAAGTCCGAATAAGGATCAGCCCCTTTCCGCGAGCCCGGGTGTCCCAGCGACACTCGGGCTTTTTGGTGGGGGAGATGTGGCGTTTCCGCAGATAAAACCGACCAAAATAAACCTGTCCCTTTTTGGTAGGTGGAGAATGGGGTAAAGTAAGTGGTGGCTAACTAGAGGAGGCTTGCTATGGCACCTATCGATATTGTTGTACTGGCTGTTATCGGTATTGCGTTTGTCGCCGTGTGCGTACGCATCTACCGCAAGGGAACCTGCGCCGACTGCGCTCAGGGCGGCGTTTGCACGGGACATTGCTCCAACAAAAAGACTTGCGCCGCACTTAAGGGCGTGGACAAAATTGCCGAAGACTTGGGCCGCGGTATCAAGTAAGGTCCGTCATCCAAGCGCCTCGCGAGCATCCGTTCGCGGGGCGCTTTGCACATTTGGGGGAGAGTGTGGCGAGTTGAAGAGTATTTTTGGGTATCGCTAACTATGTGGTCAACGGCCCGCTCACCGTGGTCCATGCCGTAGCGAGCGCCAATCTCGCCGTCGAAGGCATGACCAACTACCTGGGCCTCTAACTCCATCCCGCCCATCAGTTGCGGTGAAATACAGACTGTTTTGGCCGTCAAAGGCCTTATCTACTCCGTATTCCACCGCAACTTTTTTGTGGGGTGGGCTAGAGACGCTGCATGCGGTACCCGACACCCATGTGCGTCTGAATCATCTTGGGGTGAGAGGGGTCTGCCTCGATCTTCTTGCGCAGGGTGCGCATGAACACGCGCAGACTCGCCAGATCGCTGTCCCAGCTCGTGCCCCATATCTCGCGGGTGATGAAGGTGTGGGTGAGCACCTTGTCGACTTTTTTCGCCAGAAGGACGAGTAATTTGTACTCGGTTGGGGTGAGCGAGAGCTCGCGTCCGTCTTTCGTCGCGTATCCCGCGGCATAGTCGATATGCAGCGGACCGTTGTCGAACGTGCTCGCTTCTGTCGACTCGCTCGACGCCATCGAGGAGCGCCTCAAATTCGCACGGACGCGCGCGAGCAACTCATCCACAGAAAAGGGCTTGGTGAGGTAGTCGTCTGCCCCTGCGTCAAGTGCTGCAATCTTGTCGGAATCTTCGGTGCGCGCCGAAATGACGATAATGGGGACTGCCGACCAGCTTCGGATCTTCGTGATGACCTCGATACCGTCAATGTCGGGAAGGCCGAGGTCGAGCATGATGAGGCTGGGGCCGTGCGACACCGCATCCATGATGGCGGCCTGGCCGTCGCAAACCTTGCTCACGACATAGCCGTGGAGGTCAAGCGCGGTCGAAACGAGGTTTTGAACGGTCAGGTCATCTTCGACCAGGAGGATGCGTGGCTTAGCGGCATTATTCATGAATCTCGATCTCCTCGGCGGGCAGGGTAAAACGGAAGACGGCCCCATGGGGGTGGTTGTCACGAGCTTCGATGACGCCGCCATGCGCCTCCACGATGGAGCGGCAGAGCGACAGCCCAAGGCCGATGCTTCGACGCGAATCCACGGGCCGCGTATTGCTTGAGGCGAAGAAGCGCTCAAAGATATGAGGCTTGTCGCAGTCTGTCACACCCGGTCCATCGTCTGCGACGTTCACCACGACGAACGCGCCCTCGCGACGTGCGCTGATGGTGATGGTCGAGTCCTCGGGCGTGTATTTGAAGGCGTTCATGATGAGATTCGTAAGCACCTGCATGATGAGATGGACGTCGATGCGAACCAGCAGGATGTCGTCAGTGTGCTCGATGGTGACGGCACGTCCACGCGATGCTTGGGCGACATGGCTGAGGGCGGCCTCGATGACCTCGTCGATGAGCTCGGATGTTAAGTTGAGGCGAATGGTGCCGTCCTCGACGCGTGTGATGGCGAGGAGGTTCTCCACGGTATCGATAAGCCAGAGGGAGTCGTCGTAGATGGCATCGGCAAGATCGCAGCGTTGTTCGAGGCTGAGCTTCTCGTCGCTCTTCCGAAGGATTGCCGCAGATCCGGATATAGCCGTGAGGGGTGTCCTCAAATCGTGGCCGATGGAGCGCAGAAGGTTGGCGCGCAGCTGCTCGTTTTTCGCCAAGACCGCAGCCTCTTCGCGCTCTTGCGCCGCCCGGTCGCTTTCGAGCGCCAAGGCGCATTCACCTACGATAGATAGGACGATCGAATACTCGAAGGCTTCGATCTCGCGCCCCTCCAGGGCGATGCCGATGACACCGAATACCTTGTCGCCGGTGCGAACCGCGAGGTAGAGGCAGCGCGCCTCAGGCAGGGTCCGCGTGCTTGCGCCCGCGCGCTTGTTGTTGGTGTAGGTCCAGGTTGCAACGGCGCGCTCGTAGTCGGTGAGCAGCGACGCGGATCGGTTTTCGGTGCCAGCGGACTCATAGAGCGTCTTGCCGAGCGTGCCGTGTTCGGCGGTGTAGAAGACCACGTCGAGTTTTAGCAGTTTAATGAGTTGGTTCATGGCGACGCGGGCGCACTCCTCCGCGCTATGGGCTTGCTGCAAGAGCTGGTTCGTTTCGAGGAGTACGCGCGTTTTGAATGCGTTCTCGGCGGAGGTACGGGCGTTGTCGGCGATGCGCGCAGTTAACTCGCCGGCGACCATAGCGGTAGCGAACATGATGCCGAACGTGACCAGATAGCTTCGGTCGTAGCTGGCGAGCGAAAACAGGGGCGTGACGAAGCAGAAGTTGTAAAGCACTACAGAGAGCACGCTCGATACGATCGTGCAGATACGCCCCGTCGTGGTGACGGCGGTCAGCAGAGCCGTGAGGATATAGAGGGATATGATGCTGGAATCGGCAAATCCCAGATGGCGGAAAGCCGTGCCGATCGACGTGGCGACAAGTGAGAAGGCCAGCGTGCGAAGCACGTCTCGGCTGCTGGGCGGCTGCAGGGCGAGCGCACGGCGGCGTCCTTTGGGCCGGGAGGGCGGAGTCGACTGGTCTGGAATGATGTAAATGTCGAGGTTCGGGGCGAATGTTATGAGCTGTTCTACGAGAGATTTGCGGCCGAAGAGGGCCTGACGGACGCTGCTGCGTTCGCCCGTGCGCCCCATGACGATCTTCGAAATACCCGACAGGCGTGCGAACTCGGAGATCTGAAACGCGATGTCGTCGCCATAGACGGTTTCCATCTGTGCTCCGAGCTGCTCGGCTAGGGCGATATTGGCTGCAAGCTTGGCGCGCTCATCATCGCTCATGGCTTGCGTGCGCGGGCTCTCTACGAACAGGGCGACGAGCTCGCTGCGAAACGCTTTCGCCATGCGTGCGGCGGCACGGACGATGCGGGGATTGGTCGGCGCCGGTGAGACACAGACTAAGATACGCTCCCTGGTGTAGTAGTCACGGTTTCCCAGCACGCGTGCGGCGTCTGTGAGGTGGCCGGTGCGATCGGCGCAGCGGCGCAGCGCGATTTCTCGGAGTGCGGTGAGGTTCTCGATGGTAAAAAAATGCTGTTGCGCTCGCTCGGCTTGTGCGGGACGGTAGACGAGGCCGGCGCGAAGGCGCTCAAGTAGGTCTTCGGGCTCTATGTCAACGAGCTCGACCTGGTCGGCATCATCGAAGATGCGGTCGGGGATTCGTTCGCTCACGACAACGCCGGTGATGGATGCAACCATGTCGTTTAGGCTCTCGATATGCTGAACGTTCACGGTCGTATAGACGTCGATGCCTGCATGTAGAAGTTCCTCGACGTCTTGATAACGTTTGTCGTGGCGAGACCCCGGCGCATTCGTATGGGCGAGCTCGTCGACAAGGATGAGCTGAGGGGCGCGTTCGATAGCCGCATCTAGATCGAACTCGCTGAGCGCAATGCCGTTGTGCTCAGCGAGTTTACAGGGCACGTTCTCAAGCCCTTGTGCAAGATGGGCAGTTGCCGGACGTTCGTGCGGCTCGATGTATCCCGCGACGACGTCGACACCTCGCCGCTTGGCGGCGTGGGCGGCTTGAAGCATCGCATAGGTTTTGCCTGCACCAGCAGCGTAGCCAAAGAAAAACTTGAGGTGTCCCCGGCTGGTTCGAGCGTCATCGGCGACCTCGTCTTTCTCAATTGCCTTGAGGATGAGGTCTGGATTGACGCGAGTGTCCGATGCGTCGCGCTGCATAGCGTAGCCTTTCTGAAGCGTTGTCCATGCGTGCATACGCGGTGAGGACGCCACTGTATGCTCGCGAGGTCGAGTATAGGCGCACTGCAGCCGCAATAGTGCTTTCTACCTGCATCTTTACGGCATCTTAAGGTCGTGAGCCCCAGCCCTCACGCCTCTTTAACACCTAGAAGCGTTTACTGTCCCCAGACGCTTGCGAGAGCAGGCGTCCGAGACATCGGACCGCGTGTGAAAGGGGCGGTAAATGGACATCCTCATTCCCATCATCGGAGTCGTCTGCATTGGACTCCTTATCTATTACATCTACATTCTGATGAGGAGTGATTCGTAAACTATGGACGCTGCGATTCAGTACATCTTGTACTTTGCCGTGCTTGTCGTCCTGGCCGTTCCGCTCGGTCGGTTCATGGCCCATATCATGGATGGTGAGCATACGTTCCTGTCGCCTGTGATTGCTCCTGTGGAGCGTGGCGTCTATCGTCTGCTTCGCATCGACGCGGCAGAGCAGATGGGGTGTAGGCGCTATCTGGCGAGCGTGCTGGTCTTTTCGGGGATCGGCCTCGCGGCTCTTGTGGCGCTCCAGGCGCTTCAGTCCTTCTTGCCAGGCAACCCCCAGCACCTGCCGGGTGTGTCATGGGACCTGTCGTTCAATACGGCTGCTTCCTTCATAACCAACACCAACTGGCAGTCCTACTCCGGTGAGACCACCCTGTCCTACTTCGTGCAGTTCATGGGCCTCACCGTGCAGAACTTCTTGTCCGCTGGTACCGGTATCGCGGTCATGTTCGCGCTGATCCGCGGCTTCCGTCAGGTCAAGGAGCAGGGTCTGGGTTCCTTCTGGGTCGACCTCACCCGCACCGTCCTGTATGTGCTCATCCCGCTGAACCTCGTGTTCGGCATCTGCCTGGCTGCCGGTGGCGTCATCTCCAACTTCCAGCCGGCTCAGAAGGCTGAGCTCGTAGAGCCCGTCGCTGTCCAGCCTAATGCAGACGGCGGCTGGAGCGTCATCGACGGCGCCCAGATCGAGGGCGACACGGTCAAGGTCGACGGCAAGGTTGTCGAGGGCGCGCGCGTGGTCACCGAGCAGTTCCTGCCCCAGGGGCCCGCGGCTCCTCAGGTCGCCATCAAGCAGTCCGGCACCAACGGCGGCGGCTTCTTCGGTGTGAACTCCGCCCATCCGTATGAGAACCCCAGTGCCTTCACCAACATCATCGAGATGACCAGCCTGCTGCTGATCCCGGCCGCCTGCTGCTTCACCTTCGGTATCGGCGTCAAGAACACCAAGCAGGGCAAGGCCATCTTTGCCGCCATGTTCATCCTGCTGGTGATCTTCACCGGCATCATCGCCGTCAACGAGCATGCGGGCACCCCGCAGCTGGCCGATGGCGGAGCGGTCAATATCGAGATGACCGACGGCCAGGCCGGCGGCAACATGGAGGGCAAGGAGAGCCGCTTCGGTATCGCCACCTCCTCCACGTGGTCGGCTTACACCACCGCCGCTTCCAACGGCTCGGTTAACTCCATGCACGACTCCTACACCCCGCTGGGCGGTTTTGTCCAGATGCTCCAGATGGCTCTGGGCGAGGTCGTCTTCGGCGGCGTGGGTTGCGGCCTGTACGGCATGATCGGCTTCGCCATCCTCACAGTGTTCATCGCCGGCCTTATGGTCGGCCGCACGCCCGAGTTCCTGGGCAAGAAGATCGAGCCGGGCGAGATGCGCTGGGCAGTCGTCCTGTGCCTGGCAACTCCGTTTGCCATTCTGGTGTGCTCGGCCATCGCCTGCATGGTGCCCGGTCTTGCCGACCAGCTCAACAATGGTGGCGCGCACGGCTTCTCCGAGGTGCTGTATGCCTTCACCTCATGCGGCGGCAACAACGGCTCGGCGTTTGCAGGTATGAACTGCAACATTCCCTGGATCAACGTCATGCTCGGCCTCGAGATGCTGTTCGCCCGTTTCATGCCCATCATCGGTACGCTGGCTATCGCCGGCTCGCTGGCCAAGAAGGGCAAGGTCGCCGAGAGCGCCGGCACGCTTTCTACCACCAATGCCATGTTCGTATTCCTGCTCGTGTTCATCGTTCTGCTGATCGGTGCCCTGAGCTTCTTCCCGGCCCTGGCGCTTGGCCCCGTTGCCGAGTTCTTCCAGATGATTGCGTAAAGGAGGGCGCAGATTTATGACTATGCAAAAAGACATGATGGGCCGCGCGGTCCGCGACTCGTTTGCCAAGCTGGACCCTCGCGTCCAGATTCAAAACCCGGTCATGTTCCTGGTGTGGCTTTCAGCCGTCATGACCTCCGTTCTGGCCGTCGCTTCCATCTTCGGTGTGCAGGACGCGGGTGTGCCCACCTACTATGTGGTCGCCATCGCGGTCATCCTGTGGCTCACCGACTTGTTCTCGAACTTCGCCGAGGCGCTTGCCGAGGGCCGCGGTAAGGCTCAGGCTGATTCCCTGCGTGCGGCCAAGAAGGATGTCGAGGCCCATCGCATCGAGTCTGTTGAGGACAAGGAGCACTTCACCGTCGTTCCCGGCACCGAGCTCACGCGCGGCGACCTGGTGATCGTACGTGCCGGCGAGCAGATTCCCGGCGACGGCGACGTCATCGAGGGCGCTGCCTCCGTTGACGAGTCCGCCATCACCGGCGAGTCCGCCCCCGTGGTCCGCGAGGCCGGCGGCGACCGCTCTGCCGTTACCGGCGGTACCACGGTGCTGTCCGACTGGATTATCGTCAAGATCTCCAGTGAGCCCGGCCAGAGCTTCCTGGACAAGATGATCGCGATGGTCGAGGGTGCCGCGCGCAAGAAGACCCCTAACGAGATCGCTCTGGAGATCTTCCTGGTGGCCCTCTCCATCGTCTTTATCCTGGTCACGCTGGCCCTGTATTGTTACTCCTGCTTCTCGGTCGGTCTTAACGACATGGTCAACCCCACGGCCGTGACCACGCTCGTGGCGCTGCTCGTGTGCCTGGCTCCCACTACCATCGGCGCCCTTCTGTCCGCCATCGGCATCGCCGGCATGAGCCGTCTGAACGAGGCCAACGTGCTGGCCATGTCCGGCCGAGCCATCGAGGCCGCCGGCGACGTCGACATCCTCATGCTCGACAAGACCGGCACCATCACCCTGGGTAACCGCCAAGCCGCCGAGTTCATCCCGGTCGACGGCGTCGATCCCGCGGAGCTGGCCGATGCCGCCCAGCTTTCCTCGCTGGCCGACGAGACCCCCGAGGGCCGTTCCATCGTCGTGCTCGCCAAGGAGCAGTTCGGTCTGCGCGGCCGCACGCTCGAGGATAAGGGCATGGAGTTCATCCCGTTCACCGCGGCAACGCGTATGTCCGGCGTGAACTACGAGGGCAATGAGATCCGCAAGGGCGCTGCCGATTCCGTGCGCACCTATGTGGAGGCAACCGGCGGCGTGTTCTCCCAGGAGTGCGACGAGGCCGTCGAACGCATCGCCAAGGCCGGCGGCACCCCGCTGGTCGTGACCAAGAACTGCCGCGTGCTGGGCGTTGTGTACCTCAAGGACATCATCAAGTCCGGCGTTAAGGAGAAGTTCGCCGACCTGCGCAAGATGGGCATCAAGACCATCATGGTGACGGGCGACAACCCGCTCACCGCCGCGGCAATCGCCGCCGAGGCCGGCGTTGACGACTTCTTGGCCGAGGCCACCCCTGAAGGCAAGCTCGAGAAGATCCGCGAGTTCCAGCGTGAGGGCCACCTGGTCGCCATGACCGGCGACGGCACCAACGACGCGCCCGCTCTGGCCCAGGCCGACGTCGCCGTGGCCATGAACACGGGCACCCAGGCTGCCAAGGAGGCCGGCAACATGGTTGACCTCGACTCCAGCCCCACCAAGCTCATCGAGGTCGTGCGTATTGGCAAGCAGCTGCTCATGACCCGCGGTTCGCTCACGACCTTCTCAGTGGCCAACGACGTGGCGAAGTACTTCGCTATCATTCCGGCCCTGTTCTCGCCGATCTACCCGGGCCTTGGCGCGCTCAATATCCTCGGTCTGGCAAGCCCGCTGTCCGCGGTTCTTTCGGCCATCATCTATAACGCGCTCGTTATCGTCGCGCTGATTCCGGCTGCGCTGAAGGGCGTTAAGTACCGCGAGGTCCCGTCCGGACAGCTGCTGACCCACAACCTGCTCGTGTGGGGTCTGGGCGGCATCGTTGCCCCGTTCGTATTCATCAAGCTCATCGACATGCTGCTCGCGTTCTGCGGCATTATGTAAGTGGAGGTTTGTATGTTCAAAGGTGTTGCATCGCGCGCACTGGGCGTGTTCGCGCTGTTTACCGTTGTCTGCGGCCTGGGCTATACGCTCGTCGTGACCGGCATCGCCCAGGTTGCGTTCCCGTATCAGGCGAACGGTTCGCTCATTACGGTCGACGGCAAGGTTGTGGGCTCCGAGCTCATCGGCCAGAACTTCGAGGACGAGGACCACATGTGGGGCCGCATCCAGAACGTGTCGATTGTCGAAGGCGAAGACGGCGAGCTCATGGCGTATGGTGCCCCGTCCAACCTGTCCCCGGCGAGTGAGGAGTATCGGCAGCTTGTGGACGCGCGCGTGAAGAAGATCCGCGCTGCCAACCCCGATGCCGATATGGACGCTGTGCCCGTCGACCTGGTGACGTGTTCGGGGTCCGGCCTCGACCCGGAGATCTCTCCGGATGCCGCCGAGTACCAGGTCCCGCGCCTTGCCAAGGCCACGGGCAAAAGTAAGGACGAGGTGCGCGACATCATCGCCGCGTGCACCAAGGGCCGTTTCCTCGGCGTGTTCGGCGAGCCCACGGTTAACGTGCTCAAGGTGAACCTTATGCTGGACGGCGCGCTGTAGGTGAGGGAGTGGCGGATGAGGGCATGACTGACTATCTGAGCCCTCAATTCCACCCCGCCCATCAGTTGCGGTGAAATACGGACTGTTTTAGCTGTCAAAGGCCTTATCTACTCCGTATTCCACCGCAACTTTTTTGTGAGGGTTGGGATTGAAGGTGAGGAGTGCGAGCGAGTGCAGATATGGCGGTTGCTGATACGATAGGTACGTTAGCAACTGCCGCCGAGCGGCTCAAACGAAAGGAACCCTGTATGGAGTCCTCCGCCTACCCGATGCTCTTTAGCCCGATCAAGGTCGGTACGACCGAGGTCAAGAACCGCGTCTTTATGCCGCCGGTGTCTACCAACCTGGCCGATCATGGCTATGTGACCGACGATTTGGTCGATCATTATCGCGCCCGTGCCAAGGGCGGCGTGGGCCTGATCATCACCGAGGTCGTGACGGTCGAGCCAACCTATACCTATCTGCCGGGTGACATGTGCTGCTACGACGACACGTTTATCCCCGGCTGGGAAAAGCTCGCCGCAGCCGTCCACGAGTACGGCTGCAAGATCATGCCGCAGCTTTTCCACCCCGCCTACATGGCCTTTAACATTCCGGGCACGCCACGCCTCATCGCCCCGTCCTTTGTGGGCCCGTCCTATGCCCGCGAGGCACCGCGCCCCATCACGGTTGACGAGATCCACGAGCTCACGCATCAGTTCGGCGACGCTGCCGTGCGTATGCAGAAGGCCGGCGTCGATGGCGTCGAGGTCCATGCGGCACACGCCCACGGCATGCTCGGCGGCTTTTTGACCCCGCTCTATAACAAGCGTACCGATGAGTACGGCGGCTCGCTTGACGCCCGTATGCGCTTCTTGCTCGAGGTCATCGCCGAGATTCGCGAGCGCTGCGGCAAGGACTTTATCATCGACGTCCGTATCTCGGGCGACGAGTACACCGATGGCGGTCTGACCCTCAACGACATGATCTACGTCTCGCGCCGCTTGGAGAAGGCTGGCGTCGACATGATTCACGTATCGGGCGGTACCACCATCAAGCGCGGCTCTGCCATTCCCGCCGCCGGCACGCAGCAGGCTTCGCACGCCGCCTGCTCGCGCAAGATCAAAAAGCACGTGAACATTCCCGTTGCCACGGTCGGCCGCATCAATGAGGCATGGATTGCCGAGGAACTGATCGAGGACGGTGCCGCCGACATCTGCATGATGGGCCGCGCCAATCTGTGCGATGCCGAGTTCTGCAATAAGGCGGCTGCCGGCAACGCCGACGAGATCCGTCCCTGCATCGGTTGTCTGCGCTGCCTGAACGGCATTATGTTTGGCAAGCGCATTTCCTGCACCGTCAACCCGGACGTGGAGCGCGACGAGGCCGGCTACGAGCCTGCCGCCGAGGCCAAGAACGTGCTCGTTGTGGGCGCTGGTCCTGCGGGCATGGAGGCAGCCTACATTGCCGCCAAGCGCGGCCATAACGTGGTGCTCGTGGATAAGCAGGACGAGCCGGGCGGCGAGATGCGCATTGCGGCCGTTCCGCCGGCAAAGCAGGAGCTCACGCGCGTGATCAAGTATCAGTACCGTCGCCTGGCCGAGGCAGGTGTCACATGCGCCTTTGGTACCGAGCTTTCTGCCGAGGACATTCAGCGCGATTACGCGGGCTACGAGGTTGTCCTGGCTTATGGCGCCGAGCCCATCGCTCCGACCTTTATGCAGGGCTTTAAGCAGGTTATGACGGCTGACGACCTGCTGGGCGGCAAGGCCTTCCCGGGCAAGAAGATCGTCATCGTCGGCGGCGGAACCGTCGGTTGCGAGACGGCCGACTACCTGGCCCCGCTGGTCAACGACCTGTCGCCGGCCAATCGCGACGTCACCGTCATCGAGATGACCAAGACGCTTGCCGCTAACGAGGGCGGCGCCGGTCGCGCGGTGCTCATCACGCGCATGCTCTCCAAGGGCGTTCACGTACTGACCGAGGCCAAGGTGACCGAGATCACCGAGGACACCATCTCGTACGAAAAGGATGGCCAGATCCACACCATCGCCGATGCCGATACGCTGGTGCTTGCCATGGGCTATCGTCCCAATACCAAGCTGGCTGACGACCTGGCTGCAGCCGGTGTTGCCACCCACGTGCTGGGCGATGCCAACAAGTGCGGCAACATCCGCGACGCTATCGGCGATGGCTACAAGATCGCCTGCGAACTCTAGTCAACCCCTTGGCGCATGGGGGCCAGGTTACTTTGCGCTAAGTTGATGCATGTAAACCTGACCCCATTGCACCATTTGATAAAACGCAAGCGCTCGCTGCCTGCGTTTTATCAAAGAAAGATTATTGTCGAGCCTTAAATGCCTTTTGTTTGTGTGCCTTCCGCAATCATATTGCGGTTGTAGACCAGGTGCAGATACATCGCATCGTGAGCGGCGGTGGGGTTGCGCGTCTCAATGGCGTCGGCCACACCGTGGTGCGTGCGGATGGTCTCCTCGACGAACTTTTTTGCCCGTTACGTCGATAAAGAGGGGAACGGATGCCTTGAGCACACCCATCAGACGGGTAACGGCGAGGTTGCCGCCATCCCAGGGCGGCTTCATGGGGTAGCGCCCGTACGCATCAAATTTTTCCTCTCATAGATGTGCGGCACAAAGAGCCCCGAGTTCATACGAGCTCGGGGCTCTTTTCGTTTGGATTTCAGACGTATTGACAGACGAAAACAGTCTGCGTCCGGTATTGAGCCATACGAAAGCGAAATTATGCGTCTTAATTCCGTACGCAAATCAAGACGAAAACAGTTTGCGTCTTATATAAATCAGTACGCAAACGGTTTTCGTCTTATAATACGGTTATGAATGGTACGAAACGAGGGGATTGTGCATATGGTTGTTAGAGAGAGCCCTACAGTCGAATACAAGGAAAGCGTTACGCCGACGTTTCTTAAAACGGTGAGCGCCTATGCAAACTACGGGACGGGCAAGATTGAGTTTGGCGTTGATGACGAGGGCGTGGCTGTCGGCCTTGCAGATCCGGTCGCAGAGTGTCTCCGCATTGAGAACATGATTAATGACAGCTTGGATCCCGCTCCCCGTTACGCGCTCGAGTCCGATGAGAAACACGGGACCGTAATCCTTACGGTTTATGAGGGACAGGACAAACCCTATCGAAGCAAGGGAAAGGCCTACAGACGAAACGATTCGGCAACGGTGGAGGTCGACCGGTTTGAGTATGGCAGGCTGACGCTCGAAGGCAGCAACGTGACGTTCGACGCGCTCACGTCGGCTCGCCAGGACTTGGGCTTTCATACGCTCGAGCATAAGTGTGTTGAACACCTCGGCATTTCCGAGCTAACGCCGGATATCATGCGTACGCTCCGCTTGCTCGGCAAGGATGGCTATACCAATGCCGCGGCGATTTTAGCGGATAAGAATGATTTTCCAGGCATCGACTGCGTCCGTTTTGGCGATACCGAGGATGTGATCTTGGATCGCGAGGCGGCGACAAATGTATCCGCAATTGAGCAGGCGGACAGGGCGGTGGCTATGTTTGCACGCTACTACCGTTATGAGCGTATCGAAGGGATGGAGCGCGTCCAAACCGATCGAATTCCTCTTGAGGCATTCCGCGAAGCTGTTGCAAACGCTTTGGTGCATCGGACGTGGGACGTTCGAGCGAACGTTCAAATTGCCCTGTACGATGATCGTGTCGTTGTGACCTCCCCTGGATCGCTGCCCGCCGGGTTGACGACGGAACAATACCTGTATGGGCAGATATCCGTGCTCAGAAACCCCATCGTTGCAGAGGCCTTCTTAAAGCTGGATTACATCGAGAAATTTGGTACGGGAATCGCGCGCATTAGACGTGCCTATCGCGATTCGATCAATCAACCAATTTTTGATGTTCGCGGCGGCATGGTGGCCGTCACATTGCCCGTTACCGATGCCTTTGAAGGGTCCGAGGAAGAGGTCCAGGTTCTCAAGGCCTTGTCGGGCGGGCGAATTATGTCGCGAAGCGAGATTGAAAAACAGACGGGGCTGAGCCGCATGCGGACGTTGGCGGCACTCGAATCTCTGCTTGAACGGAATGCAATCGTAAGGCAGGGAACCGGGCGGGCCACGAAATACGAGCGCTCATAGTCCAAAAGAGCCATGGTACAAGACGGGCCCCAAGCCAGCGTTGGCTTGGGGTCCGTTATATCCCGGATGGTAACGGGCCGATTATTGTCAAGTTAAAGCAAAGTACAGCGACGTACAGCAAAGTATAGTGAGATATAGCAAGCCGTATAGCGCGCCTTGATTTTCAACCCTTGATTATCAACCGTCCGTATTTCACAGCAACTTATAACAGGCTCGGGGTGCCAATTTGGGGTGCAGTAGTGCTGCGCCACGAAAAGGGCCTATCTACTACGTTTAAGCCGCAGGGGTCAACCATAGTCGGTTTTTTCGAAAATCGACAAGCTATCTACCTGCGGTTTTGTTTTCACGGTTTTCGGTATGGCCGAGGCTATCCGTGTTAACGTAGTAGATGGGCCACTTTTGTGGCAAGGGGGGCCGATCTGCGGGCCAGGGTAGCTAAAAGAGCCCCGTCCCAAAAAGACTGATTGGGAGCTGGGGCGTGTCGATGCGATAGTATTACGGATGATATTCGAAAAACCGTGGGCTTCATCCGAGGGCTTTATGGAACAGCACCAGCATTATCAGAGCCTGCAAGATCAGGCATACAACGCATTGCGCTCCAAGATCATCTATGCCGAGCTCAAGCCCGGCACGCGCCTTTCGGCGATTGGTCTGGAAAAGGAGACGGGAATCGGGCGCACGCCCATTCGCGAGTCCTTTGTGCGCCTGCGCGAGCAGGAGCTGGTGGAAACGCGTCCCAAGAGCGGCACCTACGTCTCTAAGATCAGCATGGAACACGCTGAGAATGCCTGTTTCTTGCGCGAGAAACTCGAAAGAAGCGTACTCATAAAATGCTGTTCGGCCGCTTCGCCCGAGCAAAAGCATCGGCTCGAGCAGATTCTTGCCGAGTCCGAGTCGCTCGACCATAGCGAAACGCGTCGTTTCTTTGACCTGGACAACCTGTTCCATGAGACGTGTTTTGAGATCGCCGGCCGCCATATGTTGTGGGATTGGATGAAGAGCGTCAATACGCACTTTGAGCGATACAACTGGTTGCGTATGGTGTCGCAGGACCTAGATTGGGAGCCAATTCGTCGACAGCATCGCCGGATTCTCGAGGCCATTAAGAGGGGCGATACCGACACGGCGAGCTATCTGGCAGAGACGCACCTGCATCTGATGCCCGAGGAGCAGGGCCCGGTTATCGCCTTGCATCCCGACTATTTCGAGCTACCTAAAGACTCGTCTATCTAGCCCATCACCGCATCTGCTCGAGACGCAAAAACGATACTGCTCACCTACAGCGTTTTGCAACCGAGTATTTTAAAAAATGCCTAAAATGGCTCAGACTGCTGACAATTGGGAAACGGGGTGCGCTATGGCGCAGATGAGAATCAAGGACATTGCCGCCGAGGCGGGCGTGAGTCCGGCCACGGTCTCGCGCTATCTCAATAACCGCCCCGGGCAGATGACCGAGGAAACCCGCGCTCGCATCGCGGCGGTTATCGAGCGCACCGGCTATCGCCCACGTGCCGCCGCACGCAATCTGCGCAGCTCGCGCACCAACCTCATCGGCGTAATCTTGGCCGACATCGCCAACCCGTTCTCCAGCGCCATGCTCGAAGGGCTTTCCGCCAGCGCCGCCGCGCGCGGCTGCTCGCTCATGACGGCCATTAGCGGCAACGACCCCGCCAAGGAAGCGGAGTCGCTCACCAGACTTATCGATGCCGGCGTGGACGGCCTGGTCGTCAACACCTGCGGAGGCAATGACGAGGCGATCGCCGCGGCAGCGGGACGCCTACCCGTTGTGCTGCTCGACCGCGATGTTGCCGACGGCGGTATCGACTTGGTGACATCTAACAACCGTGAGCTGGTCGCCGGCTTGGTAGACGCCTTGGTCGCCGCTGGCAGCGAGCGCTTGCGCCTGCTCACCGAGGCAAGCGACGACAGCCCCGTCCGTCGCGAGCGCGCCGAGGCCTTTACCGACGAGCTATCGCGACGCGGCCTTGCGGGCGAGGTCGTCACCCTGGCCGACGGTGGCGCCACGGGCATCGGCCGCTTGGACGAGACCATGCGTGACTATGCGGGTAAAAAGCTCGGCCTCATTGCCGTCAACGGTCTGGTCTTCCTGCGCCTGACCGAGGCGCTGGCACAGTTGGGACCTTCGTTGCCGGCGGG
>DYAA01000014.1 GCA_019419405.1 Collinsella sp. | reverse complement strand
GTGTTGACGGTGCCGCGAGAGCTGAGCATACGCGATGGTAAGCTCTGCCAGCGGCCGGCGCACGAGATTGAGAGGATGCGCGGTGACTGCGTTCGCGCGATAGGCGGTGAAACCGTTGAGGAGCCGGGCCGCCTGTTTGATCTTGTGGTTTCCTGCGAGGGCGCCAAGATGGTCGAGCTCGAAATCCGCAAGGGTGTCTTTGTGCGCTATGCAGACGGGATGCTTACCCTCGACATGGGTGACGAAGGCTATGGGCGCGACCAGAGGTCGATTGAGCTCAGCGAGCTTCGCGACCTGCGCGTGCTTTCGGACACTACGATGGTCGAGATTTTTGCAAATGGCGGCGAGGCGGCACTTACGAGCCGTACCTATTCGCCGGCGGTTCCGGCGATGGAGCTGCACGCCGAGGGCGCGGCATCGATGAATTTCTACCGCCTCGCGCATTAACCGTGTGTGGAGCACGATTGGACTTGCTGGGCGGAATGTGTCGCAGTTGCCGCAGCGAACTACCGTTTATCGCGTATAGCGACCGTTTGCGGAGTAAGTAACACTTAGTAATAAACCGTGTAAAATCTCAGATTAGCACGGAGTTTTTCCAGGGAGACGCTGTCCTTTGTTGTGTGCAAGGGGCGGCGTCTCTTTGGCGCTCTGCCGCCGTTGTGCAACAGTGCGGCGGCGCGTGCCATGTGTTGAAAAGCCAATGTTGAGATGGGTCGTGATGATAATGGGCAAGTACGTAATCGTGGTTGAGTCTGGTTCGGATGTGACGCCGGAGCTCTGCGAACGCTACGGTATCGTGCGCGTACCTATGCATGTCACGATTGGTGACGAGACCGTCGAGGACGGCTCGATCGATCCGCTCGAGATTTATTCGCGCTGCAACGAGTTTGGCGTGATGCCCAAGACCAGCGGCTGCGCGCCGGCAGATTTTGCGCACGTGTACGATCGCATCCATGCCGAGCAGCCCGATGCGACTATTCTGCACCTTGCGTATTCCGAGGCCACGACCTGCTCACACCAGTCTTCTAAGATTGCCGCCAAGGGTCGCGACTACGTCTACTCCATGGACACGCGTTTTGTCTCGGTGGGCCAGTCGCTTGTTGCCGTCGAGACCGCCAAATACATCGAGGCTCACCCCGATGCCACCGTCGACGAAATCTTTGCATTTACGAATTCCGTCATGGACCGTGTGCTGCTGGGCTTTGTTCCTACCGACCTAGCCTTCCTTAAGGCGGGCGGTCGTCTATCCAACGTGGCATTCCTCGGTGCCCATCTGCTCAAGATTAAGCCCTGCATTGAGGTGACGGGCGGTAAGTTCGTGGCGACCAAGAAGTTCCGCGGCTCTATGCTCAAGTGCGCCCGCGCCTTTATTGACCACATGGTTGCGAAGGGCGAGATTGACTACTCGCATATTGGCCTGGCGTATTCGGTAGGCCTTTCCCAGGAGCTGCGCGACGACATGGAAGTCTATGCGCACGACCTGGGCTTTAAGGACGTTACCTGGACTCAGGTCGGCGGTGTCATCTCGAGCCATTGCGGCCCGACCGCCTTCGGTGCGGTGCTCACGCTTAAGG
>DYAA01000139.1 GCA_019419405.1 Collinsella sp. | reverse complement strand
TCTTCCATGTGCACGCCGCGCGCGAGGCGGTCCTTCGTGGGCGGGCGAGCATCTTTGTCTATCCGCTGCGCGCGCTCGTTGCCGACCAGGCTTATCACCTCTCGTCGACGATGGCTGCGCTCGGCATTGGCGTGGGCGTGTTGACCGGCGAGACCGTGGAGGCAGCGCGCGATGACGTGTTTGCCGGCCTGGCTTCGGGCCGCACCGGCATCGTTCTCACGACGCCGGAGTTCCTGTCTATCCATCGCGATCGCTTTGCACGTTCTGGACGTATTGGCTTTGTCGTTATCGATGAGGCACACCATGCCGGTCTTGCCAAAGGCGGCGACCGGAGCGCCTACCTCGACATGCCCGATATTCTCAAAGCCCTGGGCGACCCCGTTGTCATGGCGGCAACGGCTACCGCGACGGCCCCGGTCGTGGCGGAGCTTGCTCGTGTATTGCCGATTACCAGGACGGTGGTCGACGAGACCGTTCGCGAGAACCTGCAACTCGAGGACGACCGTGACCTTGCGAGCCGCGAAAATCGCCTGGTGTCAATCGTGGCGACGGGGGAGAAGACCGTCATCTACGTCAACTCGCGCGACCAGTCCGTGGCGCTTGCCAAGACGTTGCGCAAACGCGTGCCCGACTGCGCGACCCATATTGCGTTCTATAACGCCGGGCTTGCGCGCTCCGATCGCCGCCGTGTCGAGGAAGCGTTTCGCGACGGAAGCCTCAGTTGCATCGTTTCGACCTCTGCCTTCGGTGAGGGCGTCAACCTGCCCGATATCCGTCATGTCGTGCTCTACCACATGCCGTTTGGTGCGATTGAGTTTAACCAGATGAGTGGCCGTGCCGGCCGCGATGGACAGCCCGCCGTGATTCACCTGCTCTATTCGTCGCGTGACGCTCGTATTAATGAGCGCCTGCTCGATTGTTACGCGCCCGAGCGCGATGAGCTTGTCACTCTCTATCGAGCGCTGCAGACCATGTGGCGCTCCAACCGTGGCAAGACGGGGGACGATTCATTCTGCGCGAGCGATATCGACATTGCGCAGATGTGTCTTGCCATCGATGCCCGCACGCCGGTCGACGAGCGCTCGGTGGAAAGCGGCCTGGGAATCTTCGAAGAACTCGGTTTCTGCCGCGTTTCGGGGTTTGACGATACGCGTCGCATCGCGATGGCGGAAAACCCCGGTCGCGTGCAATTAAGCAGGTCAATTCGCTATTTGGAGGGCTTGCGCTCGCGCATGGAGTTCACGGCTTTTCGGAGCTGGGCACTCGATTCGTGCGCTTCTGATATGCTAGCCAAAGTTAACCGCCCGATCGTACCGCGGGCCTAGGGGAAGGGGACCTCGATGGACGCCGCAGCCCGTACCGCCCATGATTCCACCCTCCAGCCGTTTTCGGAGATGGAGCACTATAAACATGCCGATGAGCTGCCGCCCGAGATTATGGCGGACAGCTACGACAAGCTGGAGCGTCTGTGCCTCAAATATATGAACGAGGACGACTTCTCCAATGTGGAGCAGGCCTACTGCTTTGCTGCCGAGAAGCACTGCAACCAAAAGCGGCGCTCGGGTGAGATGTACATTAACCATCCCGTCGAGGTAGCTATCATTCTGGCTGACCTCAAGATGGACTGCGATGTGGTGTGCGCCGCGTTGCTGCACGATACCGTCGAGGACACCGAGACCTCGCTTGCCGATGTTTCGGGTCTGTTTGGCGAAACCGTGGCAGGGCTCGTCGACGGCGTGACCAAGCTCACCAACATTGAAGTCGACAGCATGGACGAGAAGCAGGCGCTTACGCTGCGCAAGATGTTCCTCGCCATGTCCAAGGACATCCGCGTCATCATCGTCAAGCTCGCCGACCGCCTGCATAACATGCGCACGCTTGCCGCTCTGCGCGAGGACCGCCGCCTGTTTAAGGCACGCGAGACCATGGACGTGTACGCGCCTTTGGCCGACCGCCTGGGCATGAGTTCAATCAAGTGGGAGCTCGAGGACCTGTCCTTTTTCTACTTGGAGCCCGATGCCTACCAGCGCATCGCGCGCATGGTATCCGAGTCGCGCGAGGTTCGCGAGCGTTATCTGGCCGAGACCATCAAGACGCTCACCGATGAGCTCAATCGCATTGGTCTTGAGGGCTTTCAGATCAACGGTCGTTCCAAGCACTATTGGTCCATCTATCAAAAGATGAAGCGCAAGGGCAAGGAGTTCTCCGAGATTTACGACCTGGTGGCGCTGCGCGTCATCACTCATTCGGTGCGCGATTGCTATTCCACGCTTGGTGCCGTGCATACCCTGTGGCATCCCATGCCCGGTCGTTTTAAAGACTATATCGCCATGCCCAAGGTCAATAACTACCAATCGCTTCACACGACGGTTATCGGCCCCACGGCCCGTCCGCTCGAGATTCAGATTCGAACCTACGAAATGCACGAGCAGGCCGAGTATGGCATCGCTGCCCACTGGCTGTATAAGAAGTCGGGCGGATCGTCTGCCTCCAAGACTAACGATGCGCAGCGCCTGGACGACCAGATCAACTGGCTCAAGCACTCACTCGACTGGGCGGCGTCTGACGAGATCACCGATGCCAAGGAATACCTGCATTCGCTGAAGGTCGACTTGTTCGACCAGGAAATTTTTGTCTTTACGCCCAAGGGCGAGGTCATGGCGCTTCGTGCCGGCTCTACACCGCTCGACTTTGCCTACGCCGTTCATACCGAGGTCGGTAACCACTGTGTCGGCGCCAAAATCAACGGTGCGGTGGCGCCGCTCACGCACGAGATCAAGACGGGTGACCGTGTCGAGATTCTGACTAACAAGAGCTCTAAGCCGTCGCGCGATTGGCTCAAGATCGTCAAGACACCTTCGGCCAAGTCAAAGATTCGCCGTTATTTCACCGCCGCGACCAAGGATGACGACGCTGCCGCCGGCCGCGATATACTGGCCAAGGACCTGCGTAAGCGCGGGTATGGCATCTCTACGCCACGATCCACGCGTGCGCTCAACGCCGTGGCGGAGCAGTTTAACTTCAAGCAGCTCGAGGACCTTTTTGCAGCCGTTGGCGCGGGCAAGGTCGCCCCGCGCGCTGTGGGCAATAAGGTCGAGCAAATCTTGGACCCCAAGCCCGAGGAACAGCTCACCAAGGCCGAGGCTATCGCCGAGGTCGTAAAGCAGCCCGCTCGCGGCTCCAACCGCAAGCCGCAAAAGCGCGGTAAGAGCGCCAGTAACGGCATTATCGTCAAGGGCGAGAGCAACAGCGGCCTGCTGGTCCGTCTGGCTCATTGCTGCAACCCCGTGACGGGCGACGACATCGTCGGCTTCATCACGCGCGGTCGTGGCGTTTCGGTGCATCGCGCCAACTGCCCCAACGTCAAGGGCCTTATGGAACATCCCGAGCGCATGATTGACGTAGAGTGGGATGGTGCTGCCGATACGCTTTTCCAGGTCGAGATTGTGGTCGAGTGCCTGGACCGCATGGGCCTGCTCAAGGACGTCACCATCGCCATTGGCGATGCAGGCGGCAATATTCTTTCCGCCGCCACGTCGACCAACCGCGAGGGTATTGCAACCTTGCGCTTTATGGTCGAGATCTCGGACGCGAGTGGTCTGGATCCGCTGCTGGCCTCTATCAGCAGCGTCGACTCGGTCTACGACGCGCGCCGCCTGATGCCCGGCGAGGGTGGAGCCCAGCTTAAGCGCCGCGTTTAGTCGCGACGAACGTGTCACATTATCGATATTCGCTACACTCGAGGCATCGTTTGATGCCTCGAGTTCTATAGAGAGGAGAGGGACATGAGTGCTGTGTCCTTGGATTTAACTCCCAAGGGATCGGTCGAGATTGAGACGCTCGTAAACGGTCCCATTCAGACCAATAGCTATGCTGTTATTTCGGACAATGAGTGCGTGATTATCGACCCCGCATGGGAAGGCGAGCGTTTGGTGGAGCATATTCGAGCCGAACATGCCGGTGTACGCGTGCTTGGCGCCGTATGCACTCATGGCCATGCCGATCATGTTGGTGGTGTTGCCGGCGTGCGAACCACCGTTGGCGAGGGCTGCCAGTATGAGCTGTGTGCCAAGGATGTGGCGGTGCCGCATGCGAACATCGAGGAACAGCGAGCTATGTGGGGCATTGAGACGCCTGACCCCGGGGAGCCGACGCGCCTGCTCGCCGAAGGCGATGCTATCGAGGTGGGCGATATCTGCCTGCAGGTGATCGAGACGCCAGGGCATACGCCGGGCGGGATCGTCTTGTTTGCTGCCACCGAGCAGGGGAACATTGCCTTTGTGGGCGACACACTATTCCCGGGCAGCCACGGCCGCACCGATCTTTCTGGAGGAGACGAGGCGGCGATTCTGCGCTCGCTCTCCAAGCTCGCCCGGCTTCTCCCGCCCGATACCGTTTGCCTAACCGGCCATGGCGATTCGACCACCATGGCACGCGAGCTCATGCAGAACCCTTTCATGCAGGTGTAGCTTTATAGTCAGCTCCTGAAGCACGAGAAGCGTCCAAACGTCAAGCTATTTTTCCCCAACGGGTCGATTCCGTAGGGCAAACGGTCAAAAAAAGTCTGTTTGGACGATATTCGTGAACAAACGAACGTTTATGCTCGGGTACGCCGTGGTAAAATCTCAGGCGTTATCGGAGCAACCTTACAGGAGGTTTCTTTTATGCTCGTCAACGCAGCAGACATGCTCAAGAAGGCCGAGGCCGGCAAGTACGCTCTCGGTGCCTTCAACACCAACAACCTCGAGTGGACCCTGGCTATTCTCCAGGCCGCCGAGGAGGCCAAGTCTCCGCTGATCCTTCAGTGCACCGCTGGTGCCGCTAAGTGGATGGGCGGTTTCAAGGTCTGCGCCGACATGGTCAAGGCTGCCGTCGAGGCCACGGGCGTTACCGTTCCCGTCGCCCTTCACCTCGATCACGGTTCTTACGAGGACTGCTTCAAGTGCATCGAGGCCGGCTTCACGTCCATCATGTATGACGGCTCTCACGAGGAGACCTTCCAGCTTAACCTCGACCGCACCAAGGAGCTCGTTGAGCTTGCCCACTCCAAGGGCATGTCCATCGAGGCCGAGGTCGGCGGCATCGGCGGCACCGAGGACGGCGTGACCTCCAGCGGCGAGCTCGCTGATCCTGCTGAGTGCAAGCAGATTGCTGACCTGGGCGTCGACTTCCTCGCCTGCGGTATCGGCAACATCCACGGCGTGTACCCTGCCGACTGGGCTGGCCTTTCCTTCGAGCGCCTGGGCGAGATCAAGGCTCAGACCGGCGACCTGCCCCTCGTCCTGCACGGTGGCACCGGCATCCCCGAGGATCAGATCAAGAAGGCCATCTCCCTGGGTATCTCCAAGATCAACGTCAACACCGATCTGCAGCTCGTCTTCGCCAAGGGCGTTCGCGAGTACATCGAGGCTGGCAAGGATCAGCAGGGCAAGGGCTTTGACCCCCGCAAGCTCCTCAAGCCTGGTCGCGACAACATCGTTGCCCGCACCAAGGAGCTCATGGAGGAGTTTGGCTCCGTCAACAAGGCGTAAGCGTCGCTAAACTTCCCGCCGGAAGCCCCGTCTCCCTACACTGTTTCCTTTGCGCTCACCTGGCTTCGCCAGAAGTCGCGCCAAGGAAACAGTTCCGGGGGACGGGGCTTCCTTCGTTTAACGCCGCAGGGTTACTGGGCTGAATTCATTTTTTTGACTACCGTTCGGCGGTGTTGATGGCTCCCTTGTTGGGGCTTTCTTTTTATCTCGCTACAATGGGCTTCAAGCGTTCTAGTGACTTGGAGTTTTGGTATGGCTGTTATTAATGTGCTGCCTTCGGATGGGAAGGTCATTGACGAGGGTCCTGTTGGTTGCTCTGTTGATGTTTGCTGTGATGATTTCCGTCATCTCGATATTGGACTGCCGCCCGAGATTCTTCGTCTCAAGGATGCCGGATATTTGACGCAGGCTGTTGCGGCTTGTGATCGTCTTTTGGGGCAGAATCCCGATCCCTCGCTTGCTGCCTGCGTTCGTGCCGAGCGGTATCGCATGCTTGAGACGCCGCTTCATTTTTCGGTGTCGCGCGATCGGGCTATTGCGATGATTCGCGAGGAGTGGCCTGAGTTTACCGAGGAGCAGTTTGACGATCTGATTGACCGTAAGCGTATTGACTGGCGCTTTATCGATGGCGAGCTGTTCGTTCTCGACAACTTCCTCGATTCGCTTCGCGTATATCCCAAAGAGGTCCCCGGCATGCGTCCCGATCCTACGGACGGAATTGCACTGCGCAACGAGATGCTCAAGGAGATGGAGTCACAAAACGGATTGACTCGCGTTATTACGCTTAAGGCGTCCTTGTCTGTCCCCGGCGCTCTAGAGGGGGAGACCGTTCGCGCTTGGCTTCCCGTAGCCGCCACCTGCCGCCAACAGTCTCAGGTCGAGATTCTCGACATGACGCCGGAGGGTGCTGTTGCTCCCGCGAACGCTTCGGCGCGTACCGCCTCGTGGTCTTCTTCGAGTGAGCGCTCATTCTCGGTGACTTATCGTTATCACATCGATGCTGCTTATTGTGATGTCTACGGTGGCACACTTCCGGTTCATCCGCGTATGGACGCGCCTCTGCCCGAGGATATTTCCGAGGACCGTCCGCACATTGCATTCACGCCGTATCCGCAGCAGCTGACGGCCGGTGTTGTTGACGGACTCGTGGATCCGCTCGATCGCGCCCGTGCTATCTATGATTATCTGACGCAGCATATCGACTATCGCTATCAGCCGCCGTACTTGCTTTTGGGATCTATTGCCGATGACTGCGCGCATTCGCTCCGCGGCGATTGCGGCGTTATGGCGCTCACGTTTATCATCATGTGCCGTATCGCGGGCGTGCCTGCCCGTTGGCAGAGCGGCCTGTACGTTGCGCCCGATTCGGTGGGGTCGCACGACTGGGCAGAGTTCTATACGCCGCAGACCGGTTGGCTCAACGCCGACGTGTCATTTGGATCTTCTGCTCGCAGGATGGGGGAGGAGTGGCGCCGCCGTCACTACTTTGGCAATCTCGACCCGTGGCGTATGGTGGCCAACAATCGATTCCAGGCAGAGTTTGAGCCCTCTTTCGACGGCATGCGCGAGGACCCTTACGATAACCAGATGGGTGAGGCTTCGGTCGACGGTCGCGGATGCCGTCAGCGCGAGATGCTCCGCACGGTCGAACTCATCGAAATGCTCGAAGTTCCATTTTCGGACTAATCGGTAGAAAGCTGTGATAAACTAACTCACGCATTGCGTGCCCGAGTGGCGGAATTGGCAGACGCAGTGGACTCAAAATCCACCGTTGGCAACAACGTGCGAGTTCGAGTCTCGCCTCGGGCACCATACATGCAAGTGAGCGTTCAAGGGGGTTGCGGCCCCCTTTTTCGTGCCGAACTCGCGTGAGCGCGCGAAGCGTTAAGCAAACAGGCCTGCGGCCTGTTTGTAGCGGAGCGTGGCGAGGGCGCCGCGCGTCCGAAGCCCGGGGCTTCGCGAAGCGAAGGCCCTTCGAGTCTCGCCTCGGGCACCATACATGCAAGCGAGCGTTCAAGGGGGTCAAGGCCCCTTTTTCGTGTACGTAATGTGATAACGCGCTGTACGTGTTATTATTCGCAAGGCGTTGTTCCCGCAATGCCCTAAAGAGGAACCCGAGGGTTCCCACCTTTTGGCGCCAATGAGCAGCTGACTGGTCATACAACTTAGATTCCCTTCCTCAAATCGAGGAAGTCTATGTGTACGACCTGGTTGCTGAGAAGCGCCGGGTTATTTTTTATGAATGGAGGTAGGGAAAATAGCTAAGTCTGATGACACCCGCATCAACGACGAGATCACTGCATCTTCGTGCCGTTTGATTGGCGTCGATGGCTCTCAGCTCGGCCTGTTCGCCATCCGTGATGCCCAGCGCGTCGCCGACGATCAGGGTCTCGACCTGGTCGAGATTGCTCCCAACGCGGAGCCGCCGGTCTGCAAGGTCATGGACTACGGTAAGTTCAAGTACCAGCAGGCCATGAAGGCCAAGGCTGCTCGTAAGAACCAGTCCAAGGTCGAGGTCAAGGAAATGAAGTTCCGACCCAAGATCGACGTTGGCGACTACGAGACCAAGAAGGGCCACGTTCTGCGTTTCCTCAAGAAGGGCGCACGCGTTAAGATCACCATCATGTTCCGCGGCCGTGAGATGGCTCACCCGGAGCAGGGCCTTAACGTTCTCGAGCGTCTCGCCGAGGATCTCAAGCCTTACGCTACGGTCGAGTCCAAGCCTAAGATGGAAGGCCGTAACATGCTTATGCTGCTCGCCCCGATTAAGGGCGCCTTCGATGAGGATAAAGCGGCAAGCGATACTAAGTAACTAGTGTTCTGTAACCGATTAAGGAGTATTTCATGCCTAAGATGAAGTCCCACAGCGGCACCAAGAAGCGTTTCCGCAAGACTGGTACCGGCAAGCTTATGCGCGCCAAGGCTTTCAAGAGCCACATCCTGAGCAAGAAGTCCACCAAGCGTAAGCGTGGCTTCCGTCAGGAGACCGAGATTGCCGCTGCCGACCGCAAGGTCATCAAGTCGCGTCTCGCCTAAGTTCGCGTTCCCGTTTTTCGTTTTACCGTCTAGGAGTTGATAGAACATGGCACGTATTAAGCGCGCTGTTGCCGCCAAGAAGAAGCGCCGTACCGTTATGCACCGTGCGAAGGGTTACTACGGTGCCGCTTCGCGTACTTACAAGCATGCTAAAGAGCAGGTCCAGCACTCCCTGCAGTATCAGTATCGTGATCGCCGCAACAAGAAGCGCGAGATCCGTTCTCTTTGGATCACTCGTATCAACGCTGCTGCTCGCCTGAACGACATCTCTTACTCTCAGTTCATGCACGGCCTGAAGGTTGCCGGCATCGAGCTCGACCGCAAGGTCCTGGCTCAGATGGCTTACGAGGACATCGAGTCCTTCAACGAGCTGGCTACCATCGCCAAGAAGGCTCTCGAGGCCTAATAGATTCTCTTGAATCGCTAGGGGAGTGTCGCGTTGTGCGCGGCGCTCCCTCTTTTTATCTGAAGCGCGGTTTACATTGCTAAAAGCGCGGGTAGATAAACACTTACAGGTGACCGATCTCTATATATTCCTGAACCAAAGGGTCATCATCTGATACGTGCGGAAGATCCGCACCAGTCTTTCTATTACCTATAGAAAGCAATATGTTGTGTAGGACTTGTGAAGAGTGGAATTGACGTCCCACAGAGCTTCGCGGTCTGGCAATATATCTCCTTGCCGCGCGGCCCGGTGAGACCGGATCAGCCGCGGGGCGTGCACCTTGAGAACCGGATACTGCGAGGATGGACACACCAGATGTGTCGCATCCGGGCAGACATCGAACCATTTGAAATGGTCTAACTTGGATTTGTTTTTCGCAAGGCCGCCGAGAGGCGGCCCCGAGAAATTCCTTTTCCTATACTAAAACCATATGAATCGAACGGAACCGATCAGCGATGAACTGAGAGGACCGGACGGGCTCGAAGCCCAAACATTTTGGACGGAGAGTTCGATCCTGGCTCAGGATGAACGCTGGCGGCGCGCCTAACACATGCAAGTCGAACGGCACCCCTCTCCGGAGGGAAGCGAGTGGCGAACGGCTGAGTAACACGGGGAGAACCTGCCCCCTCCCCCGGGATAGCCGCCCGAAAGGACGGGTAATACCGGATACCCCGGGGTGCCGCATGGCACCCCGGCTAAAGCCCCGACGGGAGGGGATGGCTCCGCGGCCCATCAGGTAGACGGCGGGGTGA
>DYAA01000138.1 GCA_019419405.1 Collinsella sp. | reverse complement strand
TCCTTCATCTTGACGTCGAGGGCGTCGCGCAGACCGTCACCCAGCAGGGTGAAGGCGAGCACCGTCGAGAGAATTGCCAGACCGGGCATGATCATCATCCAGGGAGCGGTCAGAAGATACTGCTGACCGTCCTGAATCATGGAGCCCCACGAAGGCGTAGGCGGAATAACGCCCATGCCGAGGAAGGACAGAGCGGACTCGGTCAGAATGGCGCCACCAATGTTCATGGTCGCGTAGACCACGATGGAGGCGACGGAGTTCGGGAAGATGTGACGCACGACGATACGAGCATCAGATGCACCCATCGCGCGCGCTGCATCAACATAGTCGTTTTCCTTGACCGTCAAGATTGCAGAGCGGAAGACGCGCGCAATCGAAGGCCAGCCAAGAATGCCGATGGCGATAAAGACGTTCTGAAGACCACGGCCGATAACGGCGATCATGGCGACAACGAACAGCACGTACGGGAACGCCAGGAAGATGTCCGCACAGCGCATGATGATCGTATCCCAAATGCCGCCGTAGAAACCGGCCAGGGCGCCCATGACCAGGCCGATCAATGTGGAGATGGCGGTGGCCATGATACCGACAGAAAGCGAAACGCGTGCACCGTAGATAACGCGGACGAGAATGTCGCGACCGAGGGCATCGGTGCCAAACGGGTGCTCGGCACACGGAGCCAGTAGCGATGTCTCGGCCATGGTGGTCGAATCGGAAGCCGTCGGCGAACCGAGCCAGGGCTTAGCCCACAGATCTGCGGTCAGGGCAACCACAACGACGATGATGATCCAGCAGACACCGATAACGGCGAGCTTGTTCTTACGAAGACGCTTAAAAGCGTCGCCCCACAGCGTGCGGGACTTGGCGGGAGCAGATGCGACCTTGGTGGCGGTAGCCTGCTCCTGAGACTGAGAATCAGTTTCCTGCATGAGACGTACCTCCCTTAGGCCTTATCCGACGGACCGCCAAGGCGGATGCGCGGGTCGAGGAATGCATAGCTAATGTCGACGAGCAGGTTGATCACCATGACGACGACAACGATGAGCGTAACGCCGCCCATAACGATGGGCCAGTCACGCATGCTAATGGCGCGATAGACCTCATAGCCGATACCGGGCCAGTTGAAGACCGTCTCGGTCAGGATGGCGCCCGAAAGCATGCCGCCAAAGTCGACACCAATATAGGTAACGACGGGGATGAGTGCATTCTTAAGCGCATGCTTGACGATGATCGCACGATTGGAGAGACCCTTGGCCTTTGCCGTACGGATGTAATCCTGGTTCATGACGTCAAGCAGCTGCGAGCGCATAATGCGCGCAGCATAAGCGGTCGAAACCGAAGCCAGCGTAATGGTCGGAAGCACATAGTGCATCCAATCCTGATACTGAGAGCTGGAACCGCCGGCACCCGAGATCGGCATGGAGATTGCACCGCCCGTGGCGTCCTTGAGGATGACGCCAAAGAACAGCTGCAGCAACATACCGAGCCAGAAGGCCGGGACCGCAACGAGGATCGACGTGGTGAGCGTTACCAAAATATCCCAGAAGGAATAACGCTTTACCGCCGAAATGATACCCGCACCGATACCCATAATTGCCTCGAGCACGATGGCGCACGCGGCAAGTTTGACCGTATACGGATACTTCTGGGCAAAGATTTCCGTAACCGGCAGCTTGCGCTGATACGAATTGCCCAGATCGCCATGAAGCAGGCCGTTCATGTAATACAAGTAACGGTCCACGAGCGACGTTTGAACGGGGTCGCCGTTCTCGTCAAGGATCGCGTTGCCGTCATCGTCCGTCTGGACCAGGTGATAGCGAACGCGAAGCTGAAGCTCCACCTCGGGGGACAGAGCCTTGTCTCCACCGATCAGCTTGATCGGATCTCCCGGCACGATATTCTGGAGGGCGAACAGAATCAGCGTAACGCCCAAAAACACCGGGATGAACTGAAGCACACGTTTAACGATGTACTTACCCATACCACTCCCCTATCTAGGGATTAACCTAAATGGGATGCCGATCGCCAGACCGGCATCCCAAAATTACCATCAGCCAGTTTACCCCAGGTTAGGGAGAACTGTATGTTTCCCATGAGGTCTACGTAAATACTTGACCCTCACGGAAGCTGCAAACTCTTAGGCGAGCTCAGCGGTACCCAGATCGGCGTGCTTCTGCGGATCGACATAGAGGTGCTTAATGCGATCGGAGCCGGCGATGGTGTGCGTGTAGAACATAATCGGGATGACCGGGCAGTCGGCAGCGACCATTGCGTCGGCCTCCTGCATCTTAGCGACGCGCTCCTCGTCGTCAACAATAGTACGAGCCTCGTCGACCTTGGCGTCGAACTCGGGGTTGTTGTAACCGGAGCGGTTGTCGCCACCGAGGGAGTCGGAGTGGAACAGCGGATACAGGAAGTTGTCCATGATCGGGTAGTCGGCAATCCAACCCAGACGACCGAACTGATAGTTAAAGTTCTGATACTGCTCGAGCAGGGCAGACCACTCAGGGGTATCGGAGACAGCGGTAACGCCAACCTTGGCGAGGTCACCGATGATGGACTCCATGATCTCCTTGTGACCGCCGTCCTGGTTGTAGGACAGGGTCACGCTAATGCCACGATCCCCGTTAGCGCCAGCGGGAGCAACCTTGTCGAGGTACTCGTTAGCCTTGTCGACATCGTAGGCGCAGAACTCCCATGCGCCCTCCTTGTAGCCATCGATGCCCGGAGGAACAATGCCGTCGGCAGGAGTACGGGTACCCTTGAAGATGGTCTTGCAGATGGCCTCACGGTTGATGGCCAGGGAGATACCCCTGCGCAGGTCGGCGTTGCTGAACGGCTCGGCCGTGGTGTTGCAGGTCAGATAGTACGTGGAAGGCTCGGCGCCGAGCAGCATGCGCTCGCCGTCACCCATGGTGTAGCCGTCCTTGGACACGCCGCGATCCTTCTTGGCGGCGTCGATCTGAGCGACGGGAACGTCGCAGACATCGAGGTTACCGGCCTGGAACTCCTTGTAGGCGGTCTCCATGTCCTTGATGACCTGGAAGTGGATGCCATCGATCTTGGCCTTGTCGCCATAGTAATCGTCGAACTTCTTGACGTTGATCTCCTGGCCATCCTCCCACTTGCCGTCCATCATGAACGGGCCGTTACCGACCGGGGCGAGGTAGAAGCTCTTGACATCGGACTCGGCGCACTCGGGAACCGGGGCCAGAGCCGGGTGAGAGGCGACGAAGGGGAAGTCGGCGTAAGCGGAAGCCAGCTTGACGACGAGGGTCTCATCGTCGGGGCAGGTAACACCGCTGAGCTCGGTAGCGTTACCGGCAAGCAGATCGTCATAGCCCTCGACCATGGAAAGGTGATAGGAGACCTCGGAAGGGCCGTACTCGGTAGCGACAGCCGACTTGGTGTTGACCAGACGCTCCCAACCGAGCTTGAAGGACTTGGAGGTAACGTCGTCACCGTTGTGGAACTTGGCCTTCTTGATCTTGAAGGTGAACTCGGTGGCGTCGTCGTTGGCCTCGAAGGACTCGCAAGCCAGCGGAACGATCTCGCCCTTCTCGGCGTCATAAGAGGTCAGAGCATCAAAGAGCTGGTACTCGACCTGAGTGCCCTGGTCCTCCTGGACATTGTAGGGGTCGATGCAGACCGGGTTGTTGATGTAGAAGTTCAGCTTCGAACCGGACTCAGAACCGGAAGCGTCGCCGCCCTTCTTGCCGCATGCGGCAAGAAAAGCCATGGAGCTCGCAGCAAGGGTACCGCCGACAAAGGCGCGACGACCCATAACGGGCTGGTGGAACATAGAATCAGCCATGCCATCCTCCTTATGAGATAGGACAAAGAAATGTTCAGTCGGACACATGTCGAGACAATCCGATCCGAACCATCAAAACGCCGCCCGTTGCTATGGCTGGTTATGCACAACGAACCAACGTTTCTCAATACAGTAGCGCATTTTATGCACGATTTGGGGCTAATTCCGGTCAACGGTCGAGAATTTCTTTAGTTGGGCGAAGTATGTGGGGATATTTTGGCTCTGTTACAAATATGTAAACAAAAAGGGTCCCGCACTTGCGGAACCCTTTTCAAGTATTTATGTGGCTCGTGCTTAGTAGCCGACGATACCCTGCGGGAAGAAGAACATGCACAGGACGACACACACGGCAAAAACGACGGCCATAATTACCGTCAGGCGATCGAGGTTCTGCTCCATGACGCCCGTGGCAGAGCTGGAGTTATACAGCGAGCTAGCGATCATATCCGAAACGCCGGTGCCCTTACCAGAGTGCATCAGGACGAGAATCGTCAGCGCCACGGCAGAGACAGCCCAAACGACAAACAGAAGAATCTGAAACGGACCCATAGATAAGCTCCTTAATAGAACAATTCAAACTCCAGTACTGTACCACAACCCCCAGCACTCCCCCATCAGCCATTTGGTGACGAGGTAGAAATAGCGCAAAAAAAGAGGGTTGTCCGGTTGTGGACAACCCCCTTACTAGAAAACGGTATTTGTTTTCTATTAGGCCTCGGTGGCGAGTACGCGACCCGTCATCTCGGCGGAAGGCTCAATACCAGCCATGGTGAGCATGGTCGGAGCGATATCGGAAAGACGGCCGTCCTCGATACCGGTGAGCTGTGCCTTCTCATCAACGATGATGAACGGCACGCGGTTGGTGGTGTGAGCCGTGAACGGATGCTTGGAACCGTCGGAAGCAACGTCAAACATGTGATCGGCGTTGCCGTGATCGGCGGTAATCAGCGCAAAGCCGCCCTTAGCGAGAATCGCCGGGACAACCTTGGACAGGGCATCGTCAACAGCCTCGACGGCCTTAACGGCAGCGTCGAAGACACCGGTGTGACCAACCATGTCGCAGTTTGCGAAGTTCACGATGTAGAAATCAGCGCGATCCTCGTTGATGGCGGCGACAAGCTTCTCGGTAACCTCGGGAGCGCTCATCTCAGGTTGCAGGTCGTAGGTAGCGACCTTGGGAGAAGCGACGAGCACGCGCTCCTCGCCCTCCTTGGGCTCCTCGATGCCGCCGTTGAGGAAGAACGTCACGTGGGCGTACTTCTCGGTCTCGGCGGTGTGCAGCTGCTTCAGGCCATTGGCGGCGATAACGTCGGCCAGAACGTTCTCGGGGAACGTCTTGGGGAAGGCGACCTCGACGTCAAACGTCGGGTCGTACTCGGTCATCGTCACAAAGTGCGAAAGCTTGATCTGCTCGCGCTCAAAGCCGTCGAACTCCTTGTCCGTGAACACGCGAGTCATCTGACGAGCGCGGTCGGGACGGAAGTTGAAGAAGATGGCCGCGTCGCCCTCGTGAATGCCCTCGTTGTGGGCAGCGAAGGGCTCGACGAACTCGTCGCCGCGCGGGTCCTTCTCGTAGTAGGCCTTGATACCGGCAACGGGGTCGGTATCAGCATCGGACGCGTTGACCATGACGTCGTAGGCGCGCTGGATGCGCTCCCAACGATTATCGCGGTCCATGGCCCAATAACGGCCCGAGACGGTGGCAACGCGAGCGTCGCAACCGGTCTCCTCGGAGATCTTAGCCAGGAAGGCGCAGAACTCACTCATGTAACCGGCACCGGACTGCGGGTCAACGTCGCGACCATCCATGAAGGCGTGGACGCGAACGGTCTTGACACCGTGCTCGGCAGCCATCTTGACCAGAGCCTCGACGTGGTTCATGTGAGAATGAACACCGCCAGGGCTCATAAGGCCCATGAGGTGGAGAGTCTTACCGTCAGCCTTGACATCGTCCATAGCCTTGACGAAAACCTCGTTCTTGGCGATGGAGCCGTCCTTGATGGCATTGTTGATGCGCGAAAGCTCCTGGAACACGATGCGGCCGGCACCGATGTTGAGGTGACCCACCTCGGAGTTACCCATCTGGCCGTCGGGAAGGCCCACGTCCTCGCCCGAAGCACCGAGCGTGGTGTGGGGGTACTTCTCGTACAGGCCATCAAGGAAGGGCGTCTTGGCAGCGGCGACGGCGTTCTCGCCATCGGCCGGAGCAAGGCCGCAGCCATCCATGATAATCAGGAGTGCAGGAAGATGACGTTGTGCCATATGTCCTACTCGCCTGCCTTGACGACCATAGAGGCGAAGTCGGCAGCCTTGAGCGAAGCGCCGCCCACGAGGGCGCCGTCAACGTCGGGCTTGGCGACGAGCTCGGCGATGTTGCCGGGCTTGGCGGAACCGCCATACAGCACGCGGATGCCGTTAGCGAGCTCCTCGCCGAACATCTCCTTGAGGGTCTCACGGATAGCACCGCAGACCTCCTGAGCGTCCTCGGCGGTAGCGGTCTTGCCGGTGCCGATGGCCCAGATGGGCTCGTAGGCGACGACGACCTGCTTGGGGCAGGTGATCTCAAGACCAGCAAGGCCAGCCTTGACCTGGTTCACGACGTGCTCGACATAGGTGCCAGCCTCGCGGACCTCGAGGGACTCGCCGCAGCAGAAGACGGGAACAAGGCCGGCGGCAACGAGAGCCTTAGCCTTCTTGTTCTGGTCCTCGTCGGTCTCGTGGAAGTAGTCGCGACGCTCGGAGTGACCGATGATGCAGTAGGTGCAGCCAGCGGACTTGAGCATGTCGCAAGAGGACTCACCGGTGAAGGCACCCTTGGCCTCCCAGTACACGTTCTGTGCACCGAGGGCGATGGGGGCAGCCTGAATGCGGTCATGAACCGTGGTGATGTCGATGGTCGGAGGGCAGACGAGCACCTCGACGCCAGCCGGAACCTCGGGCAGAGCCTGAGCCAGCTCGTCGGCAAGCTTGGCGGCCTCGGCGACGTCGTTGTTCATCTTCCAGTTACCAGCGATAAGAAGGGTGCGATTAGGCATCGAGAAGCGCCTCCACTCCGGGCAGGGCCTTACCCTCGACGAGCTCCATGGAAGCGCCACCACCGGTGGAGATCCAGCTCATCTTGTCGGCCAGGTTGAACTTGTTGACAGCTGCGACAGAGTCGCCACCGCCGATGATCGAGGTGCAGTCGGCCTCGGCGACAGCCTCGGCGATAGCCTGGGTGCCGTGAGCAAAGTTGTCGAACTCGAAGACGCCCATGGGGCCATTCCAGAACACGGTCTTGGCGCCCTTGACGGCCTCGGCGTAAAGCTCCTCGGTCTTGGGGCCGATGTCCATACCCTCACGATCGTCGGGGATAGCGTCGGAAGCGACAACCTCGGGGACAGCGTCCTCGCCAAAGTGATCGGCAACGCGGTTGTCGATGGGGAGCAGGATCTTGACGCCCTTCTCCTCGGCCTTCTTGAGCATCTCGCCAGCGCGCTCGACCCAGTCCTCTTCCTTGAGGGACTGACCGACGGACAGGCCCTGAGCCAGGAAGAAGGTGTAGGCCATACCGCCACCGATGATCAGGGTGTCAGCAGAGTCGATGAGGTGATCGAGAACGCCGATCTTGGAGGAAACCTTGGAACCGCCGACGATGGCGACGAAGGGGCGCTCGGGCTCGGCGAAGATGCCGGTCAGCGTGTCGACCTCCTTCTCGAGCAGGAAGCCGGCGACGGCAGGCAGGTAAGCGGCGGGGCCCACGACGGAACCCTGGGCGCGGTGAGCGGTGCCGAAGGCATCGAGAACGAAGACGTCACCATAGGAAGCGAGCTTCTTGGCGATCTCGGGATCGTTCTTCTTCTCACGCTTATCGAAGCGGACGTTCTCGAGAACGAGGACCTTGCCCGGCTCGACGGCGGCAACAGCCTCAGCAGCCTTCTCGCCGTAGGTGTCGGCGACAAAGGCAACGTCGAGACCAGAGAGCTCGGCGAGCTTCTTGGCGACGGGCTCGAGGGACAGCTCGGGCTGGAAGCCGGTGCCCTCGGGACGGCCGAGGTGGCTCATGAGGATGACGCGAGCGTTGTGCTCAACGAGATAGTTGATGGTGGGCAGGGCAGCCTTGATACGGGTGGTGTCGCCAACGACGCCATCCTTGATAGGCACGTTAAAGTCAACGCGGACGAGAACGCGCTTGCCGTCGACATCGATGTCGCGGACGGTCTTCTTGGTAAAGGCCATGTTTGCTTCTACCTTTCGTACGTGTCTGCCTCCCATTACGGCAGACGATTTCTTATAAAAAGGGCGCGACCCTAGGGTGTAAGCCCTATAAGGCCGCGCCCTTCTTTAGACGCTCAACGAGCTATTCGCTAAAAGCTAAATTAAGCAACGAACTTCTCGAAGTACTTGATGGTGCGGACCATCTGAGAGGTGTAGGAGTTCTCGTTGTCGTACCAAGAGGTGACCTGAACGAGGGTCTGGCCGTTGCCGAGGTCAGAGCACATGGTCTGAGTGGCGTCGAAGATGGAGCCGTGGGTCTCGCCGATGATGTCGGTGGAGACGATGTCGTCCTCGTTGTAACCGAAGGTCTCGGAGATGGTGGCAGCGTAGGCCTTCATAGCAGCGTTGACCTCGTCGACGGTGACCTTCTTGTCAACGACAGCGTAGAGGTTGGTGATGGAGCCGGTCGGCGTCGGGACGCGCTGGGCGGCACCGATGAGCTTACCGTTGAGCTCGGGGAGAACCAGGCCGATAGCCTTGGCAGCACCGGTGGTGTTGGGGACGATGTTGACGGCGCAGGCGCGGCTACGACGCTTGTTGCCCTTGCGCTGCGGGCCGTCGAGCGGCATCTGGTCGCCAGTCCAGGCGTGAATGGTGGTCATGATGCCGGACACGATGGGAGCGAAGTCGTTCAGACCCTTGGCCATCGGGGCGAGGCAGTTGGTGGTGCAGGAAGCAGCGGAGATGATGTTGTCCTCAGCGGTCAGCGTCTCGTGGTTGACGTTGTACACGATGGTGGGCAGATCGCTGCCAGCCGGAGCGGAGATGACGACCTTCTTGGCGCCAGCGTTGATGTGGGCCTGAGCCTTAGCCTTGCTGGTGTAGAAGCCGGTGCACTCGAGAACGACGTCGACGTCGAGGTCGCCCCAAGGCAGGTTGTTGGCGTCGGCCTCCTTGTAGATCTTGATCTCCTTGCCGTCAACGGTGATGGAATCCTCGCCAGCAACGACCTCGTGATCGCGAGCGTAGTTGCCCTGCGTGGAGTCGTACTTCAGCAGGTAAGCGAGCATATCGGGAGAGGTGAGGTCGTTGATAGCGACGATCTCGGAGCCCTCATGACCGAACATCTGACGGAAGGCCAGACGACCGATGCGACCGAAGCCGTTAATAGCAACCTTTACTGCCATTGTGTCTCCTTTCGTAAGGCCCCCGCAAGCTACAGCGCCTGCCGTTGAGGCCCACAAACTAACCACTCGCCTAATATACCTTTTTTTTGACTTGAATTTCACGAGAATGCTCGAAATTGAAAATCAAATTTGCGTTAAAACGCTTTAAAGAATAAAATAGCAGCTAAATCCGTATATAAGTCGATACTTTAACCTACCTGTTTGCTTCAATGAGCTTTTCAAGCCGTAAAACACGATGGTAGAGGGCAGACTTCGACAAGGGAGGGTCAGCCATCTCCCCTAAATCACGCAGCGAAAGATCGGGATAGCGCTCGCGCAGGTCGCAAAAGACCGCCAAGGCATCCGGAAGCGTATCGCGAAGGCCTCGCTGCTCGAGCTCATCGATAAGCGCAAGCTGATGCTGGGCGGCACCCGCACTTCTGGTCTGGTTGGCGAGCTCGGCGTTCACGCGACGGTTCACATCGTTCTTAACCAACTTGACCGCGCGCGCTTCCTCGATCTCGGCAACGCTGCGCTTGGCGCCGACCAGCTTTAAAAGATGCTCGATCTCCTCGGCGCTCTTAATGTACACGGCATATGACCCCCGCCGTGCATTAACACGAGCATGGACCCCAATCTGCTCCAACAGATCGCAAAGCCCCTTGGCATATTGCTCTCCCTGCACCGCGATCTCCAAATGAAAATCGCCGCGTGGATCGGCCACGAAGCCGCCCGCGATGAGCGCGCCGCGGATATAGGCAAGCCTGCAGCAGGGACGGGCAACGATATGTCGGGGCACGCCGGCGACAAGTCCTCCCCTGCGGTCGAGGATGCCCAGCAGCACCAGAGCCTTATCCAGGTCTGGCTGATCAGGCAGGGTAATGAGATAGTTACGGACCTTATGCAAGACCGATTTACGAACGGTGAATTCCGTTTTGAGCTTAAGGATGCGATGCGTCAGTGTGATCATCGTGCGCGCGACGGCGCCCGTCTCGGTCGCGACCGTCAAACGATACCGCCCGGAGCCGGCCAGCGAAAGTGTACCGCTCACACGCGTCAGGGCGGCAAGCGTCGACAAATCGCAGTATTCACATTCGGGTTCGCAGCGCGCGAGCTCGTCACGCACCTCGGCGGTAAACGACATGCAGGCCTATGCTTTCGTGTTGGCGCGCGACAGGTCGCGATGGGAAATGCTCACGTGATATTGGGCACCTTCCAAATAACGTGCCGTGGCTTCGGCAATGGCAACGCTGCGGTGCTGGCCGCCTGTACAGCCGATGGCGATAGAAAGCTGCGGCTTGCCCTCCGCGATATAGCCCGGCATCACCGTATCGAGCAGCTGTGTCCAAGCCTTCCAAAACTCCTGCGTCTTGGGATGGTCCAGAACAAAATCGGAGACCTTTTTATCGAGACCGGTCATCGTGCGCATCTCGGGATCGTAGAACGGATTAGGCAGGAAGCGGACATCGATCATAATGTCCGCCTCGACGGGCATGCCGTGCTTAAAGCCAAACGAGAACACGTGGACATCCATAAGCTGCTGGTCGGACAGCTCGGAAAATGCCATACGTAGCTTGTTGCGCAGCGCAGAGGTGCGCAGACGGCTCGTGTCGATAATCATATCGGCTCGATCGCGCACGCCCTGCAGCTGAAGGCGCTCGCGCTGAATGGCATCGGCCGTAGTCTCCCCCGGCTTGGCAATGGGATGACGGCGGCGATTTTCGCTGTAGCGACGAATCAGCACCTCGTCAGAAGCCTCCAGGAACACGATGTCGCAGCTCATCTCGCGCTCTTCGAGCGCGGCGACCGCATCGAGCAACTCGTCAAACAGTCCCTGGCTACGCAAATCGCAGGTGACGGCGAGATGCCTGCCCACGCCCGTATTGATGCCGACGAGCTCGGCAAGCTGGGCGATGAGACGCGGAGGCAGGTTATCAATGCAAAAATAGCCCATGTCCTCGAACACGTGCATGGCCTGTGTGCGGCCCGATCCAGACATTCCGGTGATGATGACGATATCGGGGATACGCTCCGAGCGCTCCGCCGCATCCATGGCATCTCCCTTTTGCATGTGCTGCCTCCCGAAAACAAGCGCGGGACCCAGCAACCCGGATCCCGCGCGGTCAATTGCCTATATTGAGTATAGCGCCCAGAGCGGATACGAGGCCTGTCTTACGCCTCAAGCGCAGCCTTGAACCAACTCGTAATACTCGTGGGGTGCGTGATGGCGGTGCCGACGACAACGGCCCAGGCGCCAGCATCGATCGCGGCGCGAGCCTCCTCGGGCGTATGCACGCGACCCTCGCAAATGATGGGAAGGCCGGGGAATTCCTCAGTCGCCAGACGCAGGAGCGGCAGGTCAGGGCCATCGGCCATGGTGCAGTCGATGGCGGCAACGCCATGAGAAAGCGTGGTGGATACCAGGTCAAAGCCCATATCAACAGCACGGCGAATATCCTCGATGGTGGCACAATCCGCCATCAGGAGCACACCCTCCTCGTGCAGCGGGCGGAAGGTATCCTCGACCGTCTTGCCATCGGGGCGCGGACGATCGGTGGCGTCGATCGCCACGATATCGGCACCGGCAGCAACGCAGGCGCGAGCGTGACGCAGCGTCGGCGTGATGTAAACGCCCTCGTGCCCATCCTTCCACAGGCCGATGACGGGAACCTCACAGCGACCCTTAATGGCGGCAATGTCGGCAAGGCCCTGGCAGCGAATGGCGGCAGCGCCGCCGAGCTCGCAAGCGCGAGACATTTGCGCCATGGTCTCGGGCGTACGAAGCGGCTCGCCCATATACGCCTGAACGCTCACGACGAGCTTGCCCTTCAGGGATTGAATCAAAGGATCGACGGTCATAAGGCTGCAACCTTTCTCAGAACAGCCTCCCGAGGCGTGTTGTCTCGGGAGGCTCCTACAGCAGATACGTTTACTTCAACGAGGCAAGAAGATGCTCAGCAGCACCGATGAGCGGAGCATCGCCCTCCAGAGAACCGATGAGGATCGGTGTGTTCTGAAGCGGATCGAGCGCCTGGCTGGCATAGCCCTCGTGCACCGAATCCTTCCACGTCTGCGAACGCCAATCGGGACCTTGGTGAATCACGCCGCCCGAAAGCACGATGACCTCAGGGTCCAGGATGTTAGCGAGCGAGCCCAAGCTGGCGCCCAGCGCAAAGCCGGCGTCATGGATGACCTCGGTCGCCTTTGCGTCGCCCGCACGGCACAGGTCGTTCACATCGCGACCGACCGAAGGACGGCTGGGGTCGACGCGGCCAAAACGCTCATCGTACATTCGACCAATGGATGTGCCCGAAGCAACCGACTCCAGATGGCCGGAACGCCCGCAGGCGCACGGAATGCCGGCGGCAGCCGAGCACTCGATGTGGCCCATATGGCCAGCAGCACCATGGAAGCCCTGCATCACGCGGCCGTTCTCGACATATGCGCCGCCGATGCCCGTACCGATGCCAAGACACAAGACGGAGAACTTGCCCTTGCCGACGCCCCAGTGGGCCTCGCCCAGAGCATGAGCCTGCACGTCGCCTACGACGGCAACGGGAAGACCGAGGTCCTCGCGCAGACGCGGCCCCAACTGAACGCCGGACCAGCCGGGCATGATCTCATTGGCATACGCGATGGCGCCCGTCTTGGGATCGACGACGCCGGCGGCACCGATACCGACGCCAAGGACCTCGACATCGGGATTCGCCTCGAGAGCAGCCTTGATGGACGCCTCAATACGCTGGAAGACGGCCTCGCCGCCCTCTTGGGCCTCCGTGGGAACCTCGGCCTCAAAAACGGGATGGGGCACACTACCGTCAGCCGGGTACTCCATGATGGCAGTCGCAATCTTAGTTCCGCCGATATCGACAGAGCAGACGTACTTGTTCTCCATGTCGCTCTCCTTCGGAGATAAAAACAACTACAGGAAATGCGCCGTCAGGCTAGCCGTCACAGCGCAGTAAAGGTTATCCAGGTGCCCAAGATCGCCGAGAAACCGTGTGGCCATTGACCGAATGGGTCATGGCCACACGGTTGAACGGCGAGGTCGGATGCCTGGGAAAGCTTTACAGGAGGCCGTTGTCCTGGAGGACCTTCCTAATAGCCTCGACGTTCTCGCCGGTCATGGCCTTCACCGGGCGCGGCATGGTCGGGCTGTCGAAGATACCCATGAGGTTCATAGCGGTCTTGAAGGCGCCGACGCCACCGGCATAGCCCTGGACGCCCGAGGTGACATCCCAGATGTGCGAAATCTCATTGAGGCGATCCTGCTCGGCCTTGACGGTAGCCCAGTCACCAGCCTGAGCGGCCTTCCACTGACGAACGTAGCCCTCGGGCTCAACGTTGGCGAGACCCGGGACAGAGCCGTCGGCGCCACCGAGGTAAGCGCCGTCGACAACAACCTCGTGGCCGGTGAGGATGCTCATCGGATGGCCGTTCTTCTCGTTCTCCTGAACGAGGTAGCGGAACGAGATGTCATCACCCGAGGAATCCTTGACGCCAGCAAGGACGCCCTCGGCGCCGAGCTTGGCAAGGAGCTTCCAGGGGAGCTTGGTGTGAACGCAGACGGGAATGTCATAGGCAAAGATGGGCAGGTCAAGCTCCTCGTGCAGGATGCGGAAGTGCTCCTCGACCTCGGTCATGCCCTGCAGGGCATAGAACGGGCAGGTGGCGACGAGGGCATCGGCGCCCAGCTCCTGAGCGACCTTGCCGTGCTCAATCATGCGCTCGGTCTCGGTATCGATGATGCCGACCAGAACAGGCACGCGGTGGTCGACGATGCGGACGGCCTCGGCGATGATCTGGCGACGACGCTCGTCGGTGGAGAAAACGACCTCACCCGAAGAGCCCAAGAAGAACAGGCCATCGACGCCGGCATCGATCATGCGGTTGATGCTGCGCTCAAAGGAGGCAACATCGAGCTGGTGATCTTCGGTATCGGGAACAACGACGGGAGGGATAACGCCGGTGAATTTCTGAGTTGCCACAAGAATCTCCTTAGTTGTCTGGCGGGCGGCCCTATGCCACCCACTCTTGTTGGCAGTGTCCAGGCCGTCTAGGCCAAAGAACACGAGTGGAACGTTTGGTTAAAAAAGTCTACGACTTCGTTTTCGAACGCATTGATGCGCTCGTGAGCGTATTTTGCATAGATGATATGCCTCCGGTCACACTCAAGACCGTTGAATACGGCAAACTGATCCTTGGGATCGCTCACGGTATCCATAAGCGATGTGCCCATGAGCACCGATCCGCGCACCCGAGACGACAGCACCTCGAGGCCGCCAGGAAGCGGATTGGCAACCGCCGTGCGGGCGAGGCCCCGCTCGTCCAGAGCAGAAACCGCCAGCGCGACTCCGCCGCCAAGTCCCTCGCCCCATGCAAAGATGCGGTCGGGGTCCATGCCATCAAGATTGCGCGCGACCTCCGCCAACGCGCAGCCCCAACGGACGCGCCTGACAAAAGCAGGCGAGGTAATCCCCTGCCGCAGATCGCTGGGTCCAATCGCCTCATCGTCCAGCGCAAACACGGCATATCCCATGGCCGCAAACCTCGTCATGTGATGCCATCCCCGCACGGGTCGGTCGATGTCGTGAAACATCAGACATAGCGGCACAAGCTCGGATGCTCGGGCGCGACCGGCAGGCTCGATCAAACGTGCGTGGACCACATCGCCACCAAGCTCAAAGGAAACCTCGGAGTAGCGGGCATACGGATTGGCGAAATCGATCGCCGTAATGGCCAGGCCTTGAATCTCAAGATTCATAGCACATGTCTCCAAATCAGAAACATCTGCTTGGACATCACCGCGCCAGTCCCGATATTCTGCGAGCCTTGACGAAACCGTTCCAGGAATTCCCACGAGCCCGGGGACAATCAGCTCGTCAACATTGCTCTCGCACTTAGACATGAGCCTCCCCTCCCTTGCAGAAAAACGGAATGATCAGATCGTCAAAATCCTGAATCTCCTCGTGGCCAAAGCCTTCAAAGAACTCATGACGCTTTTCGCAGGTCAGGTTGTTATAGACCGCAAACTGCGTCGCTGGCGGACAGACGATATCGGCTGTGCCGGTGCCAAACAGCACGGGGCATTTGACCATAGGGGCAAAGTTCTTGGAATCGAAGTACGCCAGCTTGGCATAGGCTTCGTCAATACGAGTCGAGTCCTCGTCAAACCAGCGAGACCAATAGCGCAGGCCCTCGTAGGCAATGTCGTCGGCATCCAAATCCCAGACCAGGCGGAAATCCGACAGGAAGGGATAGAGGATGGCGGCGCGATTGATAAGCTCGCTGTTAAGTGCACAGGTCGCAATGCCCAAACCGCCGCCCTGCGACGCGCCGTTCACAAACACACGGGCAAGATCGATGCCCTCGAGCTCGCGAACGATGCGGCACAGGATGCGAATATCTTGGTGCAAGCGGACATAGTAGAGGTTGGCCGGATCGCCGTCGATACCGGCGACGATATGGCCCGCGACCGTTGTGCCCTCAAATCCACCAATGTCCTCGGAGGGACCTCCTTGGCCGGGGCAGTCGAGGGCGATGAGTGCCATGCCCATGCCCGCAAACGACGCCTGCTCAAACCAGCTGCGGCTTGCACCCGGATACCCATGGAACTGAAGTACCAATGGCACGGGCTCGTCCGAGACGGGTTTAAGGTACTTGGCATGCAGGCGAGCGCCACACATGCCGGTATACCAGAGGTCGAAAAGCTGGCAGGTCACGGCATCGGTGACCGATGCCGTCTCGATCGCATAGTCAAGCCCGACGGCGTCGGCCTCGGCCATGCGGTCCTTCCAAAAGAGATCGAAATCTGATGGACGGGGCATGGCGCCCCGATACCCACCAAATTGCTGTTGTAGCTCCTGAGCACTTGGCATGGCTCGTGAACCCAACCTTTCGAAATCGCAACGGAGGTGCGCCCGGCAAGGGAACCGGGCGCACGGGAGGGAAAGCGAGGCTACTCGCCGAGCTTGGGATGCAGCAGCGACGGCGCAGCACCGAGCAGCATCTTGGTGTAGGGGTCCTGAGGGTGCTGGAAGACCTGCTTGGCCTCGCCCTGCTCGACGATCTTGCCGCCATTCATAACGATGATGTCGTCAGAGATATAGCGGACCGTCTGGATGTCATGGCTGATGAACACCATGGCCAGGCCGAGCTCCTTCTTAAGGTCGGTCAGCAGGTTCAGAATCTGCGCGCGGACCGAAACGTCCAGAGCCGAGGTTGGCTCGTCGGCGATGATGGCATCGGGGTTCAGCGACAGGGCACGGGCAATTGCGACGCGCTGGCGCTGGCCGCCCGAAAGCTGGCCGGGAAGAACCTCGGCAGCGGAGCTGGGCAGACCGGTGAGCTCCAGGAGTTCCTTGACGCGCTTCTCCTGCTCGGCCTCGGTACCCAGGTTGTGGACGCGCATGGGGTCGAGCAGCTGCTCGCGAACGACCATGCGGGGATTGAGCGCCGTAGCCGGATTCTGGAACACGACCGAGATGACACGGCCCATGTGGCGACGGTCCTCGGCGGTACGCTTAGTTACGTCCTTGCCCTTAAAGTAGACCTTGCCGCTCGTGGGGGCCTGCAGGCCGCACATGACGTTGGCGGTGGTGGACTTACCGCAACCAGACTCGCCGACGATGCCGATCGTCTGACCGGGCATGAGCCTAATCGTTACACCCTGGACGGCGTGAACCAGGTTGGGGTGCAGAATCGAGCCGGTACGGGTCCTAAAGGTGACGTGGACGTCATCAAGGAAGATGATCGGCTCGACGCCGTTGACTGCGGTCTCGCTCATCTACATCACCTCCGCGTGAGGGGTCAAACCATTTGCCTTGAGCACCTCGTCGGGGAGCTCGGAATAGAAGTGCTCGGTGCCGGGCACGCGCTTGAAGACCGGACGGGTGTCCAGGCCAATGCGCGGATGGCTCGAGCGGGGCGCGAAGCGATCGCCCTTGGGGAAATCGCGCGGGCTCGGAACGGCGCCGGGCACCTGGTGCAGACGGCCCGAACCGCTCTCGATGGACAGAACGGAGCCCAGAAGACCGCGGGTGTACTCGTGGATCGGGTTAGTGAGCAGCTCCTTGGTGGGCGCCTGCTCGATAACCTGACCGGCGTACATAACCGTGATGTTATGGGCGACCTCGGCGACCAGCGCCAAGTCATGCGAGACGAAGATCATGGCAAAGCCGAGCTTGGCCTGAAGGTCGTTGAGCAGCTTGATGACCTGCTTCTGGACGGTAACGTCCAGAGCGGTCGTGGGCTCGTCGCAGATGACCAGCTTGGGGTCGCGGGTAAGGGCCATAGCGATCAGGACACGCTGACGCTGGCCACCGGAAAGCTCATGCGGGTAGCTCTCGAGCGTACGCTTGGGGTCGAGGCCCACGAGCTCCAGGAGTTCCTCGGCACTGCGGGTGCCGCCGCGCTTGGTGAGCTGCTTCATCTGGGCAGAGATGAGCATGGAGGGGTTGAGCGAGGACAGGGCGTCCTGATAGACCATAGCGATATCGGTACCGCGCAGGCCGAACCACTCCTTCTTGCTCATCTTGAGCAGGTCGCGGCCCTCCCAAAGGACCTCGCCGGAAAGGTGCTCGTCATCGTCGGTCAGGCCCATGATGGCCAGCGTGGTGATGGACTTACCGCAACCGGACTCGCCCACCAGGCCCATGGTCTGACCAGGACGGACGTCAAAGTTGACATGGTCGACGACGTTGATATCGCCGTGATGCTCAAACTGAATGCAGAAGTCACGGACCGAGAGAATCGGTTCGACAGACTCGTCGGGCACATGGCGATCGTCACGCTTGAGCTCGACATCGCGCAGGGCGCCAAGGCGAGCGGAGAGGGACTGGGCCTGCTCCTTGTAGGCGCGAACGGGGTCGGAGACCAGCAGGTCGGCCTCGCGACGCTTGGAGGAATCGGTCGGATCCAGGGCGGCGGAGGGAGCAGCGGCCATGGCGTCGGTAATGCCCTCGGAGAGGATGTTGAGCGCCAGGCAGGTGATCATGATGGCCAGGCCCGGGAACAGCGCCTGCCACCAACGGCCGGCGAGCACGCCGCCGCGGGCGTCGGCGAGGATGTTGCCCCAGGTAGCGGTGGGCTCCTGGATACCAGCGCCGATGAAGGTCAGCGAGGCCTCGAAGATGATGGCGTCGGCGACCAGGGTAACGGTGAAGACCATGATCGGGGCGATGCAGTTACGCAGAACATGCTTGATCAAAATCCACGGAGCCTTGGCGCCGGAAACGATGACCGCGCGGACATAGTCCTCGCCGTACTCGGACACGATGTTGGCGCGCACGATACGGGCAATCTGCGGAGTGTACATAAAGCCGATGGCGAAGATGATCGACGGCACGGAGTTGCCCAGGATGGAGACGAAGACGGCCGCGAGGGCGATGCCCGGGATGGACATGATGATGTCCAGGATACGCATGATCGTCTCGGAAACGGCCTTGCGCGAAACCGCCGCAAGGGCGCCCACGACCGAGCCGCAGACCAGAGCCATGGCAGTGGCGCCAAAGCCGATAATCAGCGAGTAACGACCACCGTAGAGCATGCGCGACAGAATGTCGCGACCCTTATCGTCGGTACCGAAGATAAATCCGTTGCCGGGAGCCTGGCGAGCCGTAAAAATCTCGACCGGACTATAGGGGGCAAGAAGGGGCGCCAGAATCGCAGTCAGGGCGACCAGCACCAACACGACGGCGGCAATCTTAGAAGACAGCGTCATCTTCTTCCAGCCACCGAGCTTGAGCCCCTTGGAGGCAGCCTTCTCGAGCTGCTCGGTTTGCTTCTCTCGAATCTTTACCATAATCTACACCGTCCTGATGCGCGGGTTGATGAGCAGGTAGAGCATGTCAACCACGATGTTGATGATGATGAAGGCAAGAGCAACGACGATAACGACGCCCTGAACCAGGTTCGCCTCGTTGCCCTGAACGCCCTGCAGAATCGCGGTGCCCATGCCGGGGAGGTTGAAGATAACCTCGATGACGACGGCGCCGCCCATGAGGTAACCGATCTTAAGACCGAGGGTGGTGACCGGGGTGATCAGCGCATTGCGAAGAACGTTGATGCCGACGACGACCTTCTCGGGAACGCCGGCGCCGCGAGCCATACGGACATAATCCTTATCGAGCTCCTCGACCATGGCGGTACGCACGATACGAGTCATCTGGCCCGTCAGCGGAAATGCCAAGGCGATAGCGGGCATGATCATACGTCCCAGATAGCCAGCCGGATTCGTGGTGAAGTGAGGCAGAGCACCCGATGCCGGAAGCACCTTAAGGTAGGAAGAGAACAGCAGGATCAACAGAACGGCAAGCCAGAACGACGGGGTTGCCAAGCCGGCGATGGAAAAGACGCGGATCACTTGGTCCGGCCATTTGTCGCGATACAGTGCCGCGATGACGCCGAGTAAAAACGAAACGACCGCACCGATGGCAAGGCCGATGAAGGTCAGCTGCATCGTGACGGGCAGGGCCGTGGAGATGCGCTTGGCAACGGAGTTGCGAGCAGCACCATAGGTGCCCATGTCGCCATGGATCAAATCGCCCATATAGCGCACGTAGCGCACAGGCCAGGGGTCGTCCAGACCATACTTCTCATGGTACTCGGCAACCGCCTCGGGCGAGGCACCGTCACCCAACGCCGTGTAGGCGGGGTCGGTCTTGGAGAACGACATAAGGAAGAACACCAGGACGGTGACGCCCAATGCCATGATCGGCAGCGCCACAAGACGCCTTCCAATCAAACGTAGCAAGTTGTTCACGTTCTCTCCCCTTTCTTTTGTCGGTAGGACCAACTGGTATATGAGTACGGATACTCATTACAAGACCCGAGCGACATCGAGGTCGCCCGGGTCTTTGTTTCAACTATGAGGATACGGTCCCAACGACCGACATCCTGCATACAGACTCAAGCGAGTCTTACGCCTTGACGGTCGCAACGCCCCTGAAGGACATGCTCGTCGTACCGATGCCCTTGAAGCCATCGAGGGCCTCGCCGTTGGGCGCAGTGGACGGATCGTCCCAGGAAGCGGAGACGGTCTTGACGTGGACAACGGGGTACAGAACGGCATTGTCGGCAATGATGTCGAAGCACTCGTTCCACTTCTTCTGCTGCTCGTCGCCCTCGGCGGCAAGAGCCTCGTCCATGAGACCGTGGAGCTTCTGCCACTCAGCGGACTCCTTCCACGGGCAACGGGTCTGCATCCAGACGTTGTCGCCGTACCACCAGTTGAGCAGCAGGTCGGGGTCGGCGCCGAAGCAGGAAGGATCGCCAGGGGCAAGGAGGATATCGTAGGCCTCGCCGCCGTCGATGGCAGCGTAAGTGGCCGGCGAGGTATCGGTCTGGATGGTCACATCGAAGCCGAGAGCGTCGAGGTCGTTCTTGACCTGGGCGGCCATGCCCTTAATCTGCTCGTTGTCGGTGGTGCGCAGGGTGATGGCACCCGGGGTGATGCCAGACTCCTCGATGAGCTTCTTAGCCTTCTTGGCGTCGGTCTTGTACACCGTGGAAGCCTCATGATAGTTGGTGAAGCTCTTGGGCAGGTAGCAGCTGGCAGCGGTGGCAAGGCCGGCGAAGGTGTTGCTGACCATCTTCTCGGTGTCGAGCGCATACATGACAGCCTGACGGACCTTGACGTTGTTCCAAGGCTCCTTGGCGACGTTGAACATGATGAAGCGGGTGCCGAAACCCTGAACGTTATCGATCTTGCAGCCGGCGCTCTCGAGCTGGTCGACGGCGTCAGCGGTAACGAGCTCCATAACGAGCGTGGAGCCCTCCTGCTGAGCGGTAACGCGAGCGGTGGGGTCGGTCAGGATGCTGTACTGGATCTTCTTATCCTCGGCAGCGTACTCACCGTTGTACTCGGGGTTGGGAACCAGGGTGATCTCGGTATCGGAGATAGAGTCGTACATCCAGGGGCCGGAGCCGATCGGCTGCTTGGCGCGATCCTCCTCGGTCTGGGTGGCCGGGGTAACGCGGACGATGGCCAGACGATCCTTGAGCAGGGAGAAGTTGGGGACCTTGGTCTTGACCGTCACGGTGCTGGCGTCCTTGGCCTCGATGGACTCGAAGGGCTGGAAGAACGGAGCATAGGTAGCGGAAGCGGCGCAAGCGGTGTAGGAGGCGACAACATCGTCAGCGGTGACCTCGGTGCCATCGGAGAACTTGGCGCCCTTGCGGATGGTGACCTCGAAAGTGGTGTCGTCCACAGACTTGGGATCGTCGGTGGCGAGCTCGTTGAAGGTGCTGTAGTCGTGGTAATCGATGCCGTAGAGGCCCTCGACGACGTGCCAGTTAGCACCCAGGCCCACAGCGGAGCCGGTGCTGGCGGGATCGAAGCTGGACGGAGCGTAAGCGGAACCAGCGGTGATCACGCCGCCGCCACGGTTGGCGGAATCGGTGGAACCGGAAGCGGAACCCTCGTCGCTAGAGCTGCCACCGCAGCCGGTGAGACCAAGCCCTGCGACAGCAGCGACGCTGCCGGTGAGGCCGAGGAACGAACGCCTGGACATACCCTTGTTGATGATGGCCATGTCTTCTCCTATCAATAGAGAATCTTACCCGGGAGCGCCTAGACGTGCCCCCGCGCAACTTGCGGACGATATATACCTTACCTACCGACGAACCCAACTGAGGTGCCGCGCTCGGCGACCGATACATACATACGCTTGAACGGTATTTGCTACCGTTCACCGAATTCATTGACAAACGATTCGCCAGACAGTATGTATCGACGAGGTGAGATATCAGTCTTCGTCAACCCGCAGGATAGCAGGGTTGTTCACCATGGCTAGTCAAACGTTTTAGCGTTAATTAAACCCGAAATCGGCTGGTAATCGCCGTGAAATGAATGATTGAAAATCACGCAATCATGTATATCAGTTGTTTAGAGGCGTGTTTAGTTTTCGGATTGCTTTGCCGCCGCCTCGGCGCGCTCGGCATTCCATGCAACGAGCGCCTCGTGAACCGCTTTGGCAACATCGGCAGGAACGCCTCGAACTTCCGCGATCTCTTGCTCGCTCGCCGCGCGCAAACGCTTCATCGAACCAAAATGGCGCATAAGGGCACGTTTTCTGGTGGGTCCCACGCCTGGAACGTCATCGAGTACCGAAACCGTCATGGCTTTATCGCGCAATTCGCGATGGAACGTGATGGCAAAACGGTGCGATTCATCGCGCACCTGTTTAATTAGATAGAGCGACGCGGACCCGGTCGGCAGCACGACTGGAGTCTCGTCCCAAGGCACGAAAACCTCCTCATCGGCCTTTGCCAAGCCACAAACTGGTATATCGAGCCCAAGAGCCTCAAGTTGCTTGATCGCAGCGGTCAATTGCGGCTTACCGCCATCGACAACGAGCAAATCGGGGCGCGAGCCAAAGCGCTCGTCGGCCATGCGCTCGGGAGCATAACGTCGTCCCAAAACCTCGGACATCGACACGAAGTCGTTTGCCTCGTCCAATTCTGCCTGAATTTTAAAACGACGATACTGACTCTTGTCGGCGCGCCCGTTGGTAAACACCACCATCGAGGCGACCGTAAAGGTGCCATGCAGTGTAGAGATATCGAAGCACTCGATACGCAACGGCGGCGATGGCAGCGCCAACGCACTTTCGAGCTCCAGGAGCGCTTGATTGGTGCGGTCGTCAGCGTACCCCGTTCGCATCATGTAGCGCATGAGGGCATGGCGCGCATTTTTGGATGCCATATCGAGCAGACGGTGCTTTTCGCCACGCTGCGGCCTATGGAGATGGCAGGAACGCTCACGCTTGCCCGCAAGCCACTCCCCCAGCGCCTCCGCATCCTCAAGCTCGACGGAAAGGTTGACCTCAGCTGGAATATCAGCCGTCTCGTCGTAATAGCGCTTAAGAAAGCCCGACTGGAGCTCTTCCTCGTCAACATCAAGACCCTTGTCGAGAATGAACTCGCAGGTGCGAACTGTTCGGCCCTCGCGAACGACGAAGACGCAAGCGGCGGAGATGGTCTCCTCGCGATAGAAACCGATGACATCGATATCGACACTGGAGGGAAAAACGACTTGCTGACGATCGTCCAGACCCCTGATGACCTCCAAACGACGTTTGACGCGTGCCGCGCGCTCAAAGTCGAGCGCCTCGGCGGCATCCGCCATCTCGGAGGTCAACTCATCGACGACATCCTTGCGATGGCCCGACAAAAAGCGCTCGACACGCTTGACGTTCTTGGCATAGTCTACCGGGGAAATCGCGCCGACACACGCACCCGGGCCGCGCCCGACATGGTAGTCAAAGCAGGGGCGCCCGTTTTGCGCGCAAATCATATTGACGATGTCTTCCTCGCCCTTGTGGGACTCGACGATACGGCGACAACGACGCCACTCCGCACAGGATGCGGAGCAGATGGGGATAACCTTGCGCAGCGTATCTATCGTCTCACGTGCCGCGCGGCTATCGGTATAAGGTCCAAAATAGCGCGTTCCCGGCTTATGACGCTCACGCGTGTATTTGATAGCGGGATACAGGTCGCCCTTTGTAATGGCGATAAAGGGGTAGCTCTTGTCATCCTTGAGGTCGACGTTAAAGTACGGATGGTACTGACCAATCAAATTGCGCTCGAGCACCAACGCCTCGTGCTCGGTCTCCACCACGATATAGTCAAAGCTCGCCACCAGCTGCATCATCAACGGGATCTTCTGGCGCTCGTCCTGCAGCGTCACGTACTGACGCATACGGGCGCGCAGGTTTTTCGCCTTGCCCACGTAGATGACATCGCCCTTGGCGTCTTTCCAAAGGTAGCAGCCGGGCTGCGTGGGAACGCGCGAAACCTGCTCGGCAAGCGTTGGAATGTTGTCGTGACCGGCCACGCGCACCTACTTGCGACGAATCAGCGCCGAGACCTCGGGCATCTTAAGGACGACGGCAAGGCCAAAGGTAACAGCAAGCGAGACGACACCCGCAACGCAAACGTAGCCAAGAGTAATCAGAATCGAGCCGCCAAGTGCCCCGACAAAGTGCTCAAGCGCCCACATGACGCCGGCGCCTGCGGCAGCACCCAGGCCACCGAGCAAAAGGCCAAAGAAACCGCCATGCAGGATAGATTTAACCTGAAGACCACGCAGACGACGACGCAGCCACCACAGCGAGCAACCGACCAAGATCACGTAGTCGACGACATACGAAAGCGCGATTGCCGGCATACCGAAGCCCAGCACAACGCCAAACAGCAGAACCGAGCCGGCCTGGCCGATGGCGGAATACAGACAATAGCGGCTATAGGGCTTCATGTCGAGCAAGGCAGAGAAGCTCTTCTGCATCAGCACGACCACGCCGTAGAGCGGCAGGGAAAGTGCCAGGTAGATAAGGAACTCCGACACCAGCGCCACACCGGACTCATCGAACTTGCCAGCGCAGTAGATCATGTTGAGCGGACGCGCGAAGACAATCAGGTACAGCGCGAACGGAATCAGGAAGAACAGCATCTGGGCGACGCCACGCGAAATGCCCGTGCGGACGCTGTCGTAATCCTTCTCCTGTGCGTCGTGAGAGAGCTCGGTATAGAGCGCCGTCGAAAGCGAGGCGGCAATCAGCGCGTAGGGCAGCGTGTACCACAGGCGCGCATAGGCGATGACGGAAGGACCAGTCTCGGGCTGGACCACCAGCGCAGCAGCGTTGGTGATAGAAGTCGAGACAAACATGCACACCGTGGCGAGCAGCGTCGGGATACCGAGCGCAATCGTCTGGCGCAGTGCGGGGTCCTTAAAGTCGATATGGATATGGGGATGCACGCCGTGCTTGCCAAGCGCGGGGATCTGACATGCCATCTGAACAAAGACACCGAGGGTCGTACCGGCCGCAATCAAGATGATGCCGGCACGTTCGCCAAACTGTGCGGACACGGGCGCAAAGCCCATAAAGCTCGCAATGACGATCACATTGTTGAGGACCGGGGCAAACGTCGACCAGAAGTAGTCGCGGTGTGCGTTGAGGACGCCCGAAAACACCGAGCCCAAACCATAAAACAGAATCTGGATGGCAAAGAAACGGAACATGAACGCAGCGGTATCCATGCTGCCGCCGTCACCCGAAAGGAACGATTGCGTCCAGATAAAGCCCGGGGCGAACACGGTCCCCAGCAACGAAATGCCACCCAGCACCAATAGCAGAATACCGAGCAGGTTGCCCACGTACTCGTTCGAGGCCTCGCGACCCTGCTCACGCCTCACGCCCATGTACACGGGCAAAAACGCCGTCACGAGCATGCCGCCCATCACGAGTTCGTAGAGCATATTGGGCAGGTTGTTGGCGACCTGATAGGAAGACGAGAGCAGCGACATGCCGATAGCGGCCGCCATTGCCCACGTGCGGATAAAACCGGTGACGCGAGACACGATGGTCAGGATGGTCATAAGCCCGGCGGAACGACCAACCGTGGAGTAGTCCGACGAGCCCATGTCGTCAGTGTCATCTCGCGACGAAGAAGCTTCGGATGAGGGTGTCTGAGGCGCAGATTCTTCTGCAAAATGAGCTCCGCGCTTCAATTCTTCCTGCGGCATCGCTCAGTCCTCTCTCGTAATCGCGGCAACCGTCGCCCCGCAAAATGCAATTAAATCATCGGGTGCAAGCTCGAGCTGATAACCACGCTTGCCTCCCGAAATAAAAATGGTATCCCAAAGGACACATGTTTCATCAATGAGCGTCCGGTAGCGCTTTTTCATACCGACCGGACTGCAGCCGCCGCGAACGTAGCCAGTCGCCGCAAGCAAATCCTTCACATGCATCATGGCCAAGGACTTCTCCCCCGCGGCACGCGCGGCGGACTTTAGATCGAGCTCGTCGGCAACAGGGATGCAGCACACAACATGGTCGTTGGACGGCGTCACGCAGACCAAGGTCTTAAATCCTTGACCGGGCTCCTCGCCAAGCTGCTCCGAAATCGCGACCCCCAGGCCCGCCGACTCATCACCATCGTCTTCGTACGTATGTAGAACAAAGGAAATGCCGGCGCTTTCCAGCTCGCGCATCGCATTGGTTTTTGGCGTCTTTACAGCCTTTGCCATGACATATCCTTTCCCTCGCATTCGGACGCAAGGATTAAGTATATGTCCAATTCGGCTGCATACGTCACTTCGACACAGCAAGCGCCATCGAATCACAAGGAGTCGATGGCGCCCATAAACTGAATCGCCTATTTATTGAGCATCAAGTTGAGCCTGACGCTCCCGGTCACGCCTGAGCAACGGCGCCAAAAACTTGCCCGTATAACTCTGCGGACAGTCCGCAACCTGCTCCGGTGTGCCCGAAACCACGACGGTTCCGCCGCCGTTACCGCCCTCGGGGCCCATATCGATCAGGCGGTCGGCAACCTTGATGACATCAAGGTTGTGTTCAATCACCAGCACCGTGTTGCCCGCATCGACCAAGCGCTGCAGCACATCGAGCAGCTGGCGGACGTCCTCAAAATGAAGGCCGGTCGTCGGCTCATCCAAAATATAGAACGTCTTGCCCGTCTGGCGTCGATGAAGCTCCTTGGCGAGCTTCACACGCTGCGCCTCGCCGCCCGAGAGCGTCGTAGCGGGCTGGCCCAGGCTCACGTAGCCCAAGCCTACATCGTACAGCGTCTGGAGCTTGCGCTTAATCTGCGGGATATTCCCAAAGAAGGCCAGTGCCTCGGTGACGCTCATGTCGAGCACGTCCGAGATGGTCTTACCACGGTAGGTGACCTCAAGCGTCTCGCGGTTATAGCGTTTGCCGCCGCAGACCTCACAGGGGACATAGATATCGGGAAGGAAGTGCATCTCGATCTTAATTTGTCCGTCGCCCTTGCATGCTTCGCAGCGACCGCCGCTCACGTTAAAGGAGAAACGTCCCGGCGAGTAGCCACGCGCCTTCGACTCCGGCGTACTCGCAAACAGCGCGCGAAGATCATCCCACAGGCCAATGTACGTAGCAGGGTTGGAACGCGGCGTGCGACCAATCGGCGACTGGTCGATATCGATCACCTTATCGATACACTCGATGCCCTCGATTTTCTTATACGGACCCACAGGGCGCGTCGAACGGTGAATGGCATTCGTAAGGGCAGGCGCGATGGTGTCGGTAACCAGGGAGCTCTTACCCGATCCCGACACGCCGGTAACGACCGTAAGCGTACCAAACTCGATCTTGGCAGTAACGTTTTTGAGGTTGTTGGCTCGAGCGCCCGTAATTTTAAGGCAGCCGCGACCGGGCTTGCGCCGTTCATCAGGCACCCGGATCATTCGTTTGCCGGTCAGATAAGCGCCCGTCATCGACTCAGGACACGCCATGATATCGGCAGGCGTTCCCGCCGCGACTACGTGTCCGCCGTTGACGCCGGCGCCGGGCCCCATGTCGATCACGTAATCGGCGGCACAAATTGTATCCTCGTCGTGTTCGACGACGATAACGGTATTGCCGATATCGCGCAGGCGCTCGAGCGTCTTGATCAAGCGCTCGTTGTCACGCTGATGAAGACCGATCGAGGGCTCGTCCAGAATATAGAGCACGCCCATGAGACCCGCGCCGATCTGCGTTGCCAGACGAATACGCTGCGCCTCGCCACCGGAAAGCGTCGCCGAGGCACGATCGAGCGTCAGATAGTCGAGTCCAACATCGACCAGAAAACGCAAGCGCTCCAGGATTTCCTTGACGATACGGCCGCCGATAAACTGTTGGCGCTCGGTGAGCTCCAGGCCCTCAAAAAACTCGAGCGATTCACGGCACGACAGGCAACAAACCTCGTAAATGGACTTGCCGCCCACGGTGACGGCGAGCATCTCGGAGCGCAAACGAGCGCCGTGGCAGCTCGAGCACGGCTCCTCGCGAATGTACTTCTCCAGGCGCGCCTTGGTGTTCTCGTTCGTCGTCTCGGTATAGCGTTCGTACAGGATGTTGCGAACGCCCGAAAACTTGGTATCCCACTGGCTGCGACGTCCGTCGAGCTTTTGGTAGTCGACCGAGATCTTCGTATCGCCCAGGCCATCCAAAAATGCACGACGCACGCGAGGGGGCAAGTCCTCCCACGGCGTATCGGCGCTCACCTTAAAGTGTTTGCAGACCGCAGCAAAAATCTGCGGATAGTAGTTCGAATTGCCAAACAGGCTACCAAAGACTCCATCGGCAATGGACTTCGAGGGATCCTCAATCAGTGCCTCGGCATCAACGGTTTTCTTAAAGCCCAGGCCGTCGCACTCAGGACATGCGCCATAGGGAGCGTTGAACGAAAAATCACGCGGCTGAAGATCGTCAATGGAGTGACCATGCTCCGGGCACGCCAAGGCCAACGAATACTCCAGCAGCTCGCCCTCGGTCCCCTCGGGAGCATCGCGATCGGGCAGCATGTACACGTTTACATTGCCGTGAGCCAGCGCGGTCGCCTGCTCAACAGACTCGGCGATACGGCCCAGAGAGTTCTCACGGATCACGATGCGATCGACTACGACCTCGATATCGTGCTTGAACTTCTTGTCCAGATCGATCGGATTGTCAAGCGAGCGCACTTCGCCGTCAACGCGCACGCGGCTAAAGCCCTCGGCGCGAAGATCCTCAAACAGTTTGGTGTACTCGCCTTTTCGCCCGCGCACCACCGGTGCCAGCACAAACGCGCGGCGGCCCTCCCCCGCCGCCAAGACCTTGTCGGCGACCTGATCGGTCGTCTGGCGCTCAATGACACGACCGCATTCGGGACAGTGCGGGGTGCCCACACGGGCGAACAGCAGGCGCAGATAGTCATAAATCTCGGTTACGGTGCCAACCGTCGAGCGAGGGTTTTTAGACGTCGTCTTTTGGTCGATCGACACTGCCGGCGAAAGGCCGTCGATTGAATCCAAGTCAGGTTTGTCCATCTGACCCAAGAACTGGCGCGCATAGCTCGAAAGGCTCTCGACGTATCGACGCTGGCCCTCGGCATAGATAGTGTCAAATGCCAGCGAGCTCTTGCCCGAGCCAGAAAGACCGGTAATGACCACGAGTTGGTCACGCGGAATGGAAACATCGATATCACGGAGGTTGTGCTCACGAGCGCCGCGAATAACGATAGAAGAATCAGACATGGAAGCTCCTTGCCTCCTATTGCATCGAATCATACTGTCGATGAGTTTAGCGCACTCGACGCGCACAGATGTTCGTAATACAAGATTCGCAGACCTTTAGCTTTGCGTATCGGGCGCTTTGTTTCTCGAAATGCCGTGGAAAGGTTACAGTAATCTAATACTGAACTTAATTTGCTGTAACAGAGGAACGTCCATGACCGAAGATATCCCCCTTGAAATCACTTCGAGTGACATGGCCAATCTGCCCATATTCATCGCCGCCCTTATCGTGGCCACCGTCGTCGTGCGCGTGTATTTTTCAATCAAACACAATGAAAAGCCGCCCATTGCCCGCGTCTTTTGGTGCGCGACGCTCCTCATCCCGCTCGGCATGGTAGCTGCATGGATTACGAATCAATTGCTCGTAAATGAGGACAATTCCCTATGGGTCCTTTCTTATTCGGCGCTCGGTGCTACCGCCGTCATACTTCTTGTCGAGCCCTTGGTTTCGGGACTTATCGACCAAACCGATCTTGCGACGGGAACGGTTGCCTGTATTTGCCGTGACATCCTTGTCATCGCCGCTGTTTCAGCGCTCTCGTTCGTTTCACTCGAAATTGCCTGTAACGAAACGTTCTATCGCATTCCCGCCAACTCATTCGGGTTTTCCGTCGGGCTGCTCGCGACGGTTCTGCTCTCCCTTTATTTGCTGGGACAGCGTCATGGAGGCGTCATGGCCCTCGTGCCCGTCGCCTGTTGCATCCTTGGCATTGCCGAGCACTTCGTCATAACGTTTAAAGGCGAGGCCATCCTGCCAAGCGATATCTTGGCCCTTGGCACCGCAATGGAAGTGAGCGAGGGATACGAGTTTACCTTTACCGCCGGAATCGTAACCTCTCTCGCCCTGCTGGAGATTTCCCTGGGGCTTCTTTCGCTTATCCGACCGAGAAAGCTCCGTACGCCCACCCATGTCTTCCCCGCAATCGCCGCTAACCTCTGCGCTTTTCTGCTAGTGACCGTTGTGGGGCTCTCGGGCTTTTCCAGCATCGACTTGGAGCAGGCGCTGAATTTTGGATTTGACCGTTGGCAGCCCATCACCACGTATGCGTCTCAGGGTTTTATCACTTCGTTCACCGAAATGGTCAACGAGTTGCCCATTGAGAAGCCCGAAGACTATACGCCCGATGAGGCGCAGAGCATCGAGCAGGAGCTCTCCGCCACCTACGACAGCACGTATGGCTCGAGCGAGCAGCGCGCGGCGGCCGTTGCCCAGTTCAATGAAATCAAGCCGACGATTGTTGCCGTCATGAACGAGAGTTTTAGCGACCTTTCGTGCTTTGAGCAGCTCCAGGCGGCCGGGTACACCGGCCCCGCATTCTACAACTCGCTTCCCGACACACTTGTTCGCGGCACCATGCTCGCTTCGGTCGCTGGTGGCGGAACGGCGAACTCCGAATTCGAATTTTTGACCGGAGCGACAACGGCCTTTGTCGGATTAGGCAAAATCCCCTATCAGCTATATCAGATGAATGGTGTCAACAGTCTGGCAAAGGACCTTAAGGAGCTTGGGTATACCGCTACCGCTATGCACCCGCAAAACCCCGTCAACTACCATCGAGATAAAATCTATCAGCAGCTGGGCTTTGGAGACTTTCTTTCGATCGGCGATTTCGAAGGTGCGCCCTGTTACCATGCCGGCGTATGCGACTACGCCACCTATGACAAGATACTCGACCTGCTGAGGACCGACGACGCTCCGCAGTTCATCTTCGATGTCACGATGCAAAACCATGGCGGATACGATGTCGGCACCGTTCCCGCCGAAGAGCTGACAAACTATTGGGTCGAGGGAGCCAGCGAGGGCGCCAATAGCGCGCTCAACACCTA
>DYAA01000137.1 GCA_019419405.1 Collinsella sp. | reverse complement strand
CAGGCTCGATTGCTCCATAGCGGCACTCCTTCGCTCGATTTCAAACGGCTACTAGAGTACCACCGGCCACGACGAGGCCGAATAACCCTTTCAAACCGCACCGAATCGGCAGCCGCCAGACCGGAGTGGATCGCGCGATCAAACCATGCCTTTGCCATTTCTAAATGATCCGTTTTCCTCCGCCTCCAACGGATCAACAAGAAAAGAGGGGGCTGTCCCGCGTTGGCGGGACAGCCCCCTCTGGCATCGGTATGTGTGATACGGCTCGTTAGTAACCCTGGCCGTAGCCTTGACCCTGGCCCTGGCCTTGCTGGCCGAGTAGCTCCTCCAGGTACTGGCGCAGCTGCTCATCGGTAATACCGCCGTTGCCGGTGTCGGTCGAACTGTCGTCCTGCTGCTGGTTCTGCAGCTCCTCGTCGGAGCCCAGCTCAACAGTGACCTTCTTCTCCTCCTTGCCGCGCATGAGCGTGATTTCGACCTTCTCGCCCACCTCGTGGCTGCGCAGCGCGATGATCAGGCCATCGGCGCTCGTAATCTCGTCGTCGCCCAGCTTGGTGATGACGTCGCCCTCTTGGATGCCAGCCTTGGCGGCAGGACCGTCCTCGACAACGCTCGCCACGTACGCGCCGCTATCGGTGCTCAGCTTGTTGGTGCGAGCGTTGAGCGCGTTGACGCTCGAAAGCGTAGCGCCCATGTACGGATGCACCGGCGTCTTGCCGTCGATGATCTGGTCGGCAATGTTCTTGGCATAGTTGACCGGAATGGCAAAGCCCACGCCCGAGCTGGAGCCCGAGTAGCTCTCGATGAGCGAGTTGATACCCACGAGCTCGCCGTTGTCGTTGACGAGCGCACCGCCGGAGTTGCCCGGGTTGATGGCGGCATCGGTCTGGATCATGTTGGCATAGATGGTGTTGCCGCTGGTAGAGCTCATGGCCGTGGTGCGGTACAGCGCCGATACAATGCCCGTGGAGACAGACTGCTCGTTGCCGAACGGCGAACCGATCGCCATGACCCACTCGCCCACGTTGAGCTTGGAGGAGTCGCCAATCTCGATCGGCGTGAGCTTGGAGGCGTCAGCATCCTTGAGTTTGATGACCGCCAGGTCGCTCGAGGCATCGTTGCCCACGAACTCGGCCTCGTAGGTGGTTCCGTCGTCCATGGTAACCACGTACTGGTCATAGCCATCGACCACGTGGTTGTTGGTGAGGATGTGGCCCTCGGTATCGAGTACTACGCCCGAGCCGACGCTGCCCGAGCCGTCCGACTCGTCGGCAGACTGCGAAAGCGAGCCATTCTGGCTACCGCTCGAAGTAGCGGTGATGGAAACCACAGAGGGCAATGCCTTGGCAGAAACGGCCTCGGCCAGCGTGGTGTCCTCGGAGTCGATGGTGATCTTTTGCGTCGATGAACCCGAAGCACCCGCCGTCACGGCGTTCCTGCCGCCGCCAATGTTGAGCGTGCCGCTCATAATGAGCGCAATGACCAGCAGGGCGCCGCAGGCACAGCCGGCGAGTGCCGTAATAAAGATCGGCAGCTTTTTGGTCTTAGTCTTGACCACTGTGTGCTTGTTTACAACCTGTTGGCCGCCCAGCGGCTTGCCGGTCTGCGTGTCGTATGCCTGCACGTAGGGAATGTTGCTGTCGGCAGGCGTCGACTCCACCTGCACACGCGGCTGCTGCTGGGTCTCGCCGGCGTTGCCCGCATCCTGGGGACGCTGGGAATCGTTCTCGCTCATGGCTGCGATCCTTTCGTCAAATAACCAAAGGCCCGCCAAACACGTGGCGGGCCATCGTTGTTCACGTTGAGTTGTACCCCAATATGCGGGCGTACGTGTACGAGAACGCAATCTTTTAGGAAGGCTTAAGTTCTGCTGCAAACTCGAAAGGAACCTGCACCTGCGTCAAAACCACCACAAAGGTGCCTGTCCCCTTTGTGGTGGAAATCTAGTCCTCAAATAGATAGCCCACGCCGCGGACGGTGGTGATGTGCGCCGCGATCTGCGGGCCCACCTTGGAGCGGATGCGTCGGATGTGCACGTCGACGGTGCGCGTGCCGCCGCAGTACTCAAAGCCCCACACGCGGTGCAGCAGCACCTCGCGGCTGTAGGCACGGTTAGGGTGCGTCGCCAAAAAGCTCAGCAGCGAGTACTCCATCAGCGTCAGGTCAATGGGCTCGTTATCGAGCGTCACCTGGTAGGTAGCCAGGTTGATCTCGAGGTTATCGATGTTGAGCACATCGTCGGCGGTGACGGTCTCCTCCTCGCCCATCAGGCGCTGCGCGCGAGCCTTGAGCTCGTTGGGCGTCGCCGTGGGGCACACAAAGTCGGCATGCGCGTGATTGGGCAGGCGCAGGGTACCGAGTGCTTCGTCGTCAACGATCACCAGCATGGGGACACCGCCGCGATCGTCAAGCCACTTGGCAATCTGATCGATGCGGTCGCTGCGGATGCCATCGGAATCGAGGATCAGCAGGTCGAAGTCGTGCGCCGCAGTCGGCGAATCGGGTGTGGCAAGGCTCACCTCGACACCCAGGGTGGTCGTCAAGCTGCGGGCAAACTCGTGGAAGCGCGTCGTGCGCGCCATGAACAGGGCACTCTTTTCGGACATATCGGCCTCCAAAGAAATGAGCTCAATCGTACTGGAACAAGCCAGCGCGATTAGGAGTTCGCCAGGTAGTGCTTGATCTCCCACTCGGTGATCGTAGACTCAAACTTATGCCACTCGTCGCGCTTCTTTTTGAGGAAGAAGCTGTGGATGTGCTCGCCGAGGGCATCCTTCATAAACTGCGAGTCCTCAAACACGTCGAGCGCCTCTTTGAGCGAGCGCGGCAGCGGCGTGTAGCCGGCCTCGACCATCTGACGGTCGGTAAGCTTGAGCGTCTCGGCCGTGGCCTCGGGCGGGAGCTCCAGCTTGCGCTCGATACCGTCGAGACCAGCCGCCAGCGTGACGGCGTTGACCAGGTACGGGTTGGCCATGGGGTCGGGGCTGCGCAACTCGATACGCGTGGACAGCTGCTTGCCGGGCTTGTAGACCGGGATGCGGACCATACTCGCGCGGTTGCGCAGGCCCCACGTGGCGTACTGCGGCACGGAGTCGCCGCCCGTGGTGATGCGCTTGTACGAGTTGACCGTGGGGTTGGTGATGGCGCTGATCTCGCGCGCGTGCGCCAAGATGCCGGCCATGTAGTGCTTGGCGATTTCGGAGAGGTGGTACTTCTCGTCGTCCTCGCCCCAAAAGACGTTGTTGCCGTCGTGGTCGAACAGCGACTGATGCAAAAACATGGCGCTGCCGTCCTCGCCCGCCAACGGCTTGGGCATAAAGGAAGCGTGGCAACCGCTCTCGTAGGCCTGCTGCTTAATGATGAGCTTGGCCGTGGTGACGGCGTCGGACATGCTCAGGGCCTCGGCGTGACGCAAGCTCATGCCGTGCTGCGAGCGGCCGGCGGCGTGGAAGGTGTACTCCACGGGCACGGACATCTTCTCGAGCGTGAGGACCGTGTTGCGGCGCAGGTCGCGAGCGGCATCGCTCACCGAAAGATCGAAGTAGCCCACGTTGTCGAGCGGCTCGGGCGTGTGCTCGTCGGGAAAGTAGTAATACTCCAGCTCGGCGCCCACGTTGAGCAGATAGCCAGCCTTCTCGGCCTTGCGGAACATGCGGCGCAGAGCGTCGCGCGGGTCGCCGGCAAACGGCTTGCAATCGGGAGTGCACACGTCGCAGAACACGCGGGCGACGCCGTTGTGGCTCGGGCGCCACGGCAGGATCTGGAAGGTTGAAGCATCGGGGAATGCGAGCATGTCGGCTTCCTCGGGCGTGGCAAAGCCCTCGATAGCGGAGCCGTCAAAGCCAATACCCTCCTCAAAAGCGACTTCGAGGTCCTCGGGGCTAATGGCAAAGTTCTTGAGGCGGCCGAGAATGTCGACAAACCACAGACGCACAAAGCGGATGTCACGCTGCTCTACGGAGCGGAGTACGTAATCGATGTTCTGCTGGTTCATGTCGCTCCCCTTTCTTTCGGGCGGGTTTCGACTGGTCTATATCGCAGATACTATCGCAGAAAAATGTTTCCGCAGGGTTAAAGCGTATCAAGCGCTCAAAAAACGTGCTTGAGCAGGCGGGTATGACAAGTAACTATCGC
>DYAA01000136.1 GCA_019419405.1 Collinsella sp. | reverse complement strand
CCTCATACCAGGGCGCGATGGAGCCCCAGCCCAGCAAAAGGGCGCATGCCTCGAGCACAACCTCCTCGGAAAGCTCGAGCTCGACAGCAAGGTCGGCCACGGTCACGCGACCATGACGATAGATAGCCGCGAGCACGCGATCGGCGCACGAAACATCGGTCGGATCCATACCGCAGATGGCAGCGTAGCCACCCAGCAGCAGCGGGGTCACGCCAAACTTGGTTCCAATGCGACGCGATGTGTGATGGATATCAAAGCGGCACGGCAGGCCCAAGAAGAACTCAGTCACCCGGACGCCGCAGGCACGCGCCGCCAAAAAGTGGCCGCCCTCGTGCAAAAACACGAGGACGGAAAGCATCAACAGGCCCCAAAAGACCGATGAGAGAACGCTCAGAACAGTATCCATAAAACGAAAAAGCAATCCTTATGGGTTAGGAACGGGTTGCGGCGAGCACCTGCGCAGCTTTTTCACGCGCCCACGAATCGATGTCGCGAAGCTGCTCAAACGAATCGATCGCCTGCATATCGTGGGCATCCATGCAGGATTCCACAATGCGATCGATATCGGTAAAGCTGCAGCCATCGTGCAGGAAGGCATCGACGGCGACCTCGTTGGCGGCATTGAGCACGCACGGCATGGTGCCACCCGTCTTGCCGGCGCGTTCGGCCAGTGCCAGACAGCGGAAGGTATCCATGTCGGCAGCATCAAACGTGAGCTGCCCCAGCTCGCGGAAATCGATACGAGGCGCCGGGGTATCCCAACGCTCGGGATACGAGAACGCGAACTGGATGGGAATACGCATGTCGGATGCACCGAGATGCGCCATCACGGAGCCGTCGGCGAACTCGACCATAGAGTGAATCTTGGACTGACGCTGCACGACCACGTTAATGAAATCGAGATCGCAGTTAAACAGATGCATGGCCTCAATGCGCTCCAGGCCCTTGTTCATGAGGGTGGCGGAGTCAATGGTGATCTTGGCACCCATGGCCCACGTGGGATGCGCGAGGGCATCGGCACGCGTCACGCGATCGAGCTCGTCGCGCGTGCAGCCAAAGAACGGACCGCCCGAGCAGGTGAGCCAAATACAATGAGCCTCGCGCGGGTTCTCCCCCAGATAGCACTGGTAAATGGCGGAGTGCTCAGAGTCGACTGGAATAAGCTGGCCCGGTTGCGCCAACGGCATAAGCAAGTCGCCACCGACGACGAGGGACTCCTTGTTGGCAAGGGCAAGGCGCTTATTCGAGGTCAAGGCCGCATGGCTCGCCTCGAGACCGGCGGCGCCCACAATAGCGACGAGCACGCAGTCGACATCGTCGCGACGCGCGAGCTCGCAAACCGCCTGCGCGCCAACGCCGAGCTTCGTTCCCTCGGGCAACTCCTGCAGCACGGCGTCATCGCCATGAGCGGCATCGGCCACGGCAACCGCCGGAACCGAGAACTCACGGGCAGCGGCAACGAGCTCAGAGGTACTGGAGTTAACGGACAGCGCCGTCACCTGCAGGCGATCGGCATGCTGGCGGCACACATCGAGCGCCTGGGTGCCGATAGAGCCTGTACAGCCCAGGATGGCAACGCGGAGACGTCCATCGGAGCCATACGTCGTCTGGAAAGACATTACAGCACGCCTCCGATCATCAGCAACAGCTGCGCGGTGATACAGCCGAAGATAAGCGAATCGCTACGATCGAGCATGCCGCCGTGGCCCGGGATAAGGTTGCCGGAATCCTTGACGCCCACACCGCGCTTGATGCGCGACTCGATAAGGTCGCCGATAACGCCCAGAATGGACACAACCACGCCGCACAGCAGCGCATAGGGCAGGCTGAGCTTGTAGAAGTGCGTCGCCCACAGGATGAGCCAAATCAAAACCGAGCCCAGGATGCCGCCGACAAACCCCTCCCAGCTCTTTTTGGGAGAAATCTTGGGAACCATCTTGTGCTTGCCGATACGGCTGCCCACGATGTAGGCAAACGAATCGGAGACCCAAAGGGACGCGCAAACGCCCACTGAAAGCAGGGCACCGGCAAAACCGGGCACGGCATCGCGCAGCAGCACGATAGCCGACAGCATAAAGCCAGTGTAGATGGGACCCATGAGCGTCACTGCCACATCAGAGATGCGGGTACGCGGCGACCAGACATACCAAATGCCCACAGCGAGCATCAGGGCAAAAAGCAGGGCATTCAGCAACATCGAATCGCCCAACGCCGACAGCGGAAAGAGTACGGCGGCAGCGATACCCATGCGCTCGTTAGCCATCTTGCCATCGAGCCTTGTCATACGGAAAAACTCATAGCAGCACAGACCGCTCATGACAGAAACAAAGATGGCCGTGGGCACGATACCCAAAACCAGGCACAGGATAAAGACAACGGCGTAGACGATACCGGCGGCGGCACGGGTAATAAAGCCCGCCAGCCACGAACCGGTGCCGCTCTTCGCTGCAGGCGCTCCCGCAGTGGCAGCTTTGCGCGCAGGCGTCTTGGGAGCAGATGCCTTGGGACGATCGGACACGATTAAGCCTCCTCGGTCTTGCTCAGTCCACCAAACCTACGGTCACGGCCCTGATAGGCCAAAATGGCGTCGACAAGGCCCCAACGATCAAAGTCGGGCCAATAGGTATCGGTGACGTAGAATTCGGAATAAGCCACCTGCCACAGCAGATAGTTCGAAAGGCGCAGCTCACCAGAAGTGCGAATCACAAGCTCAGGATCGGGAAGGCCGGCGGTATAGAGGTGGGAAGCCACCATGTCGTCATCAATTGCGCCAGGATCGATCTTACCGGCGGCAGCGTCGAGTGCGATTTGACGGACAGCGCGGGTAATCTCGGCACGCGCGCCGTAGTTGACGGCAAGCGCCAGCGTCATGCCGGTGTGATTGGCGCACTCGGCAAGACCGCGTTCAAAAACGTCGCGGGTCTTCTTGGGCAGCGCGGAAATGTCACCCAAAAAGACAACGCGCACGTTTTCGCGCTTCAGAAGCGGCAGCTCGTCGATAAACGTCTTGGCAAACAGGTGCATCAAGACGTTGACCTCATGCTGCGGGCGGTTCCAGTTTTCGGTAGAAAACGCATAGGCCGAAAGCACGTCGACGCCCAGACGCACGCAGGCGGTAATAATCTCGCGAAGGGAGACGATACCCGCCTTGTGGCCCTCGGTGCGTGCAAGACCGCGCGATGTGGCCCAACGACCGTTGCCGTCCATGATGCACGAGATATGGTGCGGAATGTTATTGAGGTCAAGGTCGGAAAAACCGACGCCCACAGGGGCGTCGGCAAAGTACTCGACCAGTTTATGCTCGTCGTATTGCACCTTAGATCTCCATGACCTCGGCTTCTTTTTCCTTCAGAAGCTCCTCGACCTTGGCGACATACTCATCGGTGTGCTTCTGGACCTTGGCCTGCTCGCGACGGACATCGTCCTCGGTGAGCTCCTCATCGCGCTCGAGCTTGTTGTTGAAGTCGCGACGGATGTTACGGATAGATACCTTGGCCTGCTCGGCGTACTCGCGGCACTCCTTGACGAGCTCGCGACGGCGCTCCTCAGTGGGAGCCGGGAACGGAAGACGAACGACGGTGCCATCGGAGTTGGGGGTAATACCCAGATCGGAAGCGCCGATGGCCTTGACGATAGCGTTGATGAGGGCCTTGTCCCACGGCTCGATGAGCAGCATGTGAGCCTCGGGGGTCTTGACGGCGGCAACCTGCGTGACCGGCGTGGGGACACCGTAATAATCGACGGTGATGTCGGACAGAATGTTGGCGTTGGCGCGACCGGTACGGACCTTGGAGAAGTTATGCTTGAGGGACTCGAGCGACTTGTCCATATGGGCGGTGATGTTCTCTGCCATGCTTAATCCTCCTGATAGACGAGCGTGCCGACGGGTTCACCCGCGAGCGCGCGTTTGACGGTGTCCTCGCCATCGATGTTGAGGACCAAAATAGGCATACGGTTATCCTGGCACAGGGCCGTAGCTGTGGAATCCATAACCTGCAGGCCGCGAACGAGAACCTCGTGATAAGTAATCTTGTCAAAACGGACGGCATCGGCGCACTTGACGGGATCCTTGTCGTAGATGCCGTCAACCTTGGTGGCTTTAATCAGAATCTCGGCGCCGATCTCGCACGCACGAAGAGCCGCGGCGGTGTCGGTCGTAAAGTACGGATTACCCGAACCGGCGGCAAAAATAACAACGTTGCCCTTGGAAAGGTGGTTGATAGCGCGACGGCGAATATAGGGCTCGCAGATCTCGTTCATCTGGATAGCGCTCATCACGCGGCAGGGAACATCGTTATGCTCGAAGGCATCCTGCAGGGCGAGCGCGTTCATAACGGTTGCCAGCATGCCCATGTAGTCGGCCTGAGCACGCTCCATGCCACCGGCAGCGCCTGCCATGCCGCGGAAAATATTGCCGCCGCCGACAACGACGCCGACCTCATGGCCAACGGCGAGCAGCTCCTTGACCTGCTTGGCAAGATGGTCGGTAACCTTGGGGTCAATGCCATATTGGCCGTCGCCCATCAGTGCTTCGCCGGAAAGCTTAAGAAGCACGCGTTTATATCGGATGTCGGACAAAGCGATCCTCCTTTAATTAGACTCTCAATATGATATCAAAGGCTCTGATAAGAGCCATGAAAAAGCAGGCTGTGAGTAAAACCCACAGCCTGCTCATTACCAGCTACAAGAGCTTATTTACTCGCCACGGACCAGACGGTCAAAGGCAACGACGGTAATGGTGTCGCCGAGCTCCTTGGAGACCTGCTCAGCGTACTTCTTGATGGTGAGGGAGCTGTCCTTGATGAACTCCTGCTCGGTGAGCACGGACTGCTTGTAGAACTTCTCCAGACGACCAACAGCCATCTTCTCCTGGATAGCCTCGGGCTTGCCGGACTCGGCAGCCTGGGCCATGTAGATCTGCTTCTCGTGCTCGACGGTCTCGGCCGGAACCTGATCGCGGGTAGCGCAGATCGGGGCGACGGCGGCAACCTGAAGGGCAACGTCGTGAGCGAAGGTCTTGAAGGACTCAGCCTGAGCAGTCTCGGCCTTCTCGAAGGCGAACTCGACGAGGACGCCGATCTTACCACCCATGTGGATGTAAGAAGCGAGCGCGCCGTTCTCGGCCTTGCGGGCAGCGAAGCGGGAGATCTTCATGTTCTCGCCCATGATGTGAATCATCTCGGTGAGCTCGGAGGAAACGGTCTCCTCGCCCATCGGCTTCTCGAGCAGAGCGTCGACGTCAGCAGGCTCGGTGGTGGCGACAACCTCAGCGACCTTGGAAGCAAAGCCGGTGAACTTGGCGTTGGAGCCAACGAAGTCGGTCTCGCAGGAGAGCTCGAGCAGAGCGCCGGTCTTGCCATCCTCGGAGACGAACGCGGCTACAGCGCCCTCGTTGGTCTCGCGGCCAGCCTTCTTAGCAGCCTTGGCAAGGCCGTTCTTGCGCAGAACGTCGACAGCGGCGTCCATGTCGCCGTCAGCCTCGACGAGAGCCTTCTTGCACTCCATCATCGGGGAGTCGGTCATCTCGCGGAGCTGCTTGACCATAGCGGCGGTAATCTGGGCCATTGTGGGTCCTTTCAAAGAGATGAAAAAGAATTAACTAAGACTGATTTACTCGGCCTTGGGCTCAGCGGCCATCTCGGCCTCGGAGACCTGCTCCTTGCCGGAGCCAGCGAGGCAGGCGTCAGCCATGAGCTCGCACATAAGGGTGACAGCGGAGATAGCGTCATCGTTGCAGGGGATGCCGTACTCGACCTCGTCGGGATCGGGGTTGGTGTCAATCAGGGCGACGACAGGGATGTTCAGGCGCTGGGCCTCCTTGATGGCGTTCTCCTCGCGCTTGGTGTCGATGACGAAGAGAGCCTGGGGCAGACCCTTCATGTCGCGGGCGCCACCGAGGTTGGTCTGGAGCTTGGTGAGCTCCTTACCAAGAACAGCCTGCTCCTTCTTGGGCAGAACAGCCATGCGGCCGTCCTCGACCATGGCCTCGAGCTCCTCCATGCGGTTGATGCGGGAGCGGATGGTGACGAAGTTGGTCAGCATACCGCCGAGCCAACGCTGGTTGATGTAAGGCATGTTGGCGCGCTCAGCAGCGTTCTTGACGGCCTCCTGAGCCTGCTTCTTGGTGCCGACGAACAGCACATTGCCACCCTTGGCGACGTTCTTGACGAAAGTGTAGGCCTGGTCGGCGTCGAGGATGGTCTGCTTGAGGTCGAGGATGTAGATGCCGTTGCGCTCACCGAAGATGAACGGCTTCATCTTGGGGTTCCAGCGACGGGTCTGGTGACCGAAGTGGCAGCCGGCCTCGAGCAGGGTGCGGATAGTAATCTTGGTAGCCATGTTAAACCTCCTGTGGTTTGCCTCCGCGCGGGGTCATCCTCCAAAACCAACCCGGACATGTGCTACCAAAGCCCGGGCACCACGGTATGAAGTAGCCGCGCGTGCGTGATAAAAACATGTTGCCGTGAAGCAACCTGATGAATGATAGCAGGAATGCTTCTTCCTGCCAACCCGCAATCAAAACCACACACCTGAGTGCGGCGCGGGACGTCCCAGCCACTATTCGCCGCGGGGATGGGCTTGAGCCAAAGCCCGCTTAAGCCGATCGGGTGTGAGATGCGTGTAGATCTGCGTCGTGGACAGGCTCGCATGGCCCAGCAGCTCTTGAACCGAGCGCAGGTCCGCACCGCCCTCGAGCAAGTCGGTCGCAAAGGTATGGCGCATCGCATGCGGGGCGATGTCGGCAGGCATGCCGGCGAGCGTCGCCAGCGTATGAAACCGCCGCCTGAGCATGGCGGCACTCATGCGATTACCGCGCGCCGATATAAGCAGCGGATGCGGCCCGGTAACGGGGTCACGACGCTTTGCCTGAGCGAGCAACTCCGGCCTCCCCTCCTCAATATAGAGACGCGTCGCCTCGAGCGCACGACGATACAGAGGGACGATACGTTCTTTGCTCCCCTTGCCCCACAGGCGCAGCGTGCGTTCGGACCACGCAATGGACTCCACATTGAGTGCTGCGAGCTCAGAGATACGAGCACCCGAGGCATAGAGCAGCTCGAGCATCGCCGCATCGCGCAGTCCCGCGGGTGTTGAGGTATCAGGCGTCTTGAGCAGCGCCTCCACCTGTTGGGTCGTCAGCACACCGGGTAGATCGCGCGGGAGCTTGGGCGAGGAAATTGCCGAGACCACATCGCCCTCCACGACCCCCTCGGCAGCCATCCATCGATAGAGCGATCGGATAGCCGACAGATGCGCCGCAAGCGTTCGGGGAGCCACCTGCTCACGCGAAAGCTCGGCAAGATAGCGACGAATGGTGCGCACGTCGGCAGCGAAAGCATCGATATCCTCGCGCTCGCACCAGGCAGCAAAACGCTCCAGCCTCGAGCCGTAAGCCGTCACCGTGTTGGGAGAAAGTCCCTCGACACGTGAGATATAGGCGATAAACGAGTCGACGGTGTCGTACAGGTCAAAGGCTATGACCGGTCGCCTCCAAACAGATCGGGGCGAGTGGCCAGATAGGCATCAAGGGCCTCGAGCGCACGGTCCGCATAGGCCTGGTAGCGGTCGCGCTTGCTGCGGCGCTTACCATCCTCGAGTGGCGGCACCAGGCCAAAGTTGACATGCATAGGCTGATAGCCCACGGTGGCAGGATCGGTCGCATAGCCCACGAGCGCACCCAGGGCGCCCACACGCGGCAACTCGACGCCCGCGACACCGATAGCCTCGGCATAGGTATTGAGCGCCGCGAGCAGACCGGTCGCCACGGCTTCCATGTACCCCTCGGTGCCGGTGATCTGACCGGCCAGGCGCACGCCGGTACCGGGCACGGCAAAGGTGCCATCGAGCACGTGCGGGGCGTCGACAAAGGTATTGCGGTGCATGACACCGTAGCGGAAGAACTCAGCGTTCTCCAGGCCCGGCACCATATGGAAGACGCGCTTCTGCTCGCCAAAGGTCAGGTTTGTCTGGAAGCCCACCAGGTTATAGGCGGTCTTCTCCTTGTTCTCGGCACGCAGCTGAATCGCCGCCCAGGGGCGACGTCCGGTACGCGGGTCGGTGAGGCCGACGGGCTTCATGGCGCCAAAGCGAATGGCGTCCTTGCCGGTGCGTGCGACCTCCTCGGCAGGCTGGCAGGCCTGGAACAGATCGCCGCCCTCAAAGTCCTTGAGCACCACGCGGTCGGCCGTGGTAAGCGCCTCGATAAAGGCCTCGTACTCCTCCTTGTTGAGCGGGGCGTTGAGATAGTCGCCGCTCCCCTGCTCCTCGTAGCGCGACTGCGAGAACAGCACGTCCATATCGAGCGTGGAGGCATCGACGATCGGAGCCGCGGCATCGAAGAACGCAAGAGCGTCGCCACCGACGAGCTTCATGACGTCTTCGCTCAGCGCCGGCGAACACAGCGGGCCGGCGGCAATGACCACGTGACCCTCGGGAATCTGCGTGACCTCGCCGTGAATGATCTCGATATTGGGTCGGGCGGCAACCTCGGCCTCGACAAGCTCGGAAAACTTGACGCGGTCGACCGCCAGG
>DYAA01000135.1 GCA_019419405.1 Collinsella sp. | reverse complement strand
CGTTAAAGGTAAACCAGTGCTTGACCTCGGTGAACTCGGCAAAGCAGAACTTGGCGTACTCGACGAAGGCGTCGATGGTCGTGCGCGTCAGGAAACCCTCGCCGCCGTTCTGGTAAAAGGCCTCGGGCGTATCGAAGTGATCGAGCGTGACATAGGGGATAACGCCAGCTTTGTTGCAGGTGGCGAAAAGCTCGTGATAGAAAGCGACACCCTCGGGGTTAATCTCGCCGGTGCCACTGGGGAAGATGCGGCTCCAAGCGATGGAGACGCGAATGCCGTTAATGCCGAAGCGCTGGCACAAGTCGATATCGACCGGATATTTGTTGTAGAAGTCGCTTGCGGGGTCGGGGGAGAAGCGACCCTGAGCAGCCAGGAAATCGTCCCAGGGCACTTTGCCCTTGCCGTGCGTGCGGGTCTCACCCTCAACCTGGTAAGCGGCGGTGGCGCCGCCAAACACAAAGCCGTCGGGGAACTGCATGGGGTTGGTCATGAGTCATCCTTTCTGTGGGATACGAATAGGGAGAGGTGCCCGAACTGGGGATCCGGGCACCAACAGAGGGAGGAACTAGTCGAGGTTCTCGCGGAGCCACTTGATGGCGCCAGCGGGGTCGCGAGTGAGGTCGATATATTCCTTACCGCGCGGGGCGAGCAGCTTAATGCCCAGACGATCGGTGTCGGCCTTCATGTCGTTGTAGTAGCTACGAACCTGCGGAGCGAGCACGATGACGTCGTACTGATCCATGATGGCAGTGTGCTGGCCATAGGCGCCTGCGGAGGAAGCGATGTTCTCTCCGGTCTGTGCGGCACCTTCCTTGATGGCGTTGGCAAGCATGGCAGAGGTGCCGGCGCCGGCGCACAGGACGAGGACCTTCAGGCCATCGACATCCTTCTTGGCGGATGCATCGGCAGCGGGCTCGGGCTGATCGGCGACAGGCTTGCTGTCGGCGGCGGCAACGGTCGTCTCGACGGAAGCGGTGGCCTGCTCGACAGCGGGCGTAGAGGCGTTGGCGGCGACGGAAGCGGCACCATCGGACTCGAGTCCCAGCTCGGCGGCGCGCTCGGCCTCCTGGTCGCAGAGCAGCTTATCGTATGCCTTCAAGAACGGCAGGTAGATGATGGCGTCCAGCAAGATGATGATCGCGACAAATACCAGGGCGATAAGCTGGAAGTTCGTGGTGATGAAGATGCCGATGGGGGCAGGGGTAGCCCAAGGCACCACGAAGGAGAAGCCGTTCATACCCACATTGTCGATAAAGAACTTGGCAACACTCACGTTGACGCAGCCGGCGGCAACAAAGGGGATGAGCATGTAGGGGTTAAGGATCATCGGCGCGCCAAAGAGCAGCGGTTCGTTGACGGCGAAGGCAACAGGGACAATCGAGGCCTTACCGACGGCTTTGAGCTGCTTGGACTTCATGAAGAGAATCAGCAGAAGCGGCACGATGAACGTGGCGCCGGTGCCGCCGAACTCACCCACGAGCGACATGTTAAAGGTGAGGGAGTGGGCGGGGTGGCCGCCTGCCAGCAGAACCTGCAGGTTCTCGGCCTGGTTGGCAAGACGGATGGGGTCGATGCCCGGCTGGACGATCGAGGGGCCGTGGACGCCGATGAACCAGAAGAACGCGGTGGCTGCCTGGATAAGGATAAGGCCAGGATAGGTTTCTGCAGCGGTAAAGAGCGGGGAGAGCAGTTTGATAAGCAGCTCGGAGAACGGAACGCCCATGAGGTTGCGCACGACGACATCGATGATGCCGCAGATGATGACGGCGCCGCCAAAGGGGATAATGTCGCGGAAGTTCTGAGCGATGGCGCCTGGGACCTCCTTGGGCAGCTTAATGGTCAGATCGCGCGAGACGCAGAACTTATAGACCCAAACGGTAATGAACGCGGCGATATAGGCCGAGAACAGACCGCGCGTACCCATGCTGGTGCAATCGAAGACCGAAAGTTCGGAGCCGTTGAACTTGGTGGTGAACTGCGTAACAGCGAGCAAAAGCATGCTGCACTGGGCGGCAACCATGGTGGAGCCGTCGTTGAGCACTTTGCCGGCGGGCATGCGACGGTTCATGGAAGCCGTAAAGTTCTTGGCAGTGGTGCCGGCAACCATGATGCCCATGACGCCCATGGTGAAGTTGTACAGCTTGTTGCACCAGTCGATGAGCGGCTGGGGCAGCGTGATGCCAACTACGCCAGGAAGGGTGGCAATCAGTAGGAAGATCGAAGAGGTGAGGACGATGGGCATGCACCCAAGGAATCCGTCCTTAATGGCCTGGAGGTAGATGTTCCTCGAGATTTTCTCAAAGAACGGTTGATGCTTTTCGAGCATCTTTACGATGGCGTCCATAGAGCTCCTTTGCTGTTCGATGCGCGATGCATGTGGATGGAACTGGTCGTCGATGGATGGTCAGGACTGCCCGGAAACCTTCCTGCTTAAGGAAGGCATTGCGAAATGACAACGTAAGACATTTTTGGAAGAGCAACAAGGATTTACGGGTGAACGGTTGGTATTGCCCGGTAAACGGCAAATTTGAAAACCGAGCAGGTAGTGTATGCTAGAACGCAAGGAACGATCGATAGGGAACCGACTGGAGAAGCAGTGGCAACGATGGACAAGAAAAGCGTCTCGATGAACGATGTGGCGGTTGCCGCGGGTGTTTCCCTCAAGACGGTGTCTCGTGTGATCAATGAGCCCGATAGCGTGCGCGAGAGGACGCGCGATAAGGTCCATGCGGCCATGGAGGCGCTTGGGTTTCGGACCAACTTTGCCGCGCGTTCACTCAAGTTGGGCCGTTACGGGTGCATCGGCGTGGTGCTGTTCCACTTGTCGGGCGGCAACGTGGACATGATTGACGGTATCGCGGATGCCGCCGCAGAGCGAGGCTTTGCGCTCACGATGATTAAAAAGCGGGCGGGGGAGAAGATGACCCTTGCCGAAGCGGCACGTAGGATGTCGCAGCTTCCCGTCGACGGCATGATTTTTAACCTGCGCCAGATGGTCGATGACTTTGATACCTTTGAGGCGCCGAAAGACCTCAAGACGGTGATTATCACGTCGATGGAACATCCTACCTGCTCTACCGTCAGTGACGACCAAGAGGGCGGCGCGCGCATGGCATGCGAGTACTTCTTAAATCGCGGACACAAGAACGTGTACTTCGTCTCTGGTAAGAAAGAGTCGCTGTCGAGTCAGTGCCGTATGAAAGGTTGGCGTGCGGCACTCGAGACGCGTGGCATTGAGCCGCCCGAGCCTCTGCAAGGCGATTGGAATGCGGATAGTGGCTATGCTGCGGGCCTTGTGCTTGCCGATAAACCCGATTGTACGGCGGTCCTCGCTGCTAACGACTGCATGGCAAACGGCGTGATGATGGCTCTACGTGACAAAGGGCTCAGTGTGCCCGACGACGTGTCCGTGATCGGCTTCGACGATGAGCTCTACAAGACGATTCCCAACTCGATTCTGACGTCGGTGAAGTTTCGCCACCGCGAGCTGGGCGTCCGTGCGCTTAACGAAGTCGTCGCCGGTCTGGAAGCCCCGAGCTCCAGAAGCCGTACGCTCGTCTCGGGCGTGCTGGTCGAGCGTTCCAGCGTAAAGGACCTGCGGGTGTAGACGTGCTCGGCTCGTTCATCTTAATCTGTAACAGTTAGGACCGATAATCCCTGCTAGATGTTACAGATCGAGATCTTTCGGCTCGGCTTATTCCGTTTGTCTCGATCTGTAACAGGTGGAGGCGAAATAGCCCGCTAGATGTTACAGATTTAGATTGAGGGAACTGGCCCGCGCGTTCATCTCAATCTGTAACAGTTAGGACCGAAAAACTCGGCTAAATATTACAGATCGAGACGAACGGCTCCCGACCCGCTCAAAAACAAAAAGTCCGGGGGCGGCGCGCCGTGTGACGTGCCGCCCCCGGCTGAGAAATGGGGGCAGGTTGTGTGAGCGGGGCATCTCGCTAGTCGCAAGTCGCTAGTCCAGACGACGGGTCTGCGCCACGTGCTTGTACCAGTAGGCGCTTGCCTTGGGCGTGCGCTTCTGGGTTTCAAAGTCTACGTAGAAGAAGCCATAGCGCTTGTTGTAGCCGTTGGTCCAAGAGAACTGATCCTGCAGGCTCCACAGGAAGTAGCCGCCCACGTTGACGCCCACCTCCATGGCCTTGAGCAACCAGCGCAGGTGCTGCTCGATGTAGTCGATGCGCGGCTGGTCATCCACAAAACCGTCCTTGTAGGGGTCCTTGTAGCCCATGCCGTTCTCGGTGATGAAGATCTGCTTGTAGTTGGGGTAGCGCTGCTTAATGTAGACGAGCAGATCGAACAGACCCTCGGGATAGATGATCCAGTCCCAGTCGGTGGTGGGGATGCCGGGCTTGTTCACATGCTCGCCAATGCCCTTGACGCGCCAGCGGCCGGTGCCCTTCTCGCCCGTACCGTTGTGGTGCAGGTCGTTCTCGCCATCGTAAGCCTTGAGGAAGCGGCACTGGTAGTTGTTAACGCCCAAGTAGTCGTTGTAGAGCGCTGCCTCGCGCATAATCTCGAGGTCCTCGTCCAGGATCTCGATGGTGCCGCCCGAGATAGCCGCCAGGCGGTTGGCGCACTCGAGGGTGTCGGGCGCGTAGTCGCCGCGGAAGGTGGCGTCGAGCAAGAACTGGTTCTGCAGCACGTGCTCGTTGTTGGCGGCCTTGATGTCGGCGGGGTCGTTCTCGTTAAGCGGGTACTTAAACTCCAGCGACTGAATGACGCCGATCTTGCCCTTAAAACCACCGTTGTGGAAGGCCAGTACTGCCTTGGCGTGGGCGAGCATCATGTTGTGCTCGCACTGGAAAGCCTCGGCCAGATGCGCCTTGACGCCGCCGGGGAAGGTGCCCTCGATGTAGGTGTTGGAGGCGTCGGCCCAGATCTCGTTAAAGGTGAACCAGTAGGTCACCTGGTCGGCGTACTCCTTAAAGCAAAAGGTGGCAAAGTCCACAAAGGCGTCGATGGTCTCGCGGTTGAGGAAGTCGCCCTTCTCAAAGAGGGGCAGCGGCGTGTCAAAGTGATGCAGCGTGACAAACGGCTCAACGTGGTGCTTGTGGCACTCGGCGAAAAGGTCATGGTAGAACTGGACACCCTCGGGGTTGATTTCGCCGGTTCCGTTGGGGAAGATGCGGCTCCAGGCGATGGAGAGGCGAATGCCGTTGATGCCGAACTCCTCGCACAGCTCCAGGTCGACGGGGTACTGGTTGTAGAAGTCGGAAGCGGGATCGGGAGAGAAACGGCCCTGGGCCTCCAGGAAGTCGTCCCAGGCAACCTTGCCCTTACCGTGAGTGCGGGTCTCGCCCTCTACCTGGTAGGCAGCGGTGGCGCCGCCAAAGACAAAGTTCTCGGGAAACTGCGCAGGCGGGTTGGTGACGCTAGCAGGGTTAACGGACATGATGATCCAATCGTCTAAATCGAAGGGCCAGCCGGTCTTGGATGGTCGGCTGGCCCTGAGCGTTACTTACTTCGAGAGTTGCTCGCTTACGAAGGCGAGAGACTTGTCGCCGTTCTGGGAGAGCTCGATGTACTGCTTACCGCGGCAGGCGACGCACTTGTTGCCCACACGCTCGCAGTCTTTCTGCAGGTCGGCCAGGTAGCTGGCGGCCTGCGGGGCCAGGACGACCAGGTCAAAGTCGGGGAGCATGTCGACGTGGTTGCCATAGGCCTCGGCAGCGGTCTCCAGATTGATGCCGCGCTCCTTGGCAGCCTTGGCCAGCGCGTTGGCGAGCAGGCCCGAGGTTCCGCCACCCTGGCAGAGCACGAGCACGCGCTTGCCGTTGAGGTCGCTGGCGGTCGTTGCCTCGGCAGCGGGTGCTGTGGAAGCGGTGGGGGCGTCGGCCTTCACGGCCTCGGCTGCGGCACCGGCGGCAACGCTCTTGGCATCGGCCTTGCCCTGGAAGGCGTCGTTGAGCTTGGCGGCCTTCTCGGCGTTCTTGGCGGCGAGCTCCTCCTGGGAGATCTCGGCCTCCTCGGCGCACTTCTGGGCGTCATAGGCACGGAAGAACGGGTAGTACAGGGCAAAGTCGACGATCAGGATGATGGCGAGCATCACAAAGGCGAGCGGCTGGAAGCCCAAGCCCATGATGGTGCCGATGGGGCCGGGGACGGTCCAAGGCAGGGTGTACATAAAGCCGTTCATGCCCAAGAAGTCGATAAAGATCTTGAGGATCCAGATGTTGGCGATCGGAGCAAAGACAAACGGGACAAAGAAGACGGGGTTGAGCACGATGGGTGCGGCGAACAGCAGCGGCTCGTTGACGGCAAAGCACACGGGGACGATGGCTGCCTTACCGACGGCACGCATCTCCTGGGATTTGGCCAGGAAGCAGAACATAAAGACCAGGACGAGCGTGGCGCCGGTGCCGCCCATGCAGACGACGAAGTACTGGGCACCCTGGGTCAGGACAGCGGAAGCGTGCTGACCAGCCTGGAATGCAGCCAGGTTGTCGGTCATGTTGGCAACGAGGGCGGCGGCGATGGCGGGCTCGACGATTGAGGGGCCGTGGACGCCCACGAACCAGAAGAGGCTCATAGCGCCGTAGATGACGGCGAGGCCGATGTAGCCGTCGGCAGCGGTGAACAGGGGCTGGAACACCTGGATGACGCCCTGGGCAAAGCAGAAGCCAAAGGCAGCGCGGAAGACGATGTCAAAGACCCAAAAGACGGTGATGCAGACGGAGAAGGGGATGATGTCCTTAAAGGTCTGCGAGATGTTGGGCGGAACCTGCTCGGGCATCTTGACGGTGATGTTGCGCTTAATGAAGAACTTGTAGATGATGCCGGTCACAAACGCAGCGATAAAGGCGGTCAACAGGCCCTTGGAACCAAGGTAGGTGGTGTTGAAGCCGCTGGCAGCGTCCGTGGCGATGGTGTCGCTCGAAAGGAGCAAGAAGCCGATGATGGCCGCGCACATGCACGAGATAAAGTTGATCTGGTTGTTCTTGGGCAGGTCGCGGTTCTGGGCGTCGGCGAAGTGCTTGGCCGTGGTGGCGGCACAGGCGATGGCCAGGATGCCCATGGAGTAGTTGTAGCACTTCCACAGGGCGTTGTTGATGTCATCGGGCCAATAGAAACCCCAGATGTTGGGGACCGAGGCTACCAGGCAGAAGATGGACGAGAAGATGATGATGGGGATGACGGAGATAAAGCCGTCGCGGATCGCCTTGAGGTACTTGTTGCGGGCGATCGCGTTGAAAAAGGGCTGGCCCTTTTCGATGATGGCGATGAGTTGCTCCATGCAATGCTCCTAAGAGTCGGTGGGTTAGCAACGATGGTAGCTTTTGGCGTTCGGTTGCCAAAATGTTGACGTTGCCATTTTGCGACACAAAAAAAGACGCGAACCAGTGGTTCCTATGCCTGCGAACCATCGATTCCTTACGCGTAAACGTTTGAGCCGCCCGGTGGCTCTGTATTTGCGCAATGGCAACGTTAACATTTGGGCGACAAAAGCCGTTCGGGGAAGCAAGATTGTCGGTGAACGGTAGGTTTTAGGTGGTAAACGTATTGTGGGGGAGGTGTTGGATATACTTGAAGGCGTTCATTTGACTGCGTAGGGTGCCGCCAATGGCATCGTTGACATAGAAAGATCGACCTATGGCCGCTGTTAAAAAATCGGTTTCCGTTAAGGACGTGGCGCGTCTCGCGGGCGTCTCGGAGCAGACGGTCTCGCGCACCGTGCACGATTCGCCCAGCGTGCGCCCCGAGACCAAGGAGCGCGTGCGTGCCGCCATGCGCGAGCTGGGGTATCGTCCCAATTTTGCCGGTCGATCGCTGCGCCGCGGCAAGTTTAAGACCGTCGGTGTCGCCATGTTCAACATTACCGGCACCGGCAACCTCGACCGTATGGAGGGCTTTACCGCTGCGGCCGACAAACACGGCTATGCCATCACCCTAACTAAAGTAGACGGGCATCCGTATACCCTCGAGAGTGCATCGTCGCGCATGAGCGCACTTCCGGTGGATGGCATGGTTGTGATCATGAATCGCATGCCGGCGGACTTTGGCACCTTCGAGCCGCTGCCCGGTATGCAGACGGTGCTCGTTACCATGCTGGAGCACCCGCTCTGTTCAACGGTCGATAACGACCAGTTCGATTGCTCGCGCCAGGTGGTCGAGTACTTGCTGGTGCAGGGGCACAAGACCGTGCACTTTATCTCATGCCCCGAGCGCTCGCTTTCGGGCATGCAGCGCGAGGAAGGCTGGCGTGAGACACTGCGCGCACATGGTATTGAGCCGCCGCGACTCGTCCGTGGCGATTGGACGGCACAGAGCGGATATGCTGCCGGTCAGGCTCTAGCGGACGATCCGACCTGTACCGCCATCTATGCTTCCAACGATGCCATGGCCTACGGCTGCATTCGCGGGCTCGAGTCGCGCGGGAAGCGCGTGCCCCAGGACGTGAGCGTAGTGGGTGTTGACGATAGTCTGGGCGACATCGTGCCCGACCGTCGCCTGACCACGGTGCGCTTTGACAACAAGCGCGTCGGCATGTGGGCTGTCGACAAGATTGCCGGCGCCGAGGGGGGTGCGTCTGGCGTGGAGCACATGCTGATCCCCGGCATGCTCGTAGAGGGTGATACGGTGCGCGATGTACGCTAGGGTGTGGACCTGTTTGGGTTGCCACTAATTGTGTTCGATATTGTTCGCATTGGTTTAAAAACCGTTCACGGGCGAAAATCGACCGTTCATAGCTCGAAATTGCGTTTTGCATTGTTCTGTTTTGTTTGAATGTTAATGTTTCTGTCATACACAACGCAGCGCGTATGCCCGGACGCGATGCTCTCCATTGGTTCATATGTGAAAGGAACGCAATATGGCAACCAAAGAAGAAATCTCGATGGTTGGATTCGAGATCGTCGCATACGCGGGTGACGCCCAGACTGATCTGCTTGCAGCGCTCGATGCTGCTCGCGAGGGTGATTTTGAGAAGGCCGAACAGCTGCACAAGGATGCGAGCGATGCACTCATTGGCGCCCACGACACGCAGACCAAGCTGCTTTCGCAGGAGGCCGGCGGCGGCGAGATGGAGATGACCTTCATCATGGCCCACGCTCAGGACACCCTCATGACCACCATGATCCTGGAGAAGCAGACCCGCTTTACCATCGATGCCTACAAGCGCATCGCCGAGCTCGAGGCCAAGCTCGCCTAACGAGTCCGCACAACCAAGTCCCCTTCCAAAAGCTCTGCCGCAGACTCGCGACAGGGCTTTTTCTTTTCAAGACTTTAGTCTGCTGGCCGCGCAGCGGCCAGCTTTGAACCACCCGCTACGCGGGTGGAGACAAACGGCTTTACAAAGCCACCCCTCCGACCGATATTGACGATTGTTCAGGCCGTCAAGAATTCGAGTCGAAGGGG
>DYAA01000134.1 GCA_019419405.1 Collinsella sp. | reverse complement strand
GGCTCCTTCGGCGCTCCCGCCGACGTGCCTGTCGAGGACGTCGACTACATGGACGTCTCGCCGCGCCAGATGCTCTCCGTCGCAGCCACGCTGATCCCGTTCCTTGAGCACGACGACGCCAAGCGTACGCTCATGGGCGCCAACATGCAGCGTCAGGCCGTGCCGCTGGTTCACCCTGCCGCTCCCTATGTCGGTACCGGCATGGAGCGTCGCGCCGCCCTGGACTCCGGCGAGGTCACCCTGGCCAAGAACGCCGGCGAGGTCATCTTTGCCGACGCCGCCAAGATCATCGTCAAGCATGCCGGCGGCATGGACGAGTATCACCTGGCCAAGTACCAGCGTTCCAACCAGTCCACCTGCATCAACCACCGTCCGCTCGTGCGCGTCGGTGACACGGTTGAGCAGGGCGAGCCTCTGGCCGACGGTCCTTCGACCGATCACGGCGAGCTCGCACTGGGCCAGAACCTCACCGTGGCCTACATGCCGTGGGAAGGCTTTAACTACGAGGACGGTATCGTCGTGTCCGAGCGCCTGGTGGCCGAGGACCTGCTGACGACCATCAACATCACCCGTCACGAGATCGACGCCCGCGACACCAAGCTCGGCCCCGAGGAGATCACCCGCGAGATCCCGAACCTCTCCGAGGACATGCTTGCCAACCTCGACGAGGACGGCATCATCCGCATCGGCGCCGAGGTCGGCCCTGGCGACATCCTGGTCGGTAAGGTCACGCCTAAGGGCGAGAGCGCTCTGACCGCCGAGGAGCGCCTGCTGCGCGCCATCTTCGGTGCCAAGGCCCACGATGTCCGTGACACCTCCCTTAAGATGCCTCACGGCGCTTACGGCCGCGTCATCGACGTCGTCCGCTTTAGCCGCGAGAACGGCGACGACCTGGCCCCCGGCGTCAACGAGCAGGTGCGCGTCTACGTCGCCCAGCGTCGTAAGATCCAGCAGGGCGATAAGATCGCCGGCCGCCACGGCAACAAGGGTGTTATCTGTAACGTTCTGCCGGTCGAGGACATGCCCTACATGGCTGACGGTACCCCGATCGACGTTATCCTCAACCCGCTGGGCGTTCCTTCGCGTATGAACGTCGGCCAGCTGCTCGAGTGCCACCTTGGCTGGGCTGCTGCCTGCGGTTGGGATACCGAGCAGGCCGACTCCGACAAGTACGTCCCCGGTCCGTTCTTCACCGCGACGCCCGTCTTCGACGGCGCCAAGGAGGACGAGATCGCCGAGGTCATCCGTCGTGCCAACAAGAACATGCTCAACAAGGCCACCGCTGCCTTTGGCGATCACATGCGCCCCGAGTTCGTCACCCAGCTTGACGAGCGCGGCAAGACCCGTCTGTTCGACGGCCGTACCGGCGAGGAGTTCCGCGAGCCCATTACCGTGGGTACGTCCTACATCCTCAAGCTCGGCCACATGGTCGACGACAAGATCCACGCCCGTTCGACTGGCCCTTACAGCCTGGTTACCCAGCAGCCTCTGGGCGGCAAGGCCCAGTTCGGCGGCCAGCGCTTCGGCGAGATGGAAGTTTGGGCACTGTACGCTTACGGCGCTTCCAACGTCCTGCAGGAGATCCTGACCGTCAAGTCCGACGATACCGTGGGCCGCGTCAAGACCTACGAGTCCATCGTCAAGGGCGAGAACGTTCCTGTCCCGGGTATCCCCGAGTCCTTCAAGGTTCTCGTCAAGGAGATCCGCTCCCTCGCGCTGGACATCGAGCCCATGCACGATGCCGACGAGGACGCCTCCGCCCCTGTGACCGCCGAGGAGACCTCTGCTCTCGACGACCTGGCTGCGCTCGCCGGCGTTGACACCGACGTCGAGGCCGAGGATGCCGAGACCGCCGAGGCACCCGAGGCTGTCGCCGCCACGACCACTGATAAGGAGTAGTTGACTGTGGCAGATTTCGAAGCTACTGATTTTGACTCGGTAAAGATCTCCCTTGCCTCCGCCGACCAGATCCGTTCCTGGTCGCACGGTGAGGTCAAGAAGCCGGAGACCATCAATTACCGTACCCTCAAGCCCGAGAAGGACGGCCTGTTCTGCGAGAAGATCTTCGGTCCCGCCAAGGACTGGGAGTGCTCCTGCGGCAAGTACAAGGGCATCCGCTTTAAGGGCATCGTCTGCGAGCGCTGCGGCGTCGAGGTCACCTCGGCCAAGGTGCGTCGCGACCGCATGGGCCACATCGAGCTCGCCGCTCCCGTGTCCCACATCTGGTACTTCAAGAGCCCCACGAGCTTCCCGATGAGCCGTATGCTCGACATCAAGTCCAAGGACCTCGAGAAGGTTCTGTACTTTGCCAGCTACATCATCACCGAGGTTGACTACGAGGCTCGCGAGGCCGACGCTGACGACCTGCGCGAGGAGCTCGCCGCCGATCTGGAAGAGATCGATGCCGAGTGCGCCCGCCAGATCGAGTCCCTCAAGGAGCAGGGCGACCCCGAGAACTTTGACGAGTTCTCCGACGAGGAGCCGCTGACCCCCGAGGAGATCGCCTCCGGCATCGTCGACATCGAGGAAGAGTGCAAGGATGAGAAGCAGCTCCGCACGGATGCCTTCAACGCCTTCATGAAGCTCACCGAGCGCGACCTCATCTCCGATGAGCCGCTGTTCCGCGAGATGACCCGTTACTACTCCATGTACTTCAAGGGTGGCATGGGTGCTGAGGCCGTCCGCGACCTGCTCGCTGCCATCGACCTTCCCTCCGAGGCCGAGAAGCTCAAGGCCATCATCGCCGACGAGGATTCCCAGAAGCAGAAGCGCGAGAAGGCCGTCAAGCGCCTTGAGGTCGTTGACGCCTTCCTGAAGGGCGGCAACAGCCCCGCGAACATGATCCTGGACGTCATCCCGGTCATTCCGCCCGATCTGCGCCCGATGGTCCAGCTCGACGGCGGCCGTTTCGCCGCGTCCGACCTCAACGACCTGTACCGTCGCGTGATCAACCGTAACAACCGACTCAAGCGCCTGCTCGACCTGGACGCCCCTGCGATCATCGTGAACAACGAGAAGCGCATGCTCCAGGAGTCCGTGGACGCCCTGTTCGACAACGGCCGTCGTGGTCGCCCGGTCTCTGGCCGTGGCGGTCGCCCGCTCAAGTCGCTCGCCGAGGCCCTCAAGGGCAAGCAGGGTCGTTTCCGTCAGAACCTGCTGGGTAAGCGTGTCGACTACTCCGGCCGTTCGGTAATCGTTACCGACCCCAAGCTGCTGCTGCACCAGTGCGGTCTGCCCAAGACCATGGCGCTGGAGCTCTTCAAGCCCTTCGTCATGAAGCGCCTGGTCGAGCTCGGCAAGGTCGAGAACATCAAGGGCGCCAAGCGCGCCATCGACCGCGGTGCCACCTTTGTGTGGGACATCCTCGAAGAGGTCATCGACGGCCGCGTCGTGCTGCTCAACCGCGCACCGACCCTGCACCGTCTGTCCATCCAGGCCTTTGAGCCGGTGCTGGTCGAGGGCAAGGCTATCCACCTGCACCCGCTGGTCTGCTCGCCCTTCAACGCCGACTTCGACGGCGACCAGATGTCTGTCCACGTGCCGCTGTCCAGCCAGGCTCAGGCCGAGGCCCGCGTGCTCATGCTCTCTGCGAACAACCTGCGCTCTCCGGCATCCGGCAAGCCGGTCAACATCCCCTCGCAGGACATGATCATCGGTGTGTACTACCTCACCCAGGTCCGCGACGGTCTGCCGGGCGAGAACCACGTGTTCGCCAGCTTCGACGACGCGCTGCACGCCTATGACTGCCGCTCCGAGGTCGACATGCAGGCCAAGATTCAGGTCCGCGTGTCCGCTGCCGACGCCAATGTCATCAACGAGGACGGCACCCGTATCTTCCGCGTCAAGAACGGCAAGAACGAGTTCGTCGACTACGACGTCACCGGCAACAAGACCGCGCGCTTCGAGACCTCCATCGGCCGCATCATCTTCAACCGCCAGTGCCTGCCCGAAGACTACGAGTTCATGAACTACAAGATGGTCAAGGGCGACGTGGCCAAGCTGGTTGCGGACTGCTGCGATCGCTATCCCGAGGCCAAGGTCGGCCCGATCCTCGACGCCATCAAGTACTCCGGCTTCCACTACGCTACCCGCGCTGGCCTCACCATCTCGGTGTGGGACGCTCTCATCCCTGCCGAGAAGCAGGAGCTGCTCGATCGCGCCCAGGCCAACGTCGACCAGATCAACGAGTACTTCGAGGAGGGCTTCATCAACGAGACGGAGCGCCACATCGAAGTCGTTAATGAATGGACCGCTTGTACCGATAAGGTTGCAGCGCTCATGCTCGACTTGTTCGACGAGGAGAACCCGCTCTACATGATGGCCGACTCCGGCGCCCGTGGTTCTAAGACCCAGCTGCGTCAGCTCGGCGGCATGCGTGGCCTGATGGCAGACATGTCCGGCGAGACGATCGACCTTCCCATTAAGGCGAACTTCCGCGAGGGCCTGCTGCCGCTCGAGTACTTCATTTCGACCTACGGCGCCCGTAAGGGCCTGGTCGATACCGCATCCCACACCTCGGACTCTGGTTACCTGACCCGTCGTCTGGTCGACGTGGCCCAGGACGTCATCGTCCGCGAGGAGGACTGCGGTACGCACGAGGGCGTCACCTACAACCTCATCATCCCCGGCACCACCGACCTCAACACCGACCTCGTCGGCCGTTGCTTCATTGAGGACGTCGTGGCTCCCGATGGCACCGTGCTCTTTGAGCAGGACGGCTACATCGAGAAGGTCGCTGACATCCAGAAGATGGTCGATGCCGGCCTTAAGAAGGTCAAGCTTCGCGCGCTGCTCACCTGCCGCTCCAAGTACGGCGTGTGCCAGAAGTGCTACGGCTGGGATCTTTCCACCCGTCGTCCAGTCGCCATCGGTACCGCGGTCGGCATTATTGCCGCCCAGTCCATCGGCGAGCCCGGTACGCAGCTTACGATGCGTACCATTCACTCCGGCGGCGTCGCTGGCGTCGACGATATTACGCAGGGTCTGCCTACGGTCAGTCGTATGTTCGATATCGTCGGCAACGTCAACGAGAAGATCCTGGGTCGCGAGGCCGAGCTGGCTCCGTACTCCGGCCACCTCTCGATTAAGCCCGAGAAGTCCGAGTACGTGCTGACGCTCACCGACTCCGAGGATCACACCCGTGTCCTCGACGAGCGTCGCGTCCCCGCTTCGGTGCGCTTCATGCCCGAGATCGAGGACGGCTGCGAGGTTCGCGCCGGCGACCAGATCACCAAGGGCTTCGTTAACTTCCGCAACCTGCGCAAGCTGACCGACATCGAGTCGACGATGCACACCTTCGTCGAGAGCGTCAAGGACGTCTACACCAGCCAAGGCGTCGACCTGAACGACAAGCACATCGAGGTGCTCGCACGTCAGATGCTGCGTCGCGTTCAGATCACCAACCCCGGCGACTCCAAGTACCTGCTTGGTCAGTACGTCGACCGCTACGAGTTTGCCGACGAGGTCGAGCGCGTTGCCCGTCTGGGCGGTCAGGCTCCCGTGGCCGAGCCCGTCATCCTGGGTACGCTCAAGGTCGCGTCCAACATCGACTCCTGGCTGTCGAGCGCTTCGTTCATCCGTACCGCTGGCGTCCTTACCGAGGCTGCCATCGAGGGCAAGGTCGACCACCTGCTCGACCTTAAGTCCAACGTCATCGTCGGTAAGAAGATCCCGGCTGGTACCGGCCTCAAACCGTACGCCAACGCCAAGCTGACGTATCGCACGGCCGACGGCTACGTGGACATCGATGGTCCGGCTTCGCCCAACGCCAAGTCGCTGCCCGAGTGGGCTCCTGTGGAGCTCAAGGACCTGGACGAGCAGCTTCCGCAGCAGCTCGACTGGACCGGCTACGACGAGTTCGGCGGTGCTGACGGTTCGTTCACCCGCAACGGCCACACCATCTCTGCTGAGAAGGCTCGCCTGTACCTGTTCGACGACCTGGGCGTGTCGCAGCGCTGGACCAACAAGTTCAGCGAGGTCGGCATCGAGACGGTCGGCGACCTGGTCGGCAAGTCCGAGGAGGATCTGCTGCGCATCGATGGCATCGGTGCCAAGGCGATCGAGGAGCTCCGTGACGGCCTGGAGGCCCACGACCTGCTCTACATCCTCGAGAACAACGACGACGTTGCCGACGAGGAAGACCTCTCGCAGCTGCTGCAGATGGTCTTTAGCCCCGACGGTCCGGACGACATCCTGCTGGGCACCTCCGCCACGCCGACGCATCACGCCGACGCCGACGAGGAGCTCCTGGGCGCCCCGATCGACGACAAGAAGGCTCCCGCCAACGGTGCCATCAACGAGGACATGGCTTCCCTCGACGAGCTACTCAACCAGCTCGTAGACACCGACGACGCCGAAGAGGCCAAGGACAACGACGAGGAGTAATTTCCAAGTACGTTAACCGTCCTTCCAAAGACCCGTTTCCCAACAGGGAAGCGGGTCTTTTTTTGTGAGGAACGTTGCCCCGACGAGCACGTCGGATTCCCGGAACGGGCCGCCCGCTGTTTAAGTTTGTCGCGAGTTCCGCACGCAAAGGAAAGCACTTAATGTGCTTTCCGTCTTGCGCAGGACTGTAGAGCAGCAAGCTTAAACAGCGGGCGGCCCGTTCCGGGAATCTACCCCGCGCACAGAAGGGGATTCCTTTTGCCAAAAAGGGACAGGTTTATTTTGGTAGGTTTTTCCTGCTTGGATTTGAAACATTTCGTTCGGCCAAAGCGTATCTATGGTGAGGACCTCATCAAGAACCATCAGCGTCACCGGGAGGTGATTATGGAAGAACAAGCATTTAGACAGGCGGTTGAAGATCACCGGGATGTCGTGTTTCGAATCGCATTGACGTACCTGCGCGATCGCGCCGATGCCGACGATGTTGCCCAAGACGTCTTTCTTAAGTTGCTTAAAAGCGATGGACACTTTGAAAGTTGGGAGCATCTTCGCCGCTGGCTTATCCGGGTCACGATCAATGAATGTAAATCGCTCTTTCGAAAGCCATGGAGGCGTGTGGAGGATATTGAGAACCTGGCCGATTCGCTTTCGGCGGCGCAGGATGAGACCAAGGCGGTCCTGTCAGACGTTATGCGACTTCCGGAGCGATTCCGCGTTCCCATCGTGCTCTATTACTATCTGGGCTTTTCGACCTCAGAGATTGCCGAGTTGATGCATGTACCAGCCGCGACCGTTCGAACGCGTTTAGCTCGTGGTCGATCGAAGCTCAAATTCATCCTAGAGGAGGGCGACCGTGAAATCCAATCAAATCAAGCAGGCCTTCGAGTCCATCCAAGCCGATAGCGACCTTGCCGACCGTGTTATTGATGCTGCGGCTGGAGAGCCGCTTCGTCGAAAGGGTCACGCGAAGCCTCTGTATGTTGCCGTAATCGGATGTCTTGCCGGAGTACTGGCGACCGGAGGGGTCGCCTACGCCGTTATCAATTCCAGCTATTTTGCCTCAGCCTGGGGAAACCACGGCAATGGGGATTCCATTACCTGGACCAACGGCGGCTCATCGGGGGCTAAATACACCTACACCAGAGAGTTTGGTGACGGCATTGCGCCCCAAAGCCTGGAGGGCACAGTCCAGAAGGTTAATCTGTCCGTCGAGGGTAACGGCTATACGCTTGATATCCATGAGATGGCTATCGATAAAAACGGTTGCGGTGCCGTGACGTTTACGCTGTCCAATCCAAATGGCGTTAACTACTACAAGCCGGCAGCAGAGACGGGCGAACTTGTTCTCTATGGTGAAGAAGAACAAGGCATCGGCACGCCCAGCATGAACTTCGGCGAGGAATGGGCTGACACACGCTGCACCATTGATAAGGACACATCAAGCGACACGGTCATTAATGGCACGATGTACTTTGCCTCTATGGATCGCGAGCGAGGTTTTCAGCATGCGGTCACCTGGAATATCTCGTGGACCGAGGGCGAAGGCGAGGATGCGAAGCCGTTCGAGGCATCGACGCCCGAGTTTAGCGTTGGAGCTTACGTCGATACAAAGGAACTCCGCTCCGATGACTCGCCTCTCGAGATCAGCCCGTTTTCTATCCAGACACACATCGATGATCTGGGCATTGACGCAGTCACGAAAAAGTTGACCGTTACCTACAAGGATGGATCGGAGCAGATTATCGAAGATGATGCTGCGGGCGCGTACAATTTATATGTCTCGCTGACGCGCAATAGCGGAGAGAACATCTCGGTGCCGACAAAACTGATCGATGTCGATCAAGTGGTCTCGGTAACCCTTGAGGGCACGAGGTACACATCAACAGGAGAGACCGAAACAGAAGTACCCTTTACCATCGTTTATTCGTAAAGTCTGGGCCGCTTCCCAAGGGGGGAAGCGGCCTTTTTAGCGTTATATGGACGAGTGGATTGGACGTTATTCGTCTGATTCTCGGAAGAACGTAGCAAATGGATGCGGATCACCGTGAAGAGTGGCGTTTTCCCAGATAAAACCGACCAAAATAAACCTGTCCCTTTTTGGCAGGGAACGTTGCCCCGACGAGCACGTCGGATTCCCGGCCCCGTGCACAGGAGGGGATTCCTTTTGTGTAGGCTTTGCGGAAATGTGCCAATTTTGGGATACGCCCGGCGGCGTGGTCTGTTGACGGCACAGCTAACGCCACGTATCCTATCGAACTGCGTGTTTCGTAGGGGGATGCTGACCCCTCGATTCAAGCCGTTGCACTTTACAGAAAGCTGGAATCATTCGAGAAGGAGTACGCTTTGCCTACTATTAACCAGCTGGTTCGCCAGGGCCGTCGTTCCGTGCCCAAGAAGTCCAAGAACGCTGCTCTGCAGCACAACTCCCAGAAGCGCGGCGTGTGCACCCGCGTCTTCACCACGAGCCCCAAGAAGCCGAACTCGGCTCTTCGTAAGGTTGCCCGTGTTCGCCTTGTCAACGGCATCGAAGTTACTGCTTACATCCCGGGTGAGGGCCACAACCTGCAGGAGCACTCCATCGTGCTCGTCCGCGGCGGTCGTGTCCGTGACCTCCCTGGTGTCCGTTATCACGTCATCCGTGGCGCCTACGACGCTGCTCCGGTCCAGAACCGTATGCAGGCCCGTTCCAAGTACGGTGCTAAGCGCCCCAAGGCCAAATAAGCCAGATAACGTTTTGATACTTTCGCCGTGTGCCGCCTAAGCGCCGCACGGTAGACACTTAAGGAGATTTCACATGCCGCGTCGTGCAGCAGCTAATCGTCGTGAGGTTCAGCCTGACGCCGTTTACAACAACCGCCTGGTGACTCAGCTCATCAACAAGGTCCTTCTTGACGGCAAGAAGGCCACCGCTGAGCGCATCGTTTACACCGCTTTCGAGATCGTTGCCGAGAAGTCCGAGGGTGGCGACGCTCTCGCTACCTTCAAGAAGGCTATGGACAACGTCAAGCCCACGCTCGAGGTTAAGCCCAAGCGTGTCGGTGGCGCTACCTATCAGGTCCCGATGGAGGTCAACTCCCGTCGTTCCACCGCTCTGGGTATCCGTTGGATCGTCAACTTCTCCCGCGCTCGCAAGGAGAAGACCATGGCCGAGCGTCTCGCCAACGAGATCCTCGACGCCTCCAACGGCCTGGGCGCTTCCGTCAAGAAGCGTGAGGACGTCTTCAAGATGGCCGAGGCCAACCGCGCGTTCTCTCACTATCGTTGGTAAGTTAAGGTAAGGAACTAACATGGCTAAGCCTAAGTACAAGCTTTCCGATACCCGTAACATCGGCATCATGGCTCACATCGATGCTGGTAAGACCACCACGACCGAGCGTATTCTTTACTACACCGGTAAGACCCACAAGATCGGTGAGGTCCATGAGGGCGCTGCCACCATGGACTGGATGGTTCAGGAGCAGGAGCGTGGCGTAACCATTACCTCCGCTGCTACCACGTGCTTCTGGAACAAGGACGGTAAGGACTACCGCATCCAGATCATCGACACCCCGGGCCACGTTGACTTCACCGCCGAGGTCGAGCGCTGCCTGCGCGTCCTCGATGGTGCTGTCGCCGTCTTCGACGCCGTTGCCGGCGTCCAGCCCCAGTCTGAGACCGTTTGGCGTCAGGCTTCCACCTTCAACGTCCCCCGCATCGCCTTCATCAACAAGTATGACCGCGTGGGCGCTGACTTCTTCAACGCTATCGAGACCATGAAGGATCGTCTCGACGCCAACGCCGTGGCCGCTCAGGTCCCGATGGGCGCCGAGGACAACTTCTGGGGCGTCATCGACCTGGTCACCATGACTGCATGGGACTTCAAGGCCGACGAGAAGGGTATGACCTACCCCGAGCCGATGGACGAGATCCCGGCTGAGTTTGCCGACATCGCTGCCACCAAGCGCGAGGAGCTCCTCGACGCTGCTGCCAGCTTTGACGACGAGCTCATGGAGAAGATCCTCATGGAGGAGGACTTCACCGTCGAGGAGCTCAAGGCTGCTCTGCGTAAGGGCGTTCTGGCCAACGAGCTCAACCTCGTCTTCGTGGGCTCCGCCTACAAGAACAAGGGCGTCCAGGAGCTGCTCGACGCTGTCGTCGACTACCTGCCCAGCCCGCTTGACGTTGAGGCCGTCACCGGTACCGATCCGGACACCGGCGAGGAGATCCAGCGTCATCCTTCCTTCGACGAGCCTTTCTCCGGCCTGGTCTTCAAGATCATGACCGACCCGTTCGTCGGTAAGCTCACTTATGTCCGCGTTTACTCCGGCCGCGCCGAGTCCGGCTCCTACGTGGTCAACGCTTCCAACGGTCAGCGCGAGCGCCTCGGCCGCATCCTCGAGATGAACGCCGCCGAGCGTATCGACCGTGACGACGCTGCCGCCGGCGACATCGTCGCTTGCGTCGGCTTCAAGAACTCCACCACCGGTGACACCCTGTGCGCCGAGGGCAAGGAGATCGTCCTCGAGAAGATCGAGTTCGCTAAGCCCGTTATTGACGTTGCCATCGAGCCCAAGACCAAGGCCGAGCAGGACAAGATGTCCCTGGCTCTGACCAAGCTCGCCGAGGAGGACCCGACCTTCCAGGTGTCCACCAACCACGAGACCGGCCAGACCATCATCGCCGGCATGGGCGAGCTGCACCTCGAGATCATCGTCGACCGTCTGCTCCGCGAGTTCAAGGTTGACGCTAACGTCGGTAAGCCCCAGGTTGCCTACCGCGAGACCGCCGGTCACGACGTCGAGAAGGCTGAGGGCAAGTTCGTCCGTCAGTCCGGCGGTCGCGGTCAGTACGGCCACGCCGTCATCAAGCTCGAGAAGATGGAGGAGGGCTTCGGCTACGAGTTCGTCAACGCTATCGTCGGCGGCGTCGTGCCCAAGGAGTACATCCCGTCCATCGACAAGGGCATCCAGGAGGCCCTGAACACCGGTGTTATCGCCGGCTTCCCGGTCCTCGACGTTAAGGTCACCCTGTTCGACGGTTCTTACCACGAGGTCGACTCCTCCGAGGCCGCCTTCAAGATCGCCGGTTCCATGGCTATCAAGGACGCTCTCAAGAAGTCCGATCCGCAGCTGCTCGAGCCGATCATGGCTGTCGAGGTCGAGACCCCCGAGCAGTACATGGGCGACGTTATGGGCAACCTCTCCGGTCGCCGCGGCAAGATCGAGGGCATGGAGGATCGCAAGAACAGCAAGCTCATCCGTGCCAAGGTGCCGCTGGGCGAGATGTTCGGTTACGCTACCGACCTTCGCTCCCAGACCCAGGGCCGTGCATCCTACACGATGCAGTTCGACTCTTATGAGCCCGCGCCCAAGTCCATCGTGGACGAGGTCATGAGCAAGAACGCCTAAGTTCGAGCTCCCTGTTACGTAATCCGCGAGAACATCTCTCGCACTCTTTGGAGGTTTAAGTTGGCTACCCAGAAGATCCGCATTCGCCTCAAGGGCTATGATCACGAGGTCGTCGATCAGTCCGCGAAGCTCATCGTCGAGACCGCTCAGAAGACCGGTGCTCGCGTTTCCGGTCCTGTCCCCCTGCCCACCGAGCGCAACCTGTACACGGTTATCCGCTCGCCGCACGTGAACAAGGACTCCCGTGAGCAGTTCGAGATGCGCACCCACAAGCGCCTCATCGACATCCTCGACCCCACCTCGGGCACCGTTGATTCGCTCATGCGTCTCGACCTCCCCGCTGGCGTCGACATCGACATCAAGCTCTAAGCGATATCGCTCATAGCTTACAGAGCCCCGCTGCCATTACGGTAGCGGGGCTCTTTTGTTTTGCATGATGGGTTTTGACCGCCTGGTAATGCTGCTGAGTAGGTGGCTGCGGCGCCCTATTCGCCCAAGGGGCGCAGCGATGCCTCCTCAAAATGGAAGGATCGCAAGCCGTCTTCCTTTTCGATACACGCGCGTCCAAAGG
>DYAA01000133.1 GCA_019419405.1 Collinsella sp. | reverse complement strand
GTAAAATCGCCGATCAGATTGCCGCCATTATCGAAGCACTGCGCGATGCCGGCCAGGAGCGCATCCTGGTCACGCGCCTGGATGCCGAAAAAGCCGCGCGCACCGCTAAGCTTCTCGGCAACGGCATCGACCTGGGATATGTCCCGGACGCACAGCTCGCCCTCGTGGGCGGCAAGCCCTCCCCTACCGGCAACGGACGCATCGTCGTCGCCTGCGCCGGCACGAGCGACCTGCCCGTCGCCGAGGAAGCCGCGTTGACGGCCGAGTTCTATGGCAACGAGGTCGACCGCCTCTACGACGTAGGTGTCGCCGGCCTGCACCGCCTACTCGCGCATGCCGAGGAGCTTGCTCAGGCGCAGGTGGTCATCGCCATCGCCGGCATGGAGGGCGCACTGGCGAGCGTTGTCGGCGGCCTGGTAAGCTGTCCGGTCATAGCCGTTCCCACCAGCGTGGGTTACGGCGCGAGCTTTGGTGGCGTAGCCGCGCTGCTCGCCATGCTCAACTCCTGCGCCAGCGGCGTTTCGGTCGTCAATATCGACAACGGCTTTGGTGCCGCCTACCAGGCAAGTCTTATCAATCATCTGAGCGCCGGCACGCCCTGCGCCCGTTAAGGAGCATTCCATGTCCAATCATCAGCACACGCTTATCATCGACGGCACCTCGGGCATCAGCGGCGATATGACCGTCGCGGCCCTGCTCGACCTAGGCGCCAGCGAGGAGCACCTGCGCGAGCAGCTCGCCACGCTGCCGGTCGACGGCTTTACGATCGCCGTCACACGCGTAAGCAAGCATGGTATCGACGCCTGCGACTTTGATGTTCAGCTGGCTGAGGAGCTCGAGAACCACGACCACGACATGGTCTGGCTCTACGGCAACGAAGCGGGCACCGAGCACACACATGAGCATGAGCACTACCATCATGATCATGGCGAGCACGAACACGAGCACTGCCACGAGCATGACCATGAGGCCCACGGTCATGGCCACGAGGGTCACCATCACGCCCACCACCATCACCACCGTTCCTTGGCGGACGTCACCGCCATCATCGATGACTCGCAGCTAAGCGATGGCGCCAAGCGTCGCGCGCTCGCCATCTTTACCGCGCTCGCCGCCGCCGAGGCCATGGCCCACGGCAAAACGACCGAGACCGTCATGTTCCACGAGGTGGGCGCCATCGACTCCATCGTCGACGTCTGCTCTGTCGCCATCTGCCTCGATGACCTGGGTATTGAGGACATCGTGGTCGAGTCGCTCTCCGAGGGTCGCGGCACCATCCGCTGTGCCCACGGCCTTATGCCCATTCCTGTCCCCGCTGTCGTCAACCTGTGCCAAGCGGGCAATATCGCCCTCACGCCCGCGCCGGTCGCCGGCGAGCTCGTGACGCCCACGGGCGCCGCCATCGTCGCCGCACTGCGCACGTCCGAGCACCTGCCGGCCCGCTACCGCATCGAGGCCGTCGGCTACGGCGCCGGTAAGCGCCCCTACGAGGGTTGCTCCGGTACGCTCCGCTGCCTGCTCGTTCACACGGACGCATAGCCATGGATGCCCGCAAGGCAAAAAGCCGCGCCGCCATCGTCGCGGCGTTCTCCGAACTGCTGCGCGAAGAGGACTACGGCAAGATCACCGTCGGCGACATCATCGCTCGCGCCCATGTGGGTCGGGCCACGTTCTATGGCCTCTTCAAGAGCAAAGATGACCTACTGTCCGAACTCGTGAGCGACATCTGCACCCACGCCCTCGATGACGATGGCACACCGCTCGACGACCCACTCGTGCAGGTCGAGCATATTCTCAACAATCTATGGGAACGTCGCCAGGGCGTCCGAGCGCTGGTAGCCGGCGCCGGCTCACGCGTCTTCGCCGACAGCCTCCGCAAGACCATCATGTCGCGCGCAGCCGAAACCGTCCCTACCGACCCAAACGGCCCCGCCGCTACCATGGACCGAAGCTTCCTACTACACCACATAGCCTCAAGCTTCGTAGGAATGGTCCAATGGTGGGCCTGGCATAACTTCCAAGCCCCAAAAGAGGACGTAGCCAAAGACTACCTATCAGCCATAAAACCCCTCTTCAACTAAGTAAGAAGCTCATCCCAAAGCACCGCCCTACGCCAAGGCGCCACGCATCCCAAAGTGTCACTCGCACCTCAAAGCGCCTAACAACAAAGTGCCCACCACATCCAAATTCAGATATATATGTTGGTTGCTTGTTCGAACGCAACTGGATTCCCGCAGGGTCCGGCATAGGTTAACTTTCCGCCGCATTCCGCAGGACGCAAGAAGCTCCCGCCGCACGAAGTGCGCAGCGGGAGCTTCTTGCATGTCCGAGGACGCGGCGGAAAGTTAACCTATGCCGGACCCGGACGTTATATCAATTGCCTTGGACTAGAACATGCCCAAGAAACCATGCACAAACAACGCAGCCACGATGGCACCGACAAACGGCGCGATGCCAGGAACAAGCAGGCCGTACTTCCAGTTGTTGTCAGCCTTGTTCTTGATCGGCAGCACCTGATAGGCCATGCGAGGACCAAGGTCACGAGCCTGGTTCATGGCGAAGCCAGTGATGCCGCCCATGCCCATGCCAACGGCCCAAACAATCAGGCCGACGCAGATTGCGAGCATCAGAACGTTCTCGCCGGCGCGGCTAGCGGCAGCAAGGATGGCGCTGATGAACACGAAGGTGCAGATAGCCTCGCAGAAGAAGTTACGAGCATAGTTCGTGCCCTCGGTGGTGGGGTTGGTCGAGAAGATGTTGCGCTGGGCAATGGGGTCGACGACGTCCTCGGAAGCCTTGAACTCATCGGCATACATAAACCAAGCGATCACGGCACCCACAAAGCCGCCGAGCATATCGGCAAGCATGAAGGGGATGCAGTTGCCCCACGGCACCAGGCCGACGATGCACTGGGCAAGCACCATGGCGGGGTTCATGCACACAGCGCCACCAAAGACAAACAGGCAGACCGAGATGCCAAAGGACCAGGTGGTGATGGCAAACATATGGCCGGAGCCCTGATACTTGGTGCCCTTGAGCACGGTATCGCAGTGAACACCCACGCCAAAGACGATCATGAGGGCCGTTGCGCCGAATTCGCAGAGGAGTTTGGTAAGCATAAAACCTTATCTTTCTTGTCGGTTATAAACGATTCGTTTAAGCCGCGCACTAGTGCTGTGCGACAACAACACCCAGGCCATCGGGGATGACGGCGACCTTGGCATCGGCACCCTTCATCTCAAAGGCGAGCTTGAGCGCTTCCTCGATAGTGTTGACCGGCGTCATGTGCATATCCTTGAGCATCTGGTGATCGCACAGGTCGGTGACCATGATCACAGGGTGATGCGCCAGGATGCGGGCAAAGATCTGGCTCGTCCACTGATCGGGCAGGGTCTCGTCCTTAGGACGATCGATGCAGGCGCGCTCAAACTCTGCCGGATCGTTGTCGGCGATGTTGTGATAGAAGCCCTCGCCGCCGTGACCGTCGGCACAACCGGCGACGTCGATGATCACACCGCCCTCGGGAAGCGTGGCCTCGGCAGCGCACATGCCCTTCACGGCCTGATAGATGTTCTGATCGAGGGGGTAGCCGCCGTTAGTGGTAATGGCGATCTCGCACTCGACGGGCTCAACGCCAGCAAGGCTCTTCACGAACTCGCAGCCAGCCTCGTGCGCCTTGTGGATGTCGCCGGCAAAGGAGCCAATGACCTCGTGCTTGCCGTTGAGCACCACGTTGAGCACAAAGGCAAGGTGAGCCATCTCGGCGGCGGCAAACATGTCCTCGCTCACGTGGTTGTGGCACAGGTTGCCGGCACGCGAGTGGGAATCGTTCACAAACTGACCGTTGTGGTTGTACATGATGGTCTTGTAGCTGGCGATGCCAGGCAGGACGGACTTGCGGCTACCAGAGAAACCGGCAAAGAAGTGCGGCTCAATAAAGCCCTCGGCAAGCAGCAGATCGCAATCGGCAGCGATCTTGTTGATGATGCACTCGCCACCAGAAGGCAGGGTGCCGATCTTTTTCATCATGCTGTCGTCAGTCGCGACGTGCATAACGATTTCTTCGTTGGCAACGATCTCCTCGCCGTACTTGTTGACGAGCTCCTCGTGCGTCGACGGACGATGCATACCCGTAGCAACCAGAATGCGAACGCGCGCCTCAGGCGCAGCGGAGTGGATGTGATGCAGCAGAATAGGCATCGTCACACGCGAGGGAACGGGACGCGTATGATCTGAGCTAATGATGACAATATCCTTCTTGCCAGCACAAAGCTCCTCGAGCGAAGGCGAGTCGTAAGGGTTGGCAAGCGACTCCTCCACCAGCTCTTCCTGCGATTTCGTGGTCTTAAACTCGTTTTGATGACCTTCCATCACACCCGCGAAGTTCTTATCCTCGAGTTCCAGATGCAACGTCTTGTGGTCAAACGGCAGTTCACATTCAAACAATGACGAGCGCCCTCTTCCTTTCAACTGACACACTAGATAAACCGTTGGAAGGATACGCCGCTCACCGAAAAACACCACCGTCCACCGACTCATTAACACAACGTTCATATTTGACCCACAACAAAACGGCCGCGACCCCAAACGGAACCGCAGCCGCTACAGTCATAAGGCGAGAAGCGCCACATGCATCTCAATCCCAATCGATAAGACGCGAGGCGAGAAGCGCCAAATGCACCACCAGGATAGACCCCATCCAAAACGCGCGAAGCGCGCCAGCTTTCCCCAGCCCCAATCCCTGAAGACCGAGGACGAAGGGACCCGACGGGTTTCCCTCTGAATGCATTCCGCAGCACGAAGCCCCATCCAAAACGCTCGAAGCGCACTATATTCCCTCAGCCCGTAATCCGCCGAAGACCGGACATCGCAGGGGCTGCCGTATGTTTACTTTCCGGCGCACTCCGCAGGACGCAAGAAGCCCTCGCCGCACGAAGTGCGCAGCGAGGGCTTCTTGCATGTCCGAGGACGCGCCGGAAAGAAAACATACGGCAGCCCCGAACAGCGACTACAGGGTTATCGATTACCCCGTGTTCTGCAATCCTGCCGAGACGCCGGTCACAGTCGAAAGAATCAGGCTCATGTACTCGGCCTTCTTCTCCTCGGCCATCTCGTCCTGGTTCATACGCACCTCGCGAAGGGCGCGGACCTGGGCGATGGACAGGGCGTCGACGTAGGGGTTGCGCACGCGGACAGCGCAGCCAAGCACGCGGCGGCGCTGTAGCGGCCACTCGTCACCGACGATGGCAAGGACCCACTTACGGGTGAGCTGCATCTCGGTGAAGACCTTCTCGGACAGATCCTGGCGATCGCCCAGGTGCAGATACATCTTGGCGATGCGCTGGTCGGTCTTAGCGATCGACATCTCGATGTTGTCGATAAAGGTGCGGAAGAACGGCCACTCCTGGTAGGCAGCCTTGAGCTGATCAAGGTCGCCAAGCTGCTCGCAGGCAGTACCCAGGCCGTACCAAGCGGCCAGATTGATGCGCGCCTGGCTCCAGCTGAAGATCCACGGAATGGTACGCAGGTCGTCGAGCGACTTGGCGCCCAGGCCGCGCTTGGCGGGACGCGAGCCGATCGGCAGCAGACCGACCTCGGTCAGCGGCGTCACGGTCGAGAACCACGGTGTAAAGTCCTCGGTGTTCAGCAGGTCCAGATAGCGCTCATGGCTTACTGCGTTGAGCTTCTCCGCCATATCCCAGAACTTCTGCGTGGTCTCGGTGTTGGTCTTCTCGACACTCGGGGCCGACTGCAAAAGCGTTGCGGCGGCAACGGACTCAACATGGCGCTGTGCCAGCGTGCGGTTGCCGTAACGGGCAAAGATGACCTCGCCCTGCTCGGTGAGCTTAAAGAAACAGTTGACCGAGCCCTTGGGCTGCGCCAGCACGGCCTTGTTGGCCGGGCCGCCGCCACGGCCCACGGCACCGCCGCGACCGTGCATGAGCACCAGGTCGATATCGTTCTTCTCGGCCCACTTGGCAATGCGCTCCTGCGCGGAATGCAGCGCGAGCATGGCCGTGGTAGGACCGGCATCCTTGGAGGAGTCGGAGTAGCCCAGCATGACCTCCATGCGGCGGTTGGTCTGGGCAAGGCGCTTCTGCACCACGGGCAGCGTGAGCATCTGATCGAGCACGTCGACACAGCCCTCGAGGTCCTCAAGCTGCTCGAACAGCGGGATCACGTCGAGCTCGGGGACATCCTCCTCGTGTGCGAAGGACAGGTGGGCAAGCTCAAAGACGTCGGCCACATGCTGGGCGCTCTTGGTAAACGAGATGATGTAGCGGTGCGCCATCTTCTTGCCGTAACGCTTTTGGATGGAACCGATGGCACGGAAGGTGTCGATGACCTCGCGCGTCATGGGCTGCAGATCACCATGGATACCGTTCTCGTGGATATCCTTGAGGGCGCGGGCGTGCACCACGGAGTGCTGACGGAACTCCATCTCGACCATATGGAAGCCGAAGGACTCGACCTGCCAGATAATGGTCTGGACCGGGCCGTAGGCAGCACGGACAGCACCGCAGGCGGCCAGCGAGCGCTGGACGACACGCAGGTCCTCCAGGAACTCATCGGCGCTGTGATACATGGTGTCGGTGATACGACGGACGGTGGCGTTCAGACGGTCGGCCATGACGAGCATGACGGCGCGATGCGGCTCGTGCTCGGAGATCAGCTCAGCGCGTGCGGTGTACTGGGTGCTCATCTCGACCTGATGGCTCCACAGGTTGATGAGCTCGGCAGACGGCTTGCTGTAGGTGGCCTCGAGCGTGAGGTTGCGACCGATGCGGCGGCACTTGTCCTCGAGCTTGAGCACCATGTGAGTGAAGTACTTGGCGGCGACCTCACGGCTCACCTTGGCGGTGACGTTGGGGTTACCGTCGCGGTCGGAACCGATCCAGCTGCCGGGATGGAAGAACGCCGGGCACAGCGGCGGCACGGTACCGGCCTTGTCGCCCAGCACCCAGTCGTCAAAGCGACGATAGATGACGGGGATGACGTCGAACAGCGTGTTATCGAAGATGTCAATGATGGTATCGGCTTCCTCGACCGGCGTGGGCTTCTTGAGCGCGATGGGGCTCGTACGCACCAGAGCGTCGATCTCCTGCAGCATATGGCGCTCGTTCTCCACCAGGTCGGAGCCGCCCAGGCGCGGACGCTCCTCCAGCAGGTTGGAGATACGGCGAATCTTGCCCTCGACGGCCTTACGACGGGCCTCGGTGGGATGTGCGGTAAAGACAGGGTGGAACTCGAGCTTGTCGAGCAGCTCGTTGGCGCCCTCGACACCCATCTCGTTTACCAACTGGTGATAGGCGACGGTGAGTTCGTTGGCGGGATCGACCTCGGTATCGGTCGACGCACCTGCCTCGCGCTCGCGCAGCTGCGCCACGCGGTAGTTCTCCTCCGACAGGTTTGCCAGATGGAAGAAGCTCGTAAAGGCGCGGACGATAACCTGCTGCTTATCGAGCGGCAGACTGTCGATCAGATCAACGACCTCGCGAAACGCCACGGCGGTGGGCTCGTCGGCAGTGGGCACGCCCTGCTCGTCGACGGACTCGTCGGCAGCACGGGTGCCGGGGTTTCCGGCATTGGCCACAATCTCGGCTGTCAAAATCTTGTCGAACAGGTCCGCGATCTCGGGATCATACTCGCTAAGCACACGGCGCTCCAGGCGCAAGAACAGCGCCAGATTGTCGCGCAGCTCCTCGGGGATCTCGATCTCGGCGAGACGCTCCTTGGATTCGGCATTCGAGCCGATTCGGTTAACGAGGCGGTTGACCACGGCAGCGACGCGCGCCGCGGCTTCGGGTACAGACTGGTTGCTTAGGTTCTCAGCCACGTTTCCTCCCATTCCTCCTTCTATGCACGTAACATGCGGTATTTATTATAGGCACTCGGCAAAAACTTTCGACGCTGATTGCGCTTTACCACACAAAAGTATTTTCTGCATTGCAAGGCTTTTTGCCCCAAATGGTCGTATTTCTCGGTGGGCGGCATATGCAAACGGGGGCATTCCACATAAAAGCGAAACACCCCCGTAACAATCGCTCTCCATGAGCAGGGCACGTTAGCAGGCCCGAAGCTCAAAAAGATGCGCTACAGGCGCTCGCGAACCGCCTCGACGACGTTGTCCAGATCGGCGAGCACCTCGTCATGGCTCTGCATGTCGCGCACTTTGACCTTGCCGGCGGCAAGCTCGTCGCCACCCAGGACCAAGATGAGCTTGGCGCCTACCTTATCGGCTTGCTTAAACTGGGCCTTGAGCGAACGACCCTGATAGTCGGCCTCGGTCACGATACCTGCGGCGCGAAGCTCCTGCGTAATGGCAAAGACGTTCTGGCGCAGCTCCTTGCCTGCGTTGGCGACATAGACGCACGGGGCCTCCTCGGCACCCAGATCGCTGCCAAAGGCCTGCAGGGCCAGCAGGGCGCGCTCAAAACCGACGGCAAAGCCGACGCCTGCCGTGGGCTTGCCACCCTCGAGCTCGACCAGGCCGTCGTAGCGGCCGCCGCCGCCGATGGAGCCGACGCCGGCGCCAGGGGCCTCGACCTCAAAGACAGTACGGGTGTAGTAGTCCAGGCCGCGCACCAAGGTGGGATCCTCGACATACTCGATACCGGCGGCATCCAGATAGCGCTTGACTTGCTCGTAGTGCTCGCGGCACTCGTCGCACAGGTTGTCGCCCATCAGCGGAGCGTTGGCCATGATCTCGCGGCAATGGTCGTTCTTGCAGTCGAAGGCGCGCAGCGGGTTGAGCTCGGCGCGCTCGCGGCACTCGTCGCACATCTCGTCGGCGTGGTCGAGAATGAACTGCTTAACCTGCTCGCGATAGGCCGGACGGCACTGCGCATCGCCCATCGAGTTAATGAGCAGACGGAGCTTGGAAAGATCGAAGCCCAGGCGCTTGTAGAACTCCATGAGCATGATGATGCACTCGGCGTCTGCCGCCGGATCGGGAGCGCCGAGCCACTCGATGCCCACCTGGTGAAACTGGCGCAGGCGACCCTTCTGGGGACGCTCGCCACGGAACATGGCCTCGGCATAGTACGCCTTAAACGGCGTGGAGCCCTGGGGCACTAGGTTGTTCTCCACGACGGCGCGCACCACACCGGCCGTGCCCTCGGGACGAAGGGCCAGGCGCTGCTTGGGCTTAAGCTTGGTGTCGGTGCCCTCGGTAAAGACGCGCTCCAGGTTGGCGCCGCTAAACACGCGGAACATCTCCTTGCGCACGACGTCGGTCGACTGGCCGATACCGTGGACAAACACGTCAACCTGCTCGATCGCGGGCGTCTCGATGGGCTTAAAGCCAAACGGCTCGAACACGCCGGCAGCAATCTGCTGCATCTTTTGCCAGGCGCGCATCTCGGCGCCGATAAGGTCGCGGGTTCCCTCCGCCTTCTGTGCCTGCATGGGCAAACACCTTTCTTTTGTATCGCGTCATAGGTAGTGGACATTATACGGCACAAACACAAACAGCGGCGGTGCGTCTGACCGAACGAGGGTATGGGGACTCGTTCGGCCAGATGCACCGCCGCGGTAGCCACGGACGAAGCGGACAAGCGGCAATGCGCTTTGGCCTATCTACTCCCCCGCCACGCTCGCGCGCAGCTTGGCAGCGATGGGCTCGGACGCCAACAGGAACACGAGCATAACCACGGAGCACACCAGGCACACGATCCAGGTGCTCGCAAAGGAGCCCGTAGCGTCGAACAGCACACCCGAGACGATGGCGCCCACGGTGCCACCGACCATCTCGAGCGAGGTAATGGTGCCCGTGACCTTACCCAGGTCGGCCATGCCAAACTGCTTAGACGCAGCGATCGTGGGCGTTGGAGATGTTGTACTGCGCAAGGGAAATGCCCAGGTCGCTGACGATCAACGGCTGGAACAGGCTCATGCAGTTGACGAAAATCGTGTAGCACGTGGCCATGATCACAAAGCCGGAGGCCACCACGAGCCAGCCGGGGAAAAATTTACGTTGCTGGGACATACTGTTCCTTTTTTAAACAAACGAGTAGCAAGATTGGGTGCTACCGATGATCGGCGATGTAGCCCAAAGCGACGGCGGTATAGGCCGCGGCACCGAGCGGCAGTTCGGCATCGTTAAAGCGCGCCTTGGGATGATGCTGAGCAAAATGCTCGTCCGTATCAGTCACGGCAGCGCCCACGGTAAAGTACGCACTCGGGATCTCGCTCGAGATCAACGCGAAGTCCTCGCTCGCCATGGCGTGGAACAGCGGCAGGAAGGCGGACTTGGGCAGCACCGCGCCCACGTAGCCAAGCGAGGCCTGGGTCATATCGCTGTCGAGCACGAGCGGCGGAACGTCCGAAAGCGTCTCGATGGTTGCCGGCGTACGATATGTTGCGGCAACGCCGTTGACGACCTCCGCGATGCGGGTCTTAAGGTGAGTCATGAGCTCGACATCGAAGCCGCGCAGCGTTCCCTCAAGCACACAAGTGTCGGGAATGACATTTGCGGCCTGACCGCCGGCAAACTTACCCACGGTGAGTGCGACCTCCTTGGCCGCCGGCACTTCGCGCGCGATGAGCTCCTGGAGTGCCAGGTGCACATGGACGCCGGCCGTGATGGGGTCGATGCAGATCTCGGGGCTGGAACCGTGGCCACCCTTGCCCTGCAGTGTAATGCGGAAACCGTACACGCCCGAGAGCGCCGGGCTGCCGTAGAGCACCAGGCCAAGCGGCGACTGGCTATTGACATGCATGGCAAAGGCGACCTGAGGACGCGGGTTCCGCAGCAGACCGTCGGCGATGGCGGCGCGGGCACCCTCAAAGGTTTCCTCGCCCGGCTGGAACAGCAACTTAACTGTGGCGTTGGCGTCCACAAGCTCGGACTCGCGGGCCTTGAGCAGGCGCGCCGCACCAAGCAGCGCCGTCGCATGCATATCGTGTCCGCATGCGTGCATGCAGCCGTTCGTAGAGGCGAAAGGCTCGCCTGACTCTTCGGCAACGGGCAGGGCATCCATGTCGCCACGGAGCATGATGACCGTACCGGCCTGTTCGTCCGTGCAGACGCCATTGCCCTGGGCCGCGGCGGCACCGGCGCCGACAAGGCCCACGACACAGGAACCATCGACGAGCGTGGCAAATGGGATTTCCATCTCGGTCAGGCGCGCTTGAATATACGCAGAGGTCTGTGGGAGGCTATTACCCAGCTCGGGCATCTGGTGTAAATCGTGTCGCCACGCAGCGAGCTCGTCTGCAAAAGCCTGAGCTTCTGCAACGAGACCGTCACCGATAGCGGCCTGCGCCGCTGCGGTGGCCTTGGGCGCTGGTTGCGGTTGAAGATCGGAAAGAGCTGGTGCCATAAATGCCCTCCAGTAACGTTTTTGCAGCAAGCACTTTGATAGCATAAAGTGCAAGGTACAACTTTAAAGGCGAGGCATAAAAAACGCCGCCCCAGGAGGGCGGCGCAACAAGTTGTTTACAATTGCGGGCGCGGCTTTCGACGCAAAAAATCGAAGTGAGTCTCGCTCAAGATAATCGACAGGAAGATAAGCACAAAGCCGGCGAGCAGGCGCGAGGTGAGCGCCTCCCCCATCAGCAGCACCGAAAACAACACGCCCGAAGGCGATTCCATCGAAAGGAGCAGCGAGCCCGTCGAAGCCGGGACATGCGCCAGGCCGACGTTTTGGATGAGCAGAGCCACGCATGTGCAGCCCACCGAGAGAAACGCCATCACACAGATAAAATTCGGCGTCCACACGGACAGAGGCGCCTGGGTCTCGAATAGCAGCGACGAGACCAGGCTTAGGATGCCATTGCCCACAAACATCCAAAACGTGATGACGTTGATGTCCATTTTGCGACCGTACTTGGCGGTCACCGCCATCTGGATGGCGAAGAAGACCGCGCCGCCCAGCGTAATGGCATCGCCGATATTGAACTCGACGCTATCGAGCGCCACCAGGCCAATGCCCGCCAAGCACAGCAGTGCCGCGCCCAGGTTATAGCGGGTGAGTTTTTCGCCGCTCAGAAAATAGCTCGCAAAGGGCACGAGGATGCAGTACGTACCCGTCAAAAACGCGTTCTTGCCCGCCGTGGTGTGCGCCAGACCGACCGTCTGCAGGACGTAGGCGGCCCACATAAGTGTGCCCATTCCAAGTCCGACGATAAGATTGCGGGCGTTGAGGTGCGCGATGATGCGATTGTGGAAGATGACAAACATGACCAACGCCGCAGGCAGAAAGCGCACGTAGAGCAGTTCAAACACCGGAATGGTGTCGAGCGCGTCCTTCATAGTGGTAAAGGAGTAACCCCAGATAATCGCCACCGAAAGCAGTAGAACTTTCCAGAACAATGGCGAACGAGCACCGGCACCACGGGAGGTGCCGCCCGCACCCAGGTCCTCGCGAGCCACAGGGCTGTCGGGCATCATTTCGATATTGTCAGTGGCATGCTGGGGCATAGGGCATCCTCGCGCTCAATCTGGGCGTGGTGTCCGCACGCGCGTGACCGCATGCCGCCTCATGGTCAAATAAAAACGGGACGCGCCGGACCCCCGGCACGCCCCGCTACTGTAGCAACAACCAAGCAGCCCATGCAATTCACTACGCTAAAGCGTCGGTACAGAAAACCTCGATGTTCCGGCAACGTCAGCGAAAACGCCCCTAAGCGAGCAAGGTGACGTGAAATGGAAGGGCGCTGACCTTCTGGTCGCGCCCTTGAAATTGAACGTCAGATTGCCGCTTAGGGACGTTTGCAGCGTCGAGCCGTTACGCGGTTTGGTAAAACCGCGTAACTAAATAAGCTTCGTGCTTTCAAGCTTTTCGATGATCCAGTCGTTGGCTTTGATGACCGGGCGGCGGAAGACGACGCCAAGGGCCAGCGACGGAATCAGGTAACTCGCCAAGATACCCAACTCAATCCAGTACTCCATATGGTAGGCGCCGGCCATGGCGGCATGCATGGCGTTGATGCCGTGGGTAAACGGCAGGAACGGGTAGATCGCCTGGAACACGGGGCCGGTCATCTCGATGGGGAACGTGCCGCCCGAACCGCCGACCTGCATGACCAGCAACACGACGGCGAGTGCCTTACCGATATCGCCAAACGACACCGTAAGCGTGTAGACGATATTGGAGAACACGAGACTCGCGATCCAGCCCGCCAGCACAAATTGCAGCGGGTTGTCGCACTGGATGCCAAAGAACAGGATGTCGCCCGCGCACACGAGCGTTGCCTGCAGCAGCGCCAGACCGCCAAAGAACAGGTAACGGCCCAGGTAGATCTCGTGCAGGCGCACGGGGATAAGCTCGTTGATGAGCTCATCGTCAACCGACACCTTCATCATGGCCGCCAGTACAATCGAGCCGACCCAAAGCGACAGAATCGTGTAGAACGGTGCCATGGCCGAACCGTAGTTGCGGATCGGATAGACCGGTTTGCGGTCGAGCGCGACGGGACCGGAAAGCGACACGGCCAGACCCTCGGGATCGTTGCCGATCATTGTCTTGATCGTGGCCAGATCGTCCGACATAAGGGCACCGTCGAGGTCGTCCTTAAAGGCGCTGATCTTGTCCGACGCCTCGCCCAGCTGATCGGAAGCCTTGTTGACCAGCCTTGCGGCCTTAGAGAGACCCTTTGCCAGCGAACCAGATGCGTCGGTCAAGCCGTCTACGGCGCTATCCAGGTCGCCCGAGATGCTGTTCAGCGAATCCAAAACGCCCGAAATGGTCTTCTTGAGCTCCTTGGCCTTAACCGAGAACGTGGAATCGTAGTCGGACTTGGCGCCCGAGATACCAGCCTTGGCATCCGCGATTGCCTGATCGACCTCGGCACGCGACTTGTTAACTTCTGCCATGCCGTCAGAAAGGGACTTTGCGGTTGCCGTCAGGTCCTTGGCGTTATTGCGATACTCCACTGCGATTCTGCTCAGCGATGTTGCCACAGACTTGAGGCTGTCCTGGAGCTTTTCGTCAGTCAACTGATCGGCAAAGCTGCGGAGCTGGTCAGCAGTGGCGTCGATATCGTCGGCACGCGTGTTGAGCGCCGCCGCGGCATCGTTGAGCTGGGACACCGTAAGGTCCACATGTTGATTCGCGGCATCGAATGCCTTCGCAAGCTCGGCGGACACATTGTCAAACGAGCCCGCGCTTCCGTCAATCGCGGCGTTGATGGCGTCGTTGGCGTCCTTCAGCGCTTCCTTGGAATCGCTCATACCGCTCTTGGCATGCTCCATCAGCTGCTTAGTCGACTCATCGACCGTGCCCGTCTGCTTGAGCATACCGCCCGCCGACGTCAGCGAATCGGACGTGGAACTCAAAATGCCCGCCAGCGACGTCGCGCTGGCCTGAACGTCCTGCAGGTCCTGGACCGAATCGCCCAGCGTCGAGGACAGGTTGGCGATAAAGTTGCTCACTTGGTCGGTGCTCATGTAGTCGAGCAGGCTGGACACGGTTTTAAGACCGATGGTCGTGATGGTCTTGGTAAAGGTCTCGTTGACCTGACTCTGGACGGCGCTCGAACCCTTTTCAGTCACGATCTGTGCGATGGCGTTGGCCTTCTGGTTCTCATAGAACTCGATATCGGCGTGCTTCACCTCGGTCGAGAAAAGCGTCATCATGTCGGCGCTAAACGTTTTAGGGATAACGACGGCAGCGTAGTACGCGCCCGACTTAACGCCCTCAATCGCCTTATCGCGGTCGTTGAGGACGACCCAGTCGAAGTTCTCGTTGCCGCGCAGGGTGGCGGTTACGTTTTCGCCCACGTTGACCTCGACGGGAATCAGATCGCTCTCGTAACCCTCATCGGTGTTGACCACTGCAATCTTAAGGTTGCCGGTATTGCCGTAGGGATCCCAGCTTCCGGCGATGTTAAACCATGCATAGAGACATGGCACGATGATCAGGCCCATCACGACGACCATGCCGATCACGGAGCGAGACACGTTTTGGACATCGCGCTTAAACAGGTGCAGGATGTTTTTCATTTATGCCTCACCTCCTTTAGAGTGCTTGCCAAGCGGGGTGGTGTCCCCGTCGTTTCCGTTTACGTTGTCAGCGCCGTCGGCATCTTGAGCCTTACGATGCGCACCGATATGCGGCAGACGGCTCGTAGGCTGTTCGCCTCCCTTGGCGCCACGCTCGCTGGCGTTGAGACCAAACATGCGACGGGCGGCAGGGATCGCCGCCGTGTGCTCGCGCATCTCGCGGCGAAGGTCCTCGTCCGAAAGCGCCGAGATACGCATCTGGGTATTGAGGCTCGCACGGATGTATTCGATGTTGATGAGCCAGCCGCAGATGGCGATAACCGAAATGATCCAGATAACGAGCAGGATGATCTTGCCGTTATTGTCGATATCGAGCACCGTCGAAAGCACAAAGAGCAGAACCTGCACGCCTACCACGGCGGCAAAACCGCCCTTGATGTAGTACGGGTAGCGATGCTCAAACGCCACGGCATGATCGAGCAGCTCGCGACGGTACGAATCCGAATCGAGCATGACGCGCATGGCCGTGCGCAGCGAATAGCGCTGGCGCGGTAGGTCGTTGGACTCGCAGATCATTAGGCCCGTCGTGGAAAGCTGCTTATCAAAGAGCAGATTGAGGTTGAGCAGCAACGGGCGCAGCTGCAGACCGATAAAGAGCGCGATGGCAAGGAACACGCCCAGGACGCACAGGTTGAACAGGTAGTTGAACGAATACATGCCACCGACGGTCTCGCGCAGCAGGTTGATGCCATAAGTGAAGGGCAGCAGCGGATGCAGCCATTGGAAGAAGCCGGGCATCATCTCGATGGGATACATGCCCGACGAGCCGGGGATCTGCACAATGACGAGGATGACGCCAATGGCTTTACCGATATGCTTAAACGTGGTGGACAGCGCATAGATGATATTGACGTAGGTGAATGAAATCGCGATGCCGCCCAGCACGAACAGCAGCGGGTTAACGCACTGTACGCCAATGACCAAATCTCCCACCGTAACGATAATGGCCTGGAACGCGCCCAGGATCACCAGCAGCAGCCAGCGGCCAAAGTAGCCCTGACGCGCCGTAAAGCTACCGATGCCCTCGCGGTCGACCTCGAGTTTATAGATAGCGATGAGCACATAGCCGCCCACCCACAGCGCCAGATTGGTGTAGAAGGGCGCGATGCCCGAGCCAAAGCTCTTGACCGGATAGATTGACTTGGACGTCAGCTCAACCGGAGATGCCATGAAATCTGCCACGTCATTGACGTCGACGTCCATGAGGTCGGCTAACTCGCCCATAGACTCAGAGGTCTGCAGCGCCGCAATGTCATTGGCGGCGGTCGCGAGCTTGTCCTGAACCTTGGCAAGGGAGGCGTCGGTTTGGGATAGCGTGGTCTTTGCCTGCTTGAGCGTGGCGTCGAGCTGCGCTAGCGTGCCGCGCGCGCTCGCTATCGTGGGGGTCATACCCGACACAATGCCGGTCAAATCGCCCGAAACGGCGGCAAAGGAGTCAAGCGCGCTCGAAGCCTTCGGAAGTGCGTTCTGACCCAGATCGGTCTGAGCCTGACCGAGGTTAGCCGTACCGGTCTGAATTGCCGCGTTGAGTGCGTTGCTCGCGTTCGAGATTGCCGTAGCGTCGTTTGCCATGGCGCTCGACTGTGCAGAAAGGCCATCCTTGATGCTCTGCAGCTTCTGGTTTTGCTCGCGAAGCGAATCGATGGTCGATACAATGCGCGCGTCAATTTCCTCGGAACCTGTCGACGTGTCATTAACGAGAATCTCCAAGTGCCCGATAACGGCCTTATTGTGATCGATCGTCGCCTGGAGAGACTCGAGCGAGTTGTCGATGCGGGTGGTCGTAGATGTGACCGTACCCGTTAGCTTGCCAATCGCAGCGTTCGCGGAGGCTGACGTCTTGGTGAGTGCAAGGCTACCTTCCGAGAGTGCCTTGGAGAGCGAGGTGATAGAGTTGCCCGCCGTGGCGCGAGCCTCGCCCAGCAGGTCGTTGCCCTGGGAGATCGCCTGCGTTAGAGAGGGCGCCTGCCCCTGCAGGCCCGCCAGCGCAGCATCGGCCGAAGCAATCGAGCTGCTCGTCTTGTCGATGGCGGTGTTCATGTCGCCGATGGAATCGCGTACTTCGCCCAGGGTATCAGACGCCTCGGACACCGAGCCCGCCAGCGAATCCCGGGTCTGGTTCGCCTTGTCTTTAAGGTCGATGCCAGCATCTTTGGCAATGCCCGCGACGGTCTCGCCCACCGTGGAGACAAACTCCGAGTTGATCTGCTCCTCGATGGTATTGGCACCAGTGTCGGTGACCTTGGGCGCAATAGCGCTCTTCTTCTCGTTGACGTAATAGGTGAGCTTCGGCTGATGGTAATTGCCATCGAGCATCGAAACAAGATTGTCGGAGAAGTTCTTGGGGATTACGATGGCCGCATAGTACTCACCACTCTCGACGCCCTCTTTGGCATCGGCGGCCGAATCGACGAAGGTCCAGCCCAGCTGATCGTTCTCCTTGAGCTGATCGACGACCTGGTCGCCCGCGTTGAGCTCGCCCACCAAGTCATTCTGAGTGCCCTGATCGTTGTTGGCGATGGCAATCTTGATACCTTGGGTGTTTCCGTACGGATCCCAGTTTGCCACGATGTTGTACCAGGCATACAGCGAGGGGATAACGCACACGCCCAGGGTAACCACCAAGGCGACGGGGTTCACAAGCAGTCGCTTAATGTCGCGCTTGAATATCGCAAAGGAGACCTTTGCGTTGGATAGTTTGCTGCCGAGACTCACGCTTGGACCATCCATCCTGTCGTTGAATCGAATCGTACTATCGACAACCATTGTACGTAGGCGCTTTAGTGCCTCGCGGCACAATGGTGCTGAGTTTTGCGGGTAGCAATATACTACGAAGATGAGTTAGTGTACAGTTGTACAGTATCTTTAATTTCAGCAGGTCACAAAACCACAGCCCGCACAAATTAGCAATCCGAATAGTCATTGGGAACGTTCTTAAACGACTAGTCAAACAAGAACGTCCCCGATGACTACTTAGGGCCACGAAAGCGTCGCAGGTTGAGCATAAGTCAGCGAAAACGCCCCTGAGCGAGCAAGGTGACGTGAAAGAGGAGGGAAGCGTACTTTGGTACGCGACCGACGATTGAACGTCAGATTGCCGCTTAGGGGCGTTTGCAGCGTCGACCGGTCCGTCGTTCGTTAGAACGACGGAACCAATAGGTTCGTTAGAACGGCGGACCCAAAGGCGTAACTACTTAACTACATCAAGTTGCAAACAGCCGCCGCGAAGGCAACGGGGTCCTCGGGGAGGATACCCTCGACCAGCAGGGCCTGATCGTAGAGCAGGCCGGAGTACTGCTTGATCTTGTCGGCGTCACCTGCCTTCTGGGCAGCGACAAGCTTGTCAAAGACCGGGTGCTTGGCGTTGAGCTCGAGCACGCGCTGGCTCTTGGGCATGCCGTCGGGCGCGCCCTCGGGCCCCTTCTGGAGCACCTTCTCCATCTCGAGCGAAAGCGGACCCTCGGTGGTGATGCAAGCGGGGGCATCGGTCAGGCGCGCGGAGACGGCAACTTTCTCGACCTTGTCACCGAGCGCCTCCTTCATAGCGCTAAAGAGGTCCTCGTTTTCCTTGGTGGCGTCCTCGGCCTCCTTCTTCTCGTCCTCGGTCGCCAGATCAAGATCGCCAGTCGCAACGTTCTTGAGCTCCAGGTGACGATCCTCGACCTCGGGCTCGGCACCGTCGGCAACGGCCTTTTCGGCAGCCTCGCGGGCGGCGTCGTCCTCGTAGATCTTGGGCATATCGGCGGCCACGTACTCACGCATAGCCTGGAACGTGAACTCATCCACATCCTGCGTCAGCAACAGCACGTCATAGCCGCGCTCGAGCACGCCCTTTACCACGGGCATCTTGGCCAAGCGCTCACGCGAGTCGCCGGCGGCGTAGTAGATGGCCTTCTGATCCTCGGGCATGCCCTTGGCATACTCGGCCAGGGTGATCATCTTCTGCTCCTTGGCAGACCAGAACAGCAGCAGGTCGGCGAGCTCGTCGGCCTTCATGCCGTAACTCGAGTAGATGCCGTACTTCAGACCGCGACCAAAGTTCTCAAAGAACTTCTCGTATGCCTCGCGGTCGTTGTCGCGCATGTCCTCAAGATCGGCAGTGATCTTCTTCTCGACACGCTTGGCAATGGCCTTGAGCTGACGGTTCTGTTGCAGCGTCTCACGCGAGATGTTGAGCGTCACGTCGGCAGAGTCCACGACACCGCGCACAAAGTTGTAGTAGTCGGGCAGCAGGTCGTCGCACTTCTCCATAATCAGCACGTTGGAACTGTAGAGCGCCAGGCCCTTCTCGTAGTCCTTGCTGTACAGATCGAACGGGGCGCGACCCGGCACAAACAGCAGCGCATCGTACTCAAGCGTACCCTCGGCATGGAAGCTGATAGTGCGCGCGGGATCGTCAAAGTCGTGGAACGTGGACTTGTAGAACTCGTTGTAATCCTTCTGCTCAACGTCGGAGCTGCGCTTTTTCCAGATCGGCGTCATGGAGTTGATGGTCTCGAGCTCCTGGTAGTCCTCGTACTCGGGCTTGTAGTCGTCGCCGGCGTCCTCGGGCTTGGGTTTCTGGCGGCTCTTGCTCACCATCATCTGAATCGGGTAGCGCACATAGTTGCTGTACTGCTGAATCAGGCTCTTGAGGCCCCACTCGGTCAGGAAGCGATCGTAGGTCTCGGCCTCGCCGTCGGCGTCGAGCTTCTCGTTCTCGCGCAGCGTCAGGATGACATCGGTGCCGTGCTCGGCGCGCTCGCCGTCTTCGATGGTGTAACCCTCAAGACCATCAGACTCCCACACGTGAGCGGTGTCCTCGCCATAAGCGCGGCTGACGACCTTTACGTGGCTGGCGACCATAAAGGCGGAGTAGAAGCCCACGCCAAACTGGCCGATGATGTCGACATCGGAGCCCTGTTGCTCGGCGTTCTCGGTCTTAAACTCCTCGGAGCCGGAATGGGCGATGGTGCCCAGATTGCGCTCGAGCTCCTCGGCGGTCATGCCAATGCCGTTATCCGAGATGGTAATGGTGCGGGCGTCTTTATCAAAAGAGACGCGAATAGCCAGGTCGCCCTGGTCGAGTTTGACACTCGGGTCCTGCAGGCTCTTAAAGTTGAGCTTGTCGACGGCGTCGCTCGCATTAGAGATAAGCTCGCGCAGGAAGATTTCCTTATTGGTGTAGATGGAGTTGATCATGAGGTCGAGCAGTTTTTTGCTCTCGGTCTTAAATTGACGCATGTGCAGTCCTTTCGCGCTACCCCCGTCCGCAAAAACGGCCCGGTTGCCCGAGCCGCATCGCAGACCTGCTATGTCCAGACTTAGATTTTATAACCCATTAGCGCGCATATATACATACGGAATCGAAAAACTGTATGTCCAAACGCTCTGATACGCCAATTGCCAAGGAGTGTCCCCGACTGCCGGCAGGAAAGGAACGTCCCTATCTGCCATCTACGCGCTTGGCCATCCAAGCATGGGGCTGGCCCTCGTCTTCGTAGTCCACCGGGGCAATCTGCGTGTAGCCCGCCTTGGCATAGAGCGGCAGCACGTATTCCTGCGCATGCAGCTTAATGAGCTTGGCGCCGGCATCACGCGCGCGCGTATCACTGGCCTCGACAATCTTGCTCGCCAGACCGCGACGGCGCATGCTCGGCAGCACAGCCACGCGCCCCATAATGTAGGTCTCCCCCGCCGCGACGCCTTCGTCCAAGTCGCACGCCGGCGACACCGGAGCCTCCGCGTCAGCCGCACGCTCAAGCTCTTCGGGAAACACGCGCGAGCAACCGGCAAGCTCGCCGTCTACATAGAGCGTCACATGAATGCAGTTCGGATCCTCGTCGATAGCGTCAAACTCGTTCTCGTAGCCCTGCTCGTCCATAAAAACGACGCGGCGCACCAACGCCGCGTCATCAAAGCATCCCGTCTTAAGTTGGATATCCATGGCTGCCCTTTCATTCAATGCGAACGTTAGGGACAGATTTTAGCGAAAATGAGCTCCGCGCACGCTAAACTTCGCGCGAGCCTTCGCCAGGCAGTCGTAATGACCCACGTTATGGGCATCGCTCGCGATGAAGCTGTACAGGTTCTGATCGAACAGGCGCTGTGCCGGCTTTTTCTCGCGACCAAAGCGACCGCCGGCAATAAAGTCCGCCGAAGCCTGCAGCTTGCAGCCCATATCGACCAGGCGCTCCGCCACGCTTACATCCTTTTGAACCGCACGATAGCGCTCAGGATGAGCGATGATCACCTGGTAGCCACGGCACTGCAAATCGTAAATCGTGTTCTCGTACTCTCTAAACGCATACGCATCGGCATGCGTCGAAAGCTCGAGCAGAAACTCGTTGGTCCCATCGAAATGCAAGTGATCCGCGGCATCGATACCAAGCTCAACGAGCTTTCGATGGTTGACCTCGAAGCCCATCTGGAGCGGAAAACCGTCAGCGTTATCGCGCAGCAGCTCAAAGGCATCCCACATCTTGTCGTAATCAAAATAGGGATCACGGCAGTGAGGAGTGCAAACGATTCTGGTTACACCGGCCCGCTTGGCAGCCTCGAGCATCGCCAAGCTCTCTTCGAGATCGGCGGCGCCGTCGTCTACACCCGGCAAGATATGGCAATGAATGTCACGCATAGGTCAGCCTTAATCAACTAAACGTTTGCTCGGTTGGTGAAGATGCCCTTTTTGGAAGTGCCCTGATCGTCGGAGCCCTTCTTAACCTTCTTACCGTCCTTGGTGTAGTAAGAATAGTAGTACTCGCTGGTCTCGGTCTCACAGTAATTCATGACGGTACCGATGAGCTTGACCTTCTCGGACTTCTTAAGCTGGGCGATAGCGTTGAGCGCCTCTTCGCGCTTGGTAAAGTCCTCGCGCACCACGAACAGCGCGCCGTCGGTCAGGCTGGCAATCTCGGCAGCATCGATGAAGGTGCCGACCGGAGGAGCATCGAAGATGACGTACTGGAACTTAGCAGACAGTGCCTTGACCAGCTTGGCAAAGCGATGGGAGACGATGATGTCGGCAGGATTGGGAATATGCGGCTCGGCATCGAGGAAGTAGAAATTCTTCTGACCTGTCTCGACAATCGCCTGGTCGATAGAAACCTGCTCGGACAGGACTGCATAGAGTCCGCCGCGGGAGCGGACGCCGAGCATATCGGCAAGGGACCTGCGACGCATATCAGCCTCGACCAGCAGGACACTCTTGCCGCTCGTGGCGATTGCCTGAGCAAGATTAATGGAAACCGTAGACTTGCCCTCGTTGGGAATCGAGGAGGTAACGGTGATGGTGCGAATGGGGTCGTCCACGCTCGCAAAGCGGATGTTGGCCAGAAGGGTCTTGGCGGCATTCTGCACAACGAGCTTATCGGTGTTCTTTGCCTTAGCCATGCCTATTTACCACCTTTCATAGCCGGAATTCGGCCAACAACGGGAATACCCAGGAGCTCTTCTGCCTCTTCGGCACCGCGGATGCGGGTATTGAGCATGTCTGCCAAAACGACATAGGCAACTGCGATAAAGATACCGGCGAGGAACGCGACGGCAATATACAGCGTGCGCTTGGGGCCGCTGGGGGCTTCGGGGGTCTTAGCCTCGTCGATAACGTTGATGCTCTGGGCAGCGCCGACGTTCTGAGCGACCGTACTCACCGAGCTGGCAATGGCCTTTGCGACCTCAGCCGTCTCCTTGGCATCGGTGCCGGTAACCGAAAGCGTAATGACACGCGTGGTGGTCTCGGAGGAAACAGACACCTTGTAGTCATCCAAATCGGTGAGGCCCAGTTCTTTGGCGGCGCCGCTCTTAACGCTATCGCTATCCAGCAGCGTGGCGATATCGTTGGAAAGCATCTGGCTCGCCGAGAGATCGTTGTAGCTCATCTGACCGCTATCGTCGGTCTTGGCGAGAATGTACATGCTCGTCGTCGCGGTATAGGTGTTGTCCATCGCAACGAAGGACACGATGCCCATGGCGATCGCGCAGACCACCGGAAGGGTGATGACCAGCTTGAGGTGCTTCTTCAGCAGCTGGAACAGTTCGAGAAGGGTCATGCAGCTTGCCTTTCATTTCCCCAGTTCGGATTGACAAAACTGTCCGTATGTTATCGCATCTTTTTACCGAGACCAAACTCTATACATAAGAAACAGGCTCTCCTGTAAAAATGTCGGAAGCAATCGTAAAATTGCACAACAACGCCGCACCCGAAAGTCAAATGCGGCGTCTACATCATTATCTATGTTGTATCGCTATGCGAATGGCTCGTCCTGCTGTATGGGAAACGCCACCGTAATGGTGGTTCCCACGCCCAACTCGCTCGATAGATCGAGCGTGGCGTGATGATACAGGGCCGCATGCTTGACAATGGCAAGCCCCAGGCCGGTTCCGCCGCGTGCCTTGGACCTACTCTTGTCCACGCGATAGAACCGCTCAAATACCTTGCCCTGTTCTTCAGGCGCGATACCGATTCCCGTGTCGGCGACAGCGAGGAACGGATGGCCTTTGTCGTTGGTGCCGCACTGCAGCGTAACCGTACCGCCGGGCCGATTGTAGCGGATGGCGTTGCTTGCCAGATTATAGATGAGCTCGTCGACCAAGCGCGACACGCCTTCGATGACCACAGGCTTGGTCTCATGACTTATCGTCACATTCACCTGACGGGCGACCTGTTCAAGACGCTGCTCAACCGCGTAGATCGCACGCGAGAGCTCAATAGGCTCCGTGGACCCAATGGGCACTGCCTCGCCTTCAGTTGCACGTTCGGCCTCGTCCAAGTTAGACAGCGTAAGGATGTCGTTGACAAGCGCTGCCAAGCGGCCCGCCTCACGATAGATGCGACCGCCAAAGTTGCGCAGGTCGTCCTCGCCCTCGACCATGCCATTTGCGATGAGCTCGGCATAGCCCGAAATCGCCGTAAGCGGCGTCTTGAGCTCATGGGTGATATTCGCCGTGAACTCGCGGCGCATACGGTCGTTGTCCGCTAGCACCGCCATTTGGCGCTTGAGTTCCTGGCGCTGCGACTCGATGCGCTCAAGCATGGGGACCATCTCGGCATAGGCGTGCTCATAGCTACGGCGTGGGTGATCCAAATCCACCTCTTGCAACGGCGCGATGATGGCACGGGACTCACGGCGCGCCATAAAAAACGAGAGTACTGCACCCGCTGCTGCGATAAGCAGCATCGGCGCCAGCATCGACAGCAAAATCGCCGCAACGCCAGGCTGGGCCTGCGCCAAGCGAACGACCTGGCCGTTATCAAGGGTGACGGCGCGATACAGCATAATCTCGTCGAGTGTAGAGCTTGCGCGCTCCGCGGAACCCGAACCACTCTCAAAGGCCTCGATGACCTCGGGGCGATCGCCATGGTTGGGCAGTGTGGAAGGCGACGCCTCGTTGTCGTAGGCAACAGATCCGTCCTTATTGATCAGCGTGATACGAAGATCCTCGCGATCGAGGCTTCGCAAGAACGGAATGGGCTCCTGCTGCTCGTCGAGGGCGGCAGCAATGAGCTCGGTTTCCTGCGCCAGATTGGCACTCGTGGCATCCGCCAAAGTGTTTTGCACAAAGAACGCACCCAGCACCGTAAACGCCACGATAACCGCCATGGCGCAGACAAAGATCGTCACAAAAACGCGGTGCGACAGCGTATGTTTTCCCTGGGGGGCGAAGACCACGGGTTACTCCTCCGATGCGGTGGCCGCGGTGTCGTCGCCTTCGGCACCATCACCGGCAGAAGGCTCGGCCAGGCGATAACCCACGCCGCGCACGGTCTCGATGGCGCTGGCATGCTCGCCCAGTTTTTGGCGAAGCGTCTGCACGTGCACGTCAACGGTGCGCGAACCGCCGTCGAAGTCCCAGCCCCACACGCTCTGCAGCAACGACTCGCGGGTAAAGACCACGCCGGGCTTGCGCATGAGGTACTCGAGCAGGTCGAACTCGCGCAGGGTGAGCTTAAGCGGCTCGCCGGCAACGGTCACCTCGCGATGGCTAGGCGAAAGCACGATGTCGCCCACGCTGAGCACATCGCTCGCCTGCTTGACCATGCCGCCGCGACGCAGCAGTGCGCGGCAGCGGCTCGCAAGCTCCATGAGCGAAAACGGCTTAGTCAGGTAATCGTCGGCACCGCCATCGAGCGCCATCACCTTGTCGAGTTCGGTGTCTTTGGCGGTAAGCATCATGATGGGCACCGTCGCCGTCAGGCGATCGGCACGCAGGCGACGCATAATCGCCAAGCCATCGGTGTCGGGCAGCATGATATCGAGCAGCACAGCATCGGGCACCCGTCGCGCCACGGCAGCTTTAAACTCGCCATCACACGAAAAGCCCTCGGCCTCGATTCCCTGCTTGCGCAGCGCGTAGACTGTCAAATCCCTGATGTTGTCATCGTCCTCGACGTAATAGATCATGTTGAACCCCTTTGCGGCCGATATGACCGCATCTTAACCCTAAAGGCACCTGTAAAAGACAGCGTCAGCCAAAACGCCCCGTCAAATAATCCGCGGTGCGCGGATCGGACGGATTCTTAAAGAGTTGCGCGGTGGGCGCGTGCTCCACCAGCTCACCCAGCAAAAAGAACGCAACCGAATCGGAAATACGCGCGGCCTGCTGCATGTTGTGCGTCACGACCACCAGCGTGCAGGTCTCCTTGAGCTCGCAGGCCAGCTGCTCCACCACCAACGTCGACACAGGGTCGAGTGCCGAAGTCGGCTCGTCCATCAGCAGAATGTCGGGCTGCACGGCAAGTGCGCGGGCGATGCACAGGCGCTGCTGCTGTCCACCCGAAAGACCCAGGCCCGACTCTTTGAGCTTGTCCTTGACCTCGTCCCACAGGGCAGCGCGACGCAGGGAGTCCTCGACCAGCTCATCGAGCACGGCGCGGTCGCGCACACCCATACCGCGAGGACCGTAGGCGACGTTGTCGTAGATGCTCATGGGAAATGGGTTGGGGCGTTGGAACACCATGCCCACGCGCTGGCGCAAACGGCAGATGTCGCAATCGCCCAGGATATCTTGACCATCGAGCGCAATCTTGCCCTCGATGCGGCAATCCTTGATGCCGTCGTTCATGCGGTTAAAGCAGCGCAGCAACGTGGACTTTCCGCAGCCCGAAGGCCCGATGAACGAGGTGATCTGCTTGTCGCGGATCTTGATATTCACGTCCTTGAGCGCATGGTGGTCGCCATAGAACAGGTCGAGGCCCTCGACGTCGATGCGCGTCGGCGAGGCGGCAAGATCCTCTGCCGTGGGGCGAGTCGCATCCCCAACCTCGCGCTCATGCGCGGCCTCGGCCTGCGCTTCCATGAGTTCTTCAAGCTCCGTGGGCTCCACAGCCGCAGCAGCCGTCATACCGCACACCTCCATATCGATATCAATTCAGCAGTATCGATAGTAGGAATCGCGGCTCATACGCACGTGAGCACATTGTCAAGTGTTTGTAAGGGCACGCTAGCTATGCGGCGGGCAGCTCGATGGTGAATATCGTGTGTTCGGGCGTCGATTCACATGCAACGGTACCGCCGTGTGCCGCGATGATCTCCTTGGCAATAGCAAGGCCCAAACCGGCACCACCGCGATTGGTCGCACGCGCCGCATCCAGGCGATAGAACTTCTCAAAGATCACCTTGAGCTTTGGCTCAGGGATCGGATCGCCCTGGTTTATAAATCGTACGCGCACGCCGCCGTTACCCAAACGTCTGGCCTCAATCGTGATCATCGAGCCTTCATAGCTATAGGCAACGGCGTTTTTCATGATGTTGTTGAATACGCGAGCCATCTTGTCGCCGTCCACGAGCACCGTCAGATCCTCGCAGATATCAACCTGGGCTTCTTTATGCTGTTCGTTGAGAATGGGATAGAACTCGTCGGCCACCTGTGCCAGTAAGAGCCCCAAATCGACGTAGCTGCGGGTGAGCACGATATCGTGGAAATCAAAGCGCGTGATGTCGAAGAACTCCTCGATGAGCGCATCGAGCCGGTGGGCCTTGTCGAGTGCCACGCCCGTAAAACGTGTGCGCTGCTCAAGCGGCAAATCGGGGGCCTCCTGCAAGAGCGAAAGGTAGCCCACCACGCTGGCGAGCGGCGTGCGCAGGTCGTGCGCCAGGTACGTCACCAGGTCATCTTTGCGGTGGGATTCGTCACGCAGGGCTTGTTGAACCCTACGCTCGCAATCGCGCGCCCGGTTGAGCGCGCCCTCGACCTCGAGGAAGTCGCCGTCAATGTTGTCCCATGTGTCGGGGTTATCGATCAGACGGTCCTGAATGCGGGCGGCAATCACGCGGTCGGCGTGCAGCTCGCCCTGCTCGTAACCCTGGTAGTACAGGGCGCGTCCGCAGAAGAACAGGACGCACACGGCAAGCGCCAGCACAAATCCAAGCATGTTGAACACAAAGCCGGCGTCAAAGAATACGGGCTCGCCAATACCGCCAAGCGCCATGGACCCGATCGCCAACGTAATTGTCCACGCGGCGCCGCCGATCACCACACAGCGGCGAACGATTTCGAATCGATCAATCAGCAAAAAGCCAATGAATAGAACTGCCAAGATGCCAACGATATTGTCAATGCCGATGAGCAGCAGACTCAGCAAAAAGAGCAGCACCGTCGCTAACGCACGGTTGTCAACGACCGCCCTTACGTATTCAAAGAGTCGATCGGGTACCTCGAATGCCCGCCTATCGTCTTTTGTCATATCTACTCCCCCACCATCAAAGGCGTTATTCGATTATGTAGCCGACGCCCCAGACGTTTTTGATAAAGCGCGGCTTCTGGGCATCGTCGCCGATCTTTTCGCGCAGATGGCGAATGTGCACCATAACCGTATTGTTGGAGCCGGGCATAAAGTCCTCGTTCCACACCGCGCGGAACAGGTCCTCCACGGGCACTACGCTGCCGCGATGCTCGGCCAGATACAGCAAGATGGAATACTCGATGGGCGTGAGGCGCACCGGCGCACCGTCCACCGTCACGGAGCGAGCGTCACGGTTGATCTCGAGGCCGTCGAGCTGGAGGGTCGGCAACTCGGTCGCCTGCGCGCGGCTACCGTAGCTGGTGTAGCGACGCAACTGAGCATGAACGCGCGCGATGAGCTCCAGCGGGCGGAACGGCTTGACCACGTAATCGTCCGCGCCAAGCGAAAGGCCTTCGATCTTATCCTGCTGGGCATCGCGTGCCGTCAACATAATTACGGGATAGGTATGGCTGGAACGGATCGTACGCAACAGCTCAAAGCCGTCGATATCAGGCAGCATGACATCCAGCAGCGCCAGATCAAACTCCTGCTCCAGAATCGCCTTGGCCGCATCGGCCCCGCTGTAGGCGATCTGGACGTCAAAGCCCTCTTTTGTAAGGTAGATACCAACCAGGTCGGCGATGGCCTTCTCGTCATCAACTACCAGTATGCGCTCGTTCATGCGTGCTCCTCTCGCGCTCCATTATGCCCGAGGCGGCGCCCGCCACACACAACAAGCGTGGGCGATTAAGTCGACCTTAAGCACCCTTGCGCCCATTCGAGCACGAATGCGGGCCATGCGCGCACGCAACGATCGTCGTCGCCGGCAAACGATATACTCTAGTGCCAGAAGAGACCATCCCGTCGAAAGCGAAATCTGTGAAGTCCCTCACCTCTTTTGCAAAACGCCCCGCCCAGCTTGCCGCCGGCTTTGCCTGCGCCATCGCCCTTGTTGCCGGCGTACCTGCTGTTGCCGGTGCCCAAGTGCTCACGACCGACGACGTCTGCGGCAAGACCGCCGACGTCCGCGGCATCACGACAGAAAACCTGCCCGATATCGAGGCAACCAATGCCCTCGTCATGGGCAAGGACGGCACCGTCTACTATGGACGCGGCGCCGATGAGCAGGTCAAGATTGCCTCGATCACCAAGGTCATGACCGCAATCCTGACCGTCGAAAACTGCAAGATGGACGAGAAGGTCACGGTGAGCAACGCTGCCGCCACCGTAGGCAACTCGACTGCCGGCCTACTCGAAGGCGACGAGCTCACCGTGGAGCAGGCACTACGCGGCCTAATGATCCCCTCGGGCAACGACGCCGCCATCGTGCTTGCCGAGTACGTGGGCAAAAAGATCGACCCCAAGACCAAAGACGCCGAGGCAACCTTTGTGAAGGCCATGAACGAGCGCGCCAAAAAGCTCGGCTGCACCGGCACGGTCTTTGAGAACCCACACGGTCTGGACTTTGATGAGTGGGCCGGCGACATGCACTCAACCGCACATGACGTGGCACTGATGATGCAGGAAGCCATGAAAGACGATACGATTCGTGAAGTCGTCGCGAGCGAGGATTCTTGGATTGAGGTCACGGGCGCCGATGGCTCAGACCATTCGCATTCCATGGACACGCACAACGTTTTGCTCGGTCAGGACGGAAACATTGGTGGCAAGACCGGCACCACCGACGACGCGGGCTATTGCTTTACTATTTCCAACAATCCGGAGGCCAACGAGATCTACACTGTTATTTTGAACTCCACCACCACCGACCAGCGCTTTACCGATACCGCCACCCTTGCCAACTGGTACTACGGCCACAAGGTCACGGTCGCGATCGCCAACACGCAGGAGAAGACCGCCAACGGCAACCCGCTCATGGCGCGCATTAGCCAGACAGATTGGACGGACAAGACGATCGACGCCACGCTCGCCGACCCCGCCGCACAGGCAACGGTGTTCTCACTCGCCGGCGAAGTGACCGAAAAGGTTAGCTACGATGACCTTTCGGGCACGGTGCATGTTGGCGACAAGGTGGGCAGCGTTACGCTTAAGCAGGACGGCACCAAGATCGCCGTTATGGACCTGGTTGCCGACGAGGAAGGAACGGGGCCCAATCCCATCGAGTGGCTGCTCGTGAAGCTCGACCGCCTGGGCCGCCGCATCGACAACCGACCGCTCACAGCCGAGAGCGAGACCGTAGCCAAGGCTCCTGAGGTGTAGGGCCAAAGCGATATCACATCGAACCAAATGAGGCGTCCAACGGGGCGCCTCATTTTTTGAGGGTTCGAATCCCCAGCCGCCTTTCTTGATAATAAAAAAGGGCCCCAAATGGGACCCTTCTTCAAGTTCGTACTGGCGGAGAGCTGGGGATGTCCGGGCATGCTGCGCATGCCCTCCGGCTTCAAAGCCTGGCGGCTTTTCGCCCACGGGCTACAAACGCTTTCGCGTTTGCTTAACGCCCGTGCCCTCTCGGGTTCGAATCCCCAGCCTCCTTTCTCCGCACAAAAAAGGGCCCCAAATGGGACCCTTCTTTCAAGTCATACTGGCGGAGAGCTGGGGATTCGAACCCCAGATGCCCTTTTGGGGCATACTCGCTTAGCAGGCGAGCACCTTCGGCCTCTCGGTCAGCTCTCCGTAACAGCCGTTTTATAGTAACCAAACAGTCGAAGTTGGGCAAGAGGGAATTTTCTAATTGTCCAGTGGCCTTTCCTCCTTGCAGTTTTCGCTACTACCCCAGCGAGCGATTGAGGGAGCCGAGCTCATCGTTGCCCATGGTGCGCCACATTTGGAAGATGCAGCCACGCGCCAGGAAAAAGAAGCCGTTGTCGACCAGCTGCACGGCAGCATCCGCCAGCTGGTTGGTCACAGCGGGCACCGGCGGTAGCTCGAGCCCGGCCTTGCGGATGGTTTCAACCGCATCCTCGAACGTCGGCGGCTCATTGACACCCATCTCGTTCATAAGGCCCTGCATTTCCTCCAGCGCGTTGCTACCTGACTCCTCGCCGCGCGGCACGAGGCGGTAGCACGCCAACGCGAGCTCGAGCTGATCGCAATTCCAATAGGCAAACGCCAAGCGATAGAACAGGTAGCCGATTGCAGAACGATCGCTGGCAATACGTAGGCCGTGGCGCGCCACCTCGATAATCTCGTCAAAGCGCTCCAGGCGCGCAAGCACGTTGATGAGCGCAAAGTGCGATTGCATGGACGAGCGCGCCAGATCGTAAAGATGGCGCACCTCGGGCAGCGCTCGTTCAAAGTCCTCTTGCTCGGCGTAAAAGCTGCAGATCTCGTGCTGGGCAAAGTACAGCGCATCGGGCGCACGAAGGATTCGCACAGAGCGGTCTTCTTCCAACACCGGTAGCACCATGCGTACCAGCTGGTTATCACAAAACTGCGTTTGAACCGGACCTGTCGCCAAAAGCTCGGCGACGGCGCACTTAGCCTCCAACTCCTCGACAAGACGGGAAAAACCTTCAAAAGCACCCGTACGGTCGACTTTTGCCTGCTCGCGCAATTCAACAACACGGGCCACGTATGGGTCATCGTCCTCTTCCATGACCTCCAACTCGTCAGCCGTATCGGCAAGCAGCAGATCGCGCAGCGCCGGCGGCAGCGTGCGATGGTCATCACGCGGACGAGCATGAACCTCCGCAGGTTCAATCGTCTCCGGAACAGTTGACTCATACGCCTCAAGCACACGCTTGCACGGCATATCGTCCATGTCCATGCTCTCAAGATCCTTGGCGACAGGCACGCAATCGGCCAGATAGGCCGCGCGCCCAAAGAAATACGTTGCGACAACGCGCTCGCCCTGCTCACTGTCGGGAGCAGCAATCTGCACATAGCAGCGCGTGATGCAGGTGCCCGCGGCAAAGCACGCCGCCGCAAGCGTGAGCGCCACGCGCGCATCGTGCTCCGCGGCCCAGATCGCACGCGTGTCCTCTTCCAGCTCGCGCCAGGCGTCATCTTGAGCGTCGTATTCACGTTGCGGCATGGCATCCACGACAGAGTGCCCAAACCGAACGAGCATAATCCCCTCGGCAACGTTTGCCCGATAGGTATAGTCGAGCCGCGTAATCACGTTGAGCGTCTCGACGATACGCGCGAAGCGGGTGCGCACGTCCCACTCACCGCCCGGCTGACACGCCACCGTCCCCGGTTTGCCCCACGGGTTATCGCTTGAGGCCGTATCGAGCAGTCGGGGAACATCGTTGGTCGTCTTGGCGATATGCCACGCATCAAAGAGCGCGCAGCCCTCAAGGCTCGGCGAGGATGCCGCGGGAACCAATCCGGCCCCGATGCGCTCAAGGATGCCGGAGAGGCGGTTGAGACGGCACTCGATGGCGAGCAGCGTGTCAATTTCGTCCTGGTCCAGCAGACTACGATCAAAATTGAGATAGAAAAGCTTTGAGCGATCAATGCGAGCCAGGCTCATCTCGGACTTAGCGGCGATGGTGCGCAAGCGGGGCAAGTCAATTTCGCTCATAAGGGCGGCGGCATAGCGCTCGATACCGCTCGGATTCTCGGCATGGTCAACGCGGTAAAGCAGCGTCTCGATAGCATCGGGGAGCGGTGCCGTGTTAAAGCCCAAAAACACCTCGACCGGCTCGGGCAACTTTACGAGCTTGATCTTGTCGACAACGTTTTGCATGTCCGCATCGAGACCGTCGACGCCCGCCGTGTTCGCAATAGCGCTTTCGGAGTTGGCAAATATCACGTAGCGCAAGAACATCGAGGCCATGAACTCGCCGTAAGGAAGGGCGCGGGCCGAATTCCATGTCGCGTGGTCGGACTGCTCGCGCATGGGGCCTTCGGGAGAGCCGGAAGTTTGTGCGCACGCGTGCATTGCACCGTTGGCTTCCCTTACCATAATCTCACCAATACTGGAATCCGACTCGTCAAGGACCAGTTCCATGTCGGGATCGTTGGGCAGCGGAGCCTCGCTAACGGGGCGGTCCACCTTGTACACCTCACCCGAAACGCTTACGTAGCCCAAAAGCGACACACGACTTTTGCCAACGAATTCGACGACATAACAAGATTCATGCTGATCCTCGCCAAAGAGTTTCCAGACCACACCATATGAGCGTCCCGCAGGCTGCTCGGGCATCGCCGGAAAGCGCTTCTTGGGATCGAGAAACCTGAGCTTGTATGTCGGACGCTCTGCCACGAAATATCACCCTGATCGGTCGCTTGAAGAAGGAGTGGTCGCGAATAAGTCGCGACATCTACTCGGAATCTTACACGAGTCGACAGGAAATCGTCCCTTTGGACGAAAGCACTCAAGCTGACGCAAAAGAAAAGCCCCCGTTGCCGGGAGCTTTAATCTCAAATGGTGCGGCGTATAGGATTCCGCGCATCCGCTGCGCGGATCCGCACCGGCTTCGCCCGCCTGCCGGCGTGCTCGCCCGCGGGCTAAAAACGCTCCGCGTTTTCTTTACGCCCGCGCCTCGACCGAGGTTCGAATCAATGCGGTGTTTACGTAAAAGAAAAGCCCCCGTTGCCGGGAGCTTTAATCTCAAATGGTGCGGCGTATAGGATTCGAACCTATGACGTTCTGATTCGTAGTCAGACCCTCTATCCAGCTGAGGTAACGCCGCGACTTGTTGATTATTATGCACATGGACTGAATAATGGTCAAGCATTTTTTCAAAAAAAGTTATCGAATTTGATTTTTACTCATTTGATGCAGTCGATCGAATCGATACTTTCAAACACGGCGAAAGCAACTCCTCAAGTATGTCGACATATAAGAAAAGCCTCCGTTACCGGAGGCTTTAAAGTTCAGTTGGTGCGGCGTATAGGATTCGAACCTATGACGTTCTGATTCGTAGTCAGACCCTCTATCCAGCTGAGGTAACGCCGCAACGCACGGATTATTATGCACGCGAGCCCCCGATGGGTCAAGCGACAATTAGAAAAAATTTTACGGAGTGATAATTAAGTTGTTCGTGCCTCGACCGAGGTTCGAATCCATGCGGTGTTGCCATAAAAGAAAAGCCCCCGTTGCCGGAGGATTCAAGTTCAATTGGTGCGGCGTATAGGATTCCGCGCATCCGCTCCGCGGATCCGCGCCGGCTTCGCCCGCCTGCCGGCGTGCTCGCCCGCTCGCTACGGACGCTCCGCGTCCGCTTCACGCTCGCGCCTCGACCGAGGTTCGAATCCCTGTCTGGTCTCCAAAAAAGAAAAGCCCCCGTTGCCGGAGGCTTCAAGTTCAATTGGTGCGGCGTATAGGATTCGAACCTATGACGTTCTGATTCGTAGTCAGACCCTCTATCCAGCTGAGGTAACGCCGCAGCGCAAGACATATAAAACCACTTTAGCTTATTGGAGTCAAGCACAATTTCAAACTTTTTTGTGGAACGCAGTCTTGTCATGCTGCTCCGCATATACCGCCATTCCCCGTACGATCGATTGGCTTTTCGATCACGTCAAACTTAGCATCAAGTTCCCTCAGGAGCGATCTCACCCGCTGGGCACAATCATAATCGGCAAACGAGATGCTCAACATGCGAGCAACCTGATTAGATGTCTGGACCCCATAGAAATGCTCTAGGGCCACAAGCCCCTCGTGCGCCACAAACGTCTCAACCACATGAGGCGACTCCTCGTAGCACCATTGCGTCAACGGCCCCTCGCTCGTCTGTCGAACCACCAGGCCACCCATGCCAGACGGCTCACACGTCACAAGCAGGTACTCCCCGCCCTCGTCGCTCTCAAACAAAACCACCCGATCATCAAACAGCTCCATCGCGTCCCCTTTCTCTCGCTCTTATTTAGCAAAAGCATAGCAGGTAGATGGCTGCATACAGAACAGTTGTTCGTGTGTTTTCTATTGAGCTGTCCGCACAGCATGGTATGGACCTGCGCACGAAATAGGGCGCCCCCGAAGGAGCGCCCTTGCATATCGCCTATGCAGCCAAGTTACGCGACCGGCTCGATCTTCTCGAGGCCGCCCATGTAGGGACGCAGGACCTCGGGGATCGTGATGGTGCCGTCGGCGTTCTGGTAGTTCTCCAGAATGGCAGCCATGGTACGGCCAGCCGGCAGGCCGGAACCGTTGAGGGTGTGCAGGTAGCGCGAACCCTTGAAGTTCTCGGGGTCGCGATACTTGATGTTGGCGCGGCGAGCCTGGAAGTCACCGCAGTTGGAGCAGGAGCTGATCTCCTTGTAGGCGTTGTAGCTCGGCAGCCAGACCTCGATGTCGTAGGTCTGACGGGCAGAGAAGCCCAAGTCGCCGGTGCACAGGCTAATCACGCGATACGGAAGGCCCAGCTGCTGCAGCAGGTACTCGGCCTCGGCGGTCATGCTCTCGAGCTCCTCGTCGGACTCCTCCGGCTTAGCGAACTTGACCATCTCGACCTTGTCGAACTCGTGCTGACGGATGATGCCACGGGTATCGCGACCGGCGGAACCGGCCTCCTCGCGGAAGCAGGGGGTGAAGGCGGTGTAGCGGCGCGGCAGGGTGTCGGCGTCGAGGACCTCACCGGCGTGCAGGTTGGTGAGCACGACCTCGGCGGTGGGGATCAGGAAGTTGTCGCCCGAGACGTGATAGGCGTCGTCCTCGAACTTGGGCAGCTGGCCCGTGCCGAACATGGTCTGACGCTTGACGACGATGGGCGGCCACCACTCCTTAAAACCACGGCTGGTGTGCGTATCGAGGAAGAAGTTGATGAGGGCGCGCTCAAGACGGGCGCCGGCGCCACCGAGAACGGTGAAGCGGCTGCCGGAGAGCTTGTTGCCGCGCTCGAAGTCAAGGATGTCGAGGTCGGTGCCCAGATCCCAGTGCGGCTTAAAGTCGAAGTCGAACTCGCGCGGGGTGCCCCAACGACGGCGCTCGATGTTCTCGTCCTCGTCCTTGCCGTACGGCGTGGCCTCGCAAGGAATGTTGGGCAGGTGAGCCATGAAGTCGTACTGCTCCTGCTCGAGGGCGGTGCGGCGCTCGGCCAGACCGTCAATCTTCTCGTTGACGGCGCGCACGGCCTCCTTGGCGGCCTCGGCCTCGTCCTTCTTGCCCTCCTTCATCAGGGCGCCGATCTTCTTGGACTCGGCATTGCGCGTGGCTTGAAGTTCCTCAACCTCGGTGATGACGGCACGACGCTCGTCGTCGAGCTCAAAGAACTTCTCGCGATCCCAAGACGTCTGGCGGTTAGCCATGGCGACATCGATGGCATCGGGGTTCTCGCGAACAAACTTGATATCAAGCATTAGATCCTCCGGCGATATACATTCCATTTAGGTTGCAACCTTGTACATGTATGGGCAAGTATATACTTATGAGCGTTTACGACCCAACTCAACTACGCAAGAAGGCACCCAATGGACGCAGTTTTTTCCTTTTTGTTTGGCACCCGCACCGGTTTTGCCATCCTTTTCGCCGGCGGCATCCTGCTGTTTGCGATTATTGCCTTTGTAATGGAGAAGCGCACCCATAAGATGTATGTCGACCGCGGCCCCAAGTCCGAGGACGAAGAAGACAGCTTCTGGGACTAACCTGTCAAAAAGGGACAGGTTTATTTTGGTCGGTTTTATCTGGGCAAACGCAAGTGCCCCGCAACTGGAATTGAGCCAGTTGCGGGGCACTTTTCGCTAAAAGGACAAAACCGCAGGAAAAACCTGCCAAAATAAACTGTCCCTTTTTTGGTCGGTTTTACTGGAGGGTTGCGTCGATTGCCTTGACCAGGGCGCTGCGCATGCCGGCGTCCTCGAGTGCAACGACGCCCTTGATGGTGGCACCGCCGGGCGAGCATACGGCATCCTTCATCGCCGCAGGATGCTGGCCAGTTGCAAGCTGCAGCTTTGCCGTACCCAGCACCATCTGGCTCACAATGCGATAAGCATCCGCACGCGGGATACCGTGCTTGACCGCCGCATCGCCCAGGGCCTCGATTGCCATGGCGACAAACGCCGGAGCGCAACCACCCACCGTGCCGCCCACAAACAGCAGGCTTGTGTCGAGCTCGACGACAGCGCCAAGCTTACCGAGCAGGTCGAGCACCACAGCACGCTGCTCGTCGTTAAGCGTCGAAGCCTTCTCGCAGGCGATGACGCCCTCGCCTACCGAAACCGGCGTGTTGGGCACCGTCGAGATATGCGCGACGCCCGGCAGGACCTGCTCCCACTTGGCACTGTCCCAGGTCCAGGCAACCGACAGAACGACCTTTTTGGCAAGAGCATCCTTGATCGGGGCGAATACCTTCTCGATCATGTACGGTTTGACCGCAGCGACCACGATATCGGATGCGGCGACAACCTCGGCGGCATCGTGGCAGGCGACCATGCCGCGCGCCTCGCAGCGCTCAACCAGCGCGTCGTAGCGACCCGCGCAGGCGCACATGTCGCTCGCAGCTACACCGGCAGCGATCCAGCCATCGGCCATAGCGCTCGCCATATTGCCAAAACCGACAAATCCAATCTTCATATCTCATAGTCCTTTCAGACACATTCCTCAAAACGAAAGGTATTGTCCCACGCCATTGTTTCGTATTGCCGACCTATTTGTGATACGGCTCGCCACGACTGATCTTGCAGGCACGGTAAATCTGCTCTAGCAGCACCACACGCGCCAGGTTATGCGGCAAGGTAATGCGTCCAAAGCTGAGCATCTCGTCGGCGCGGGCGCGCACCTCATCACTCACGCCGTCCGAACCGCCGATTACAAAGGCAATGTCGCTGCTGCCTCGCAGCATAAGATCGTCGAGCCTCGCCGAAAACTCCTCGCTCGAGCGCTCCTTGCCCTCGATAGCCAGCAGGATCAAATGCGCTCGAGATGGCAAGGCGGCAAGAATCGCCGCCCCCTCCTTGTCGCGCGCGGCATCCACGCCGCCCGCCTTAGCCGGGTCGATATCGGCCACCTCGCGGATATCCACCTTGGCATAGGCACCTAGGCGCTTGGTGTACTCAGCGCACGCGTCCTTCCAAAAGCGCTCCTTGAGCTTACCGACGCAAACGACGGTGTATTTCACGCGCGTCTACTCCTTCGAATCGTTTTGAACTTTGCCGGCGGCCAGCATCTGCTCGAACATCGAGGCCGACTGCGAAAAGTCGCTCGGCAGCACGACCGTCGAGGTTTTACCCGTGCGAGCGAACTCCGTCATCATCTCGGACCACTGCGTAAACATGAACAGTTGGTTGGCCTCGTCATTGCCGACACCCGTCTCCTGGATGATCTCGAGCGAATCTTTGATACCCAGTGCGATGGCCTTGCGCTGGTTGGCGATGCCCTCGCCCGCCTTTTCCATTGCCTCGGCCTCGGCGGTCGCCTCGGTGACGCGCTTGATGCGGTCTGCCTCGGCGAGCTCCTGTGCCGCAGCGCGCTTGCGCTGGGCGGCGTTGATGTCGTTCATGGAGTTCTCAACCTCGGTCGGCAGTGCGATTTTGGTGATGAGCGTCGACACGAGGGTGAAGCCGTAGGCGGCCATCTGCTCGGAAACGGTAGCGTTGACATCCTTGGCGATGTCATCCTTCTTGGCAAAGACCTCATCGAGTGTGTAGACAGGAATCGAAGAGCGCAGGGCGTCGGTGATGAAGTCACGCATCTGGTCGACGGGCTCCTGCAGCATGTAGTAGCTCTTGTAGATGCCCGAATCTGCCGGGCCGGCGCCCATGTCGTAGCTCACGTGGTACTGAGCGGAGACCTCAAGACCGATGGTCACGTTGTCCTGGGTCTTAACGTCGATGCCAAAACCGTTTTTCATGGTGCGCAGGCTCACCGTGGCGGCCTTGCGGTCGATCACGGGCACCTTCACGTGGAAGCCCGCGTTGACGATACGATTGAACTTACCCAAGCGCTCGATGATCACAGCGTGCTGCTGCTCAACGACGTAGCAGGCGTTGGGAAGCAACAGCAGCAGGATGATGATGGGAATCAAAAGGCTCGTAAGGGCAGCGATGATACCGGAAAACAGCATGGTCTCTCCTCTGATAGGCACACGTTGCCATTAGGATACCCGTCCAAGGAGATCGTGCATAACAAAAAAGCCCCCATTGCTGGGAGCTCTTTCATTTAATGGTGCGGGCGAAAGGACGTCCGCGTATCCGCTTCGCGGATCCGCACCGGCTTCGCCCGCCTGCCGGCGGACTCGCCAGCTCGCTAAAAACGCTCCGCGTTTTCTTGACGCTCGCTCCTTCACAGGTTCAAGTCCCCGCGATGGGCACATAACAAAAAAGCCCCCATTGCTGGGAGCTCTTTCAATCAATGGTGCGGGCGAAAGGACTTGAACCTTCATGGGGTTGCCCCCATACGGACCTGAACCGTACGCGTCTGCCAATTCCGCCACGCCCGCGTGCAGGAATTAGAATAACGGAGCGCCACCGCGAACGCAAGAACTATTTTTGAAAAAGTTTGCAGGCATTTTCCCAAGCGGCATGCGCGATTGTTTCGGCGTCCTCACCAGTGCGATCGATACGGTCGTTAACCAGCGCGTTTGCCGTAATGGAGATCATTGCGGGCTCGCATTCAAGACCGCGGATGGGCTCCGGAGCCATATACGGGCAATCCGTCTCGAACAAAATTCGATCGAGTGGGGTTGCCGCAAATGCCTCGCGCACGTCGTCGTTGCGCTTAAAGGTGGCCGCACCACCATAGGCGATATAGCAGCCCAGCTCCACAAAGCGCTCCATCGTGGCGCGGTCCTCGCCAAAACAGTGCAGCACACAACCGGTCTGGGGCACGCCCACCCCACGAAGCACGTTGTAGGCGTCCACGTGCGAGGTACGCTCCTGGTCCATGTCCTCGTGACGCAGATGCAGCTCCACCGGCACGTTACGACGCACGGCAAGCTCGAGCTGGCGCGCCATGCAGTCAATCTGCACGTTATGGGGTGCCGGCGCGATATCGTCGTCATAGTCCATGTGGTAGTCCAGACCGATTTCGCCAATACCGGCGCACAAAGGGTCATCAAGCGCAGCAACAACCTGCGCGTGAATGTCGTCGGTATAGTCCGGCGCGCCATACGGATGCACGCCGGCAAGATACTTGATCTGCGGGATATCCTGCATCGGCAGAATTTCGCGCACGAGCCAGTCGCTATAGTCCGTCACGCTGCGCTTGTCGGCGATGGGGTCGAAGACCGTCACCAACAGGTCGATGCCTGCCGCCTTGGCACGCACGAGTGTCTCGGGCACATCCTTGCCCCAGAACGAAAGCAGATGCGCATGTGTGTCGGCAAGCGGTGCCAAGGGCACGGGACAAGCAACCGTCTTCTTTTTCTTGGTAAACGTCACGCGTTCGGCATTAAGCGTCATGGGAAAGCTCCCGAGCCAGACACACAAAGTCGGCGACGCCGAGCGTCTCGGCGCGCGTGGTGGGTGCGATACCGCAAGCCTCAAAGGCGGCATCGAGCACGTCCTTGGCAAAGCCGTTGGCGCTCATGGAATTGCGGATGGTCTTGCGACGCTGAGCAAATGCAGCGTCAATCACGCGGGCCACAAATTCGCGATCGAGTCCTTCGGGCACCACACCGTCAACACGGTCGATACGCACGACGGCCGAGTCCACGTGTGGCGCCGGCATAAAGCAACGCGGCGGCACCTCAAAGCGACCCGTTACCTGCGCATACAGGCCAAGCTTTGCCGTATAGCCGCCATAGGTCTTGTTGCCCGGCACTGCGGCAATGCGATCGGCAACCTCCTTTTGCACCATGACGACGGCGCGCTTTAGCGCCGGCATCGTCTGGAAAAATTGCAAAATGATCGTCGCCGCCACGTTATAGGGCAAGTTCGCGACAAATACCGTCGGCTCACCGCCCGCAGCCTGCTCAATCTGCTCCGGCGTCACCTTGAGCGCGTCGCCCATGATAAAGCGGAAGTTGGCATAGTCGGCGGCGTGGGCATCGAGCACCGGCTCAAGCTCGGGATCGGCCTCAATGGACGTAACGCACGCCGCTTCCTGCAGCAACGCAAGTGTCAACGTACCGCAACCTGGACCCACCTCGAGTACGCGCTCGTCACCTGCAAGCTCGGTAAGCTCGCAGATACGTTCGATCACATGATTGTCGATTAGAAAGTTCTGGCCCAGGCGATGCTTGGTCGCAAGGCCAAACTCCTCCAGCAGCTCCCTGGTGGCCGTGGGGTTTGCCAAAGGCGAAGTTGTCATGGTTGCCTCCTTAGCATGATGGCGGCGTCTTGAAACAAAAGGGCATGGACCGTGGCGGCCATGCCCTTACAGCTAAACAGCAAATTGCCGATATGGCGCTCGCGCGGTCTCTACGCCAGACGCGGGAACAGCGGATCGCCCTTCTCGACGGGCTGACCGCCGGCAAGCAGGCCCCAAGTGCAAATGCCCTTGAGGTCGTCGCTCGCGGCCTCGCCCTCACAGGACAGGCGGCGCAGGGCCTCGGCAGAGGTCTGAGGCATGAGCGGCATCAGCAGGTGAGCAGCAATGCGGATGGCCTCGAGCAGGTTGTAGATCACAAACGCCAGCTCGTCAGCCTTGGCCTCGTCCTTGGCAAGTGCCCAAGGCTCGGAGTCCTCGATGTAGTGGTTGGCGGCGTGAATGAGCTCCATGACCTCGTCCTTGGCTCCGCCGTAATCGAGCACGTCCATCTTGGCCATGTAGCGCTCGACCAGACCATCGGCGATCTTTGCCAGCGGGTTATCGAACGCGTCGGCAGACGCCGGTTTAGCCGGGGCGCAGCCGTCAAAGTACTTTGCGCTCATGTTGAGCGAGCGCGAAATGAGGTTGCCCCAGCTGTTGGCCAGATCGGCGTTGTAGACCTGCTCCATACGATCGAAGCTGATGGCGCCGTCGGTGCCGGGGACCACGTCGGTCATAAAGTAATAGCGGTAGCCCTCGACGCCCAGCATGTCGATAACATCCTGCGGAGCGATGGCGTTGCCGCGGCTCTTGGACATCTTCTCGGCCTTACCGGTCTCGGCATTGCGCACGGTCAGGAAGCCGTGGGCAAAGACGTGCTCGGGCAGGGCCTCGCCGATGGCCATGAGCATCGCGGGCCAAATGACGCAGTGGAAGCGGATGATGTCCTTACCCACGATGTGGAACTGCGCGGGCCAGCGATAGGCCAGCTCGGCACGGGCCTCGTTGGTGTCGACACCGTAGCCGACGGCCGTCATATAGTTGAGCAACGCATCGAACCACACGTAGGTCACGTGACCCTCGTCAAACGGGACCTGAATGCCCCAGTCAAAGCTCGTACGGCTCACGGAAAGGTCGTTAAGGCCGCCCTCGACAAAGCTGCGTACCTCGTTCATACGGAACGCAGGCTCGACAAAGTCGGGGTGCTCGTCATAGAGCTTGAGAAGCTTGTCCTGGAAGGCGGAAAGCTTAAAGAAGTAGGACTCCTCCTGCACGCGCTCAAGCGGACGGTGGCAGTCGGGGCACAGGTGCTGGCCAACGCTGCCGTACTCCTCGTCGCCCTTCTGGACCTGCGTATCGGTGAAGTAGGTCTCGTCAGGCACGCAATACCAACCGTCGTAGCTGCCCTTATACAGATAGCCGGACTCCTTCATGCGCTCCCACAGGTACTGCACGGCATGATGCTGGCGCGGCTCGGTGGTGCGGATGAAGTCGTCGTTGGAGATCTCGAGCTTGCTCCAAAGCTCCTTGAAGTGCGGAGCCTGGCTGTCGGTCCACTCCTGCGGCGTCATGCCATGCTTGGCTGCGGCCTCGGCGACCTTCTCGCCGTGCTCGTCCATGCCGGTCAGGAACTTGACGTTATAGCCGGCGGAACGGCGATAGCGAGCCTGAACGTCGGCGATGATGGTGGAATAAGCCGTGCCCAGGTGCGGATCGGCGTTGACGTAGTAGATGGGCGTCGTGATAAAGAACGAAGGCTTGCTTTGATCCATGGGGTTTGTCCTCCAGAAAAACGTTGCATACAGAGGATGATTCTAGCGCAAGGGCTGGATATCCTCCATCTATTGCATATCGAGCACTATGGCATAGACATCGCGCTTGCGGCGCGAATACTTCTGAGACAGGCGCTTGGCCACCGCAGACGCGGGCTCCCCCTCCTCGAGCGCGGCGCGGATATCCTCGCGCAGGGCCTCGTCGGGATCCGCTGCCGCGGCGCCAACCGGCACGATACCGGCCTCCTCATCCTCGCTCGGCGGCGCGATGACCAGCGCAATCTCGCCCCTTACCTCGCCGCGAGCACGCAGCTCCTCGGCAAGCTGGTCAGCGGGCCCGCGCAAGACCTCCTCGTGCAGCTTGGTGAGCTCGCGGCAGACGGCAACCTCACGCTGGGGAAAGACCTCCGCCACGGCCTCGAGCGTCGCCACGATGCGATGTGGAGACTCGTAGAAGATGAGTGCGCCGGGCACCACGGCAAGGCGCTGCAAACGGCGCACACGGTCGCCGTGCTTTCGGCCCAAAAAGCCCTCGAAGAAAAAATGCTCGCAGGGAATGCCGGACGAAACAAGCGCCGTGACGCAAGCAGAGGGCCCAGGAATAACTTCGACGGGCACATCGGCCTCACGCGCCGCCTCGATCAGCGCCTGGCCGGGATCGGACACGCTCGGCATGCCGGCGTCCGAGGCAAAGGCGAGGGTCTCCCCCGCCAGCAGACGGTCGACCAGGCCGGCAGCGCGGCTAGCGATCACATTCTCGTCGCAACGGACAAGCGGCTTGGAAATGCCCAGGTGCATCAGCAGCTTTGACGTCACACGCGTGTCTTCGCAGCAGATGACATCGGCAGCGGCAAAGGCCTCGCCAACGCGCGGGGACAGGTCACCCAGGTTGCCGATGGGCGTGCCGACCACATAGAGTTTGCCCGTATGGGCGCTGTTTTGCGTCATATCAACCTATTCAATCATGCCGCGCTCGAGCGTACCGAGCGCCGCGCGGGCGTCCCATGCTGCAATGCGCTTCTCGGTCTTCCACGTTTGAAAGAACCAACCGGCAGCCGGCGCAAACGAAGCCAGCTGGTTGGCGATAAACACGCGCTCGTAGGCATTGCGGCCCTCGGGCGTAACCGACGAGTTGGCAAAGATCGCCGCGCCCGACCATTCGCCCACCAGCACGGGGAACCCAGTCGAAATCGCTTCTTTAAGCTCGCGCTTGTTACGCGAAATCGCCGTCGTCAGCCCGCGAGGGCTCGTGATGTCGAGCGCATACTCGTCGCGGTAATGGTACAGGTGAAGGTCCATGTAGACGTTCTTGTACTTGGCGCCGCGCATAAAATGCTTCCACTCGCTGGGATGCCCCGACGACGAGAAGACGACGATTTTATCCTCGGGCATATACGAACGGACGAGCTCGTAGGCATCGCGATAGAAATTGCGCAGGTAGTGAGCAGGAATGCCATCCGTCATGGTGAAGAGGCTCTTGCGAACGCTCATCTGCGGCGTGTCCAGCAGCTCAATGCCCAGCAGGCTCTCGGCCTCGCCATAGCGATCGGCCAAGCGCTCGAGCACGTCGAGTGCGACATGACGGCCGTTGGTGGACGAATGCCACTCGGCGACAGCCTCCGGCGTGGTGGGCGAATCGTTGGAATCGCCCTGGCCACCGGGCACGGTTGCCAGATCGAGCAGCACGCGGATATCGTACTTGGCAGCCCACTCAATCGCGCGGTCGATGTAATCGACAACCGATATGTAGGAGGCATCGGACTCCTGTGAGCCAAAGGCATACCAGGGCACCGGCAGACGCACGGCATTGAGACCGATCTGCGCCATGCGGCGAAAATCGTCCTCGCTCACAAACGTCTCGTAATGACGACGCATGCGCTCGTTGTAAGCGGCGGTACCCATGGCCTCCTGCAGCTCGGCTGCGTTGGATGCGCCGGTCGCCGCGTACAGCGACGGGGTCACCCAAGGCTCGGGAATAAACCAGCCAGAGAGATTAACGCCGAGTATCCTCTCCATCACTGCCCCCTTCGGATCATGCAGGTCGAACCCGCATCGTATTGCATAGGATAAGTATCGTTTTGAGTATACCCGCGTGTGCGGATAGGCGACCGAACGGTCTGCAAAGTGACGCGAAAGTGGGAGGAATGTCTGGGGCGGGCGGGCTCGGAATGGTGCGACGAGGTGTGTACGCGCGCCAAAGGCAGGCACCGGAAAGTGTGTCCCGTTCTGAGCCCTTATTCTGGGACGCAGTTTCCGCAGAACCCTACATAAAAGAAAAGGACCCCTTTGCAGAGGTCCTAGTCAATTCAAGGTGGCGGGGAAGGGAATCGCGTCCGCGCGCTGCGCGGACGGACCGCTGCGGCGCTTACGCGCCTTGCGAGCTACGCTGGCAAACGCTTGCGCGTTTCCTCAGCTCCGCGCCCTCACGGGGTTCGATTCCGTGCAGGGTCCATATAAAAGAAAAGGACCCCTTTGCAGAGGTCCTAGTCAATTCAAGGTGGCGGGGAAGGGAATCGAACCCCTGACACGAGGATTTTCAGTCCTCTGCTCTACCAACTGAGCTACCCAGCCATTTGAGGTGTGCCTTGTTTCAAGGCTTGATTAGTATAACCAAGGACGCGTTCCGGTCAACCGAGAATTTTAAAAAAGTTTTTGAGCACAGCCTCGGTTCTTTAAATCGGCACGTCAGAGGCATCAGCCGGCAGCAAGAAGTTTTTCGCTCAGAGCCGCACGGGCAAACTCACTTGGCGTCATCCCCTCGGCAGCCGCCCGTCGACGAATGGCCTCCTTCATTCCCAGAGGAATCTTGACTGACAGCGTTGCCGTCCCCTCACCTGAGAGTGGGGGCCGTCCATGCACGATCCCACCAACGGTGTGTTCGCCATCCGGAAACTCTCCGCGCTCGTACGACTCGCACCACGCGTCAATCATTTCATCCGTTACAACCTGACCATTAGCGGCCGTATACGTCTTGCCCATCATCGACCCCTTTGCCGAGCCCGTTCAATCTCCTGCCAAAATTTCTTCTGGACTGGAGACAAGGCATGAATGATAAGCCACCCACGGAGAAGCTCGACCGCGACAAGCTCCACGCTTCGTCCGTCTGGGAGCCATCCAATCGCAAGCCATCTCGGCGGCTCGTCCTTCGACTCGCGACGAATGCACTCAGTAACCGCAAGCCAAGCGCTAAGCACCTGCTGTTCTGTCAGGTGCTTTTTAGCGTTGGGATGGATCTCAACATCCATGCATCTTCTCCTCCATCTTACCCAATTTCGTATGACGAAAGTCCGCTGTCGCCAATTCTTAAGCCGGCACGCGTTGGAGAGCAGGGGTCGAAACAATGATTGAAGGACGCTCTAGTACGGCCCAGGCGCCGGGGCAGGAGCACATACGCCAGGGACGTACGTTTTCGTAGCATACGAGGACATAGCCACGTGCATCGATAAAGGCGATATCGATGGGATAGGCCATAAAACACGTATGGACCGAAGAGCAGCGTGGAAATGCCATGACGAGCGGCAGACCGTTGGCGGCAACCGGACACCGTCCCAGCATGCCGCGCAGGCGCACGGCAAACGACTCCGCCACCGCAAACTCGGCCGGCGTCCAGCCCAGCCTATTGAGTGCCCGCGCGTAGGCGATGTAGGACGAGACCGCGGTCACATGACCACCCCCGGACGCCATGGATCGACCGTCACCGCGCGCTCGTGCGACAACGTTGTCGGCGCCCCCAGCGGAACGCCAGCGATGCTGAGAGAAGTCGGCCACGGCTCATAGTGCATGGTGCAGGTGTAGGTCCTAAACGTACCGGATAGGGAGAGCAGGCCACCATCCGATGCCTCCGCGCCTTGCTCGCTCGACACTTCGATCTGCAAGTCATAGCCTTCCATGGCATTCAGAATTTGAGTCCGGACCGTCGCCGAGGCATCGACAGAGCTTTCGTCGCCCTCCCCGCTCGGCGCCACGGCGTGCGCCAACACGATGTCGGGCACCACGCGGTCGAAGCGCGCGACAGCGCTGGCATAGATCATGACGTTGTATACGATGAGTGCCAGCACCAGCAAAACGGGCGTAACCACTGCTATCTCCACCGTCGCTTGGGCGCGCTCCTCGCGCAGACGCATGCGGATACTCATTACGACCCACCGCCCAGAGCGCCAACCAGCGTGGCGACATCGACGGTGAGCGGGATGGAGCCGCCGCCGGGCAGAGGAATCTCCGCAAGCGTGAACACCGTACCGCTGATGGTGCGTTCGACTTGATATTCCAACGCCTCGCAAAGCGCCTTGGGATCGGTCACGCCCAACGGAATACTTCGCAGTTTGTCTTGCGCTTGAGAGAGACCAGCAATGTCAGACCCCGGGCTCTTAATGACGTTGGCGGAATCAGTCAGCACCGGCTTTCGCAGGCGCAAGTCGCACGGTTCCAAACCCAGCGCCGCCACGGACGCCGAAACGGTATCGCCGAGCCACGATGCGATGGAGCCCAACGCGCCGCTGCCCCCTCCTAGGCCTTTAATCATCTCGTCCATAAGTTCGTCGGCCGAACCTTGGATGTCTCCGTATCCCACAAGCAGCCGTCCCCAGACATCCATGACGCCATCGAGTACGCCGGCAACGCCACCCGAGCGTTCCTTCAATGTCGAGAAAAATCGCGAAAGCACGTTGTTTTGCGCCGTCGCCTCATCGGGCGCCAGCACCGCGGCAGAGATGGCACCGCGATCGCCAAGCCTGACTGCCGTGTTAAACGAAGAGTTGAGCTCATCGGGGCTCGAGATGGCACCCGAAACCGCAAAGGCAACCACGCCGTTGCGACCGGGCGGAGCGATACGCGGACGCTCGCCCGAAAGCGCTTTAATGGCCTGGTCAAACGCATTGCTCGCACGGTCGGCCTCATCCTCGGTCTGACGCATGAGCTCAAGCTCTTTGTTCCGACATTTGACGTATTCCTCCAAGGCCTTTTTGAACTCGTCGAAGTGATATTCGAAGCCGTTTTCGATAGAGGTTGAAGGCGCCGCAACAGCACCAAGCGACAAAACGCCAAAATGGCATTTGCTGCATTTATCCTGTCCATCGTAATCGGCAACCGAAGCAAATCCGCTCGGCGTCCCTTTCTTATAGTTAGGGCAGGTCGTCCCGTAATGCAGATACGCCTTGTCATCGTTCACGCTAGTCGGCCACACCGCATCGGTATAGAGTTCCGTCGCCCGAACCTCATCAGAGTTGCGCGGCAGCAGCGGAATATAGGAGGAAACCCTGTCTCCGTTCTCGGTTATATGCGCCCGATCGACCTCCGCGCTCGCATAGGTATAAAACGCCTTACGCGCCGCAGACTCTGCCTTCATCTCGACACTCGAGCCGTGGGGCTTCTCATTTGTCAGACGCCAATGGTAGTAGTCCTTCGCGCGATCAAGGGCAACTTGGGGCTCCCACGTAACGCTCGATGAGTAATGCGGATTTTGAACACCGGAGAGATCCGTTAGGCTTTTCGCACGCTCCCACATGCAAGAACAGCTGCCGACCGAGCCCTTGTCAGACCCACCACAATCCGCCAGCCAAGCACGCTCTTTAGCCTTCGCCGTGTCCTCAGAAGCCTTCCGCAGCTCCTCGGCCGCACACTCTAAATCATCTGATGTGTCTTTAATGGCATCGGTCGAGATCTCGGACCCCTCGAGCGCAGCGAAGTCAGACTCGGATGTCCTGGGCACGGCAAGCGCCGTACCGGTATAGGTCACACTATCGGTATCCTGCGCCGACACCGCCTGCGTGGCACGCGCGGCGATCAGATACGGCAGAGCCGTCTCGATTTTCTGTAAGCCTTCCGATGCGCTTTTGGCAAACTTGTTGCGCGTTTTAATGATCTCAATCCCGGTGTCGACCATATTGCCGGCAACCGGCTCGGCACCCGGGATGAGGATGGCGACCAGGCCCGTCCCGATCGTGGCAAACCCCGCCAGCCCCAGACTCAAGATGCTCGCATCAACCACCGTGGCAGCCGTGTGATAGGACGACACTACGTTGGCACCCGCCAGCGCGCCACTATCAGCCGCCACCTGAGTATCCCCGGCACGCGACATGCTCCATATCGCCGCGGTCGACGAAAACAACAATGTGAGCACCACTAGGATGACCACGGCAGAAGAAAGCGTGGTATAGGCGCCGTCTTCGATAAACAGATCGACACCGGCTCGACCCATAAAGCCGCCTCGTTTGCGGAGAGCGCCTGGTCGACGGCGGGCCGCAAACCCTTGCGTCACCCGCAACAGGCAGCGCCTAATCCCATGCAGCAATCCACGAATCATAATCTCCCTCCAGCCATTCGGGACGCGATTGATACGAGACATCGACCTTGAGCTCAACGTAGCCGCCCTCGGCGGTACCACCCATAGCCTGCGCAAACGCACCGATCACAGGCAACGGCTTGACCTCGCCGGAAACGGACACGGACGAGACGCCACCCGCACCGGCCCGGCCAAGCTCGATATCCCACGACAACGGCCCGCCGGCATGAAAGATCGAAACGTTGGGCACTGCGGCAAGTCGGCGGCGGGTGAACTCCTTAAGATCGTCGTCCTCCGCCGTCGTCGTGGTCATGAGCCGCGCGGTCTCGGCGGCGGCAGACTCCATGACCGCGCGCGTATAGAGCAGGCACACCGGTTGCAGCGCGAGAAGGATGAGTGTCAGAAACGTCGGCAGCAAAAAAGCGGCCTCGACCGTAGACTGCGCCCGGTCCTCGCGCGCGGCATCAATACAACGCGATGTCCTTAGCGGCCGCAGCGGCGTCGATAACCGACGTCGAGGCAACGCCATGGGATGCCGCCCGCTCAACCAGCGCCGCCAAGCGCCCATCGGTGCCGGCACGCCAAAGTCCCGCGATCGCCAGCACGATCGATAACAGCGCCACCGTGACGATGGCGTATTCGACCGTCGCCTGGGCAGATTCCTCACGCAGGACATCATGCATTTCACGATCCCTCCTTTGAGTCCGTTGCCTGCGGGCTCAGGCGCACGGCGCGCAGACGACACGAAGCATCGCCAGCATCCGCGGCAATTGTCACCATATCGACCCAGCCGCGTTCGTCGCGCACGATGGCGCCCCACACGTTTCCCTTGATGTCGAGATAGCCGCTCAGAGCAAGTTGCGCCGTGGGTACCTCGCGATAGGCACGCAGCATATCCGCCGTCGCTTCGGTCATCGGTCGGTCCTCGGACCATGCAAGCCGGACCGCAATCGCGTTGCCCTCAGGCGAATCCGTCGCAGTGCCAGACCGCTTGTCGAGCGTCCGCAGAAAGGTTTGCGCCGTGACAGCGACATCCGAATCGTCCGCATCTCGCAGCTCATCCTTTTGAGACGCCACCGCCGAATCTGAGCCCAAATCGGAGGCGGTCCCAGGACGCTGCTGCCGCGCGGCGTTAAGCCCCCAAAGCACCGCCGCTATCGCCACGGTCAGGCAAGCAAACACCAGCAGCACCCCGATGGGGCGCTCGCCCTCTACAGGCTGTTGATGCCCTCGCTGATAGCGTTCCATAGATCTTGGACCTTGCCCTTAAATGCGACGATGGCGATAATCGCGATCACCACGAGCACGCCGACCAAGATGGCATACTCGGTGGTACCCTGTGCACTCTCCTCCTGCAATAGTTCCTTGGCGCGCTGACGAACATGTGCCGCCCGGCAAAACGCCCAGCCCTGGACCTTGCCAGCAGCGTCAGTCATCGTGTTCATGTATTCCTCCCTACATCATCCCGCCTGCTCCCAGCAGCGGGCCCAATATGGACAGAAGCAACGCCGGCAAGATGAGCGTGCCGGTGGGAATCAGCAGCTTGACGGGTGCACGCTCGATCTCGCGCTCGACCGCGGCGCGATGAGCCGCACGGATCTCGCGACTTTGAGCGGCCAGCGTCTCGGCAAGTGGGGCACCCAGGGCGAGCGCCTGCCCCACCGTGATGGCAAAGGTCTCGAGCGCTCGCACGTCCAGGTCGCGCGCGGCGGCCAACAACTCGTCCTCACGCGTGCCCACGCCCACCTGCCACGCCATGCAGGCGCGCTCAAGGCGAAGAGCCAGCACTGACCGGCGGTTGGCGCAGAAAATCTCAAGCGCCGCATCAAACGAAAGACCGGCCGAAAGACCCAAGCGCACAACATCGATCATCTCGGACACTTCGCCGAGCGACACTCGCGCCGGGCCGCCCGCTCCAACCGCGCCCTTCACTCGCGCGGTCAGAGCATCGACCACCGAGCGACCCGCGGCAGCGACCAGCACCGCCTCGCGCTTGCAGGCCCCTGCGATCTTGCGTGCATCCGCCCGATCCAAACCCGTCGCGACAAATACACTCAGGGCGCACAGGCAAGCCGCAACTGCAACCGGGGCGCTCATAGCTCCACCCGCATAATGCGCCGGATAACCACCAGGGCAACGGCGTTGAGGGCAAGACCCAGCACCACAGCGCCCGCGCCGGCAGGCGTCGCAAGACCGCGACGAAAATCTGCCGAAAGCAGCACCAACACCGCGCACATGCCCGCCGGCATCGCCGCGACCATATGCGCAGACATGCGAGCCTGCGACGTCTTAACATCCAGGCGGCGCTTGAGCTCAATGCGCTCCCCCACCATGCTCGACGCCTCGGACAGTAAGTCGGCAAGCGGAGCGCCGGTGCGCTGAGACACCTTAAGCGCCAAGGTCACAAGCGAAAGACCGGGGGCGTCGATACGCACGAGCAAGTCATCGAGCGCGTCGGTCGCCGAGATGCCGCAATCGATCGCCGCCGCCACCCGCAAAAACTCGGTATGCACTGGCTCTTGCGCATGAGCGCCCACAAAGCGCATGCCCTGAGCCAGCGAATGTCCCGAGGCAAGCGACATGGAAAGTGCGGTAAACGCCTCGGGCATTGCCTCTTCTGCATCGTGTTGCTCGCGCCGGCTCTCAAAGCCATCCCGAGCGGCACCAACGGCAAACGGAGCAACAAGTCCCAAGGCAAATCCGATGGGCGATAACGACACCATCGTTAGTAAAACGCAGCAGACACCGCTCGATAGCAGCAGAAACGCCAAACGTCCCGAAGCATCTTCGATCACG
>DYAA01000132.1 GCA_019419405.1 Collinsella sp. | reverse complement strand
GCTCGCCGCGGAGCGAACGACCGACATTTTGCGCATAGTGGTCACAAAACGCCGAGAGCGCCGCCTCGACCGCCGCCGGCTCGGGACGATCTTTTTGATGGCTGGACAGACAGGCCATCACCACGTTGAACAGCTGGGCATCGACAAACGCCAGCGCATCGCGTAGCTCCTCGGAATCCGGCTCAAGCCCCAGCTGCTGGGCCTGCTCGGCCGCGGCGAGCGCCACATCGGGCTCGCGATGAAGCAGCTGCGTCAAATCGCAACCGGGCGCATGGGCACCAATGGGATAGTCGGGCCGCGTGTCCATCTTGAGACGGTAGGGGCTCGCGATGTCGCGCGTCTTTTTGCGCGAACCCGAGGTGCCCGAAGTGCTCGGCGCGGCTTCGTATGGCGCGATGCCGGCAATGAGCTCGTAAACCGTGCTTGCCGCGGCATAGACGTCAATCGCCGGCGACATACGCAAAGCGCGCAGGTCGGGAATATCGTCGGTGAGCATCTCGGGCGGGGCATAGGCAACCGTCGCGCGACGCAGCGTGGCATAGCGCTCCGTAAACGACGCCTTGCCGCCGGTACCGGCCACGGCCGACGCAGGCTCAAGCGCCAGCGACGAGCCAAAGTCGATCAGGCACAGGTCAAAGGTGCCCTCGGCAAGCTGCCGGTCAAGCGGTAGACGCGCCGTACGCACCATAATATTAGCGGGCGAGATATCGCGATGGACAAAGCCCTCGCCCACCAGGCTCATACGGCAGAGCAGATCGAACAGGTCGCGACCCAGACGCGCCGCCACAAGCGGCGACAGGCGTCCGGCATCGTCCACGGCAAGTCGCGAACGCAAGCGGGCAAGCGTCTCGCCCTCGACCCATTCCATGACAATTGCAGGCACACCGTCGACCTCGCCCCAGCCATAGAGGCGGGGAAAGCCCTTAAGGCCCGAAAGGGCGCGATGGCATTCGTATTCCTCGCGAAACGCCGCCTTGAACTTGGCGACCAGCGCCTCGTGAGCGGCATCGTCGTCAAACTCATCGCGCGTCGGCAAGATGAGCTGTTTGAGTGCCACGGCCTCGCCTTGGGCGTTGACGGCACGCGTCACGCGGCCGATACCGCCACGGCGCATGGTGGCATCGTCGGCAAACAGCATCGTAAAACGACGCAGATAGGCAGGCAGTTCGCCCTGACCGAGCGCAATGGCCGGCTCAAACCCGTCGACACGCGCCAGGCGCAGGCCGACCATGGGATCGCGACCGAGCGATTGTGGTGTGGTGGATGCAAGATCGGTCATCATAGGGCAAGCGCCGCCACGTTATTGTTGAAGTTACCGAGCGCGACGTCATCATCGCCGTAATGGCCGACCCATTGACATAGGTTGGTGTAACAGCCCCACAGATTGGCATACTGCTGATACCACTTTGACCGGGGCGAGAATGTCTGACGACCGAACTCGGCTCGAATGACAAACATCTCCCCGACCAGGCTGTCGCACGGCCTGGGATCTCCCGTAGAGTTATAGGTCGAGACCACGTCATTGGCACGAGAAACATAGCCGTCGAGCATGTTGTACTTGGTCACAAGCCAGCTGTGAATGCTCTCTTCCTCAGCAGCGGAAAGGCCACCGGAGTTTGCATCGTTGTCAGTGTTGCCGCCCGTCGAGCCGCCGTTTCCAGACCCTCCGGCAGAGGAACCCGACCCAGAGCCACCGCCCGAACTCGACGAATCCGAGCCGGAGCCAGAAGTATCCGAGCTACCGGGCTTTCCGGACTGCTGGGCGTCCTGCTCCTTCTGCTGCTCGACCTTATTCACCGTTGCCGCCACGCTATTGTTGGACAACCGATCGATGATCTTGGTGTTGGTGAGCACGATGGTTTTGCCATTGGCAAGCGTGACTTCGTTGTCCGGGGCCTCGGCGCCGTCCGCGTCGCCGGTGCCAAACACAATATGCGCGACCACACTTGCCCAAGCATATCCAGTCGTGGTCCCCAGGTCACTTTTGACCTCATGCCCCACGCGCGGTTCGCGTGCGGCATGTGCCTGCATCATGGACGGCACGGTCATGCCATAGGCAGAAACGCCAGCTATGACCAGCACCAGCGAGCAAGACAGCAGTGCGTACGCCCGCGGCGCCAAGCCCAGTCGGCGTCGCATGCGCACCGCGGCGCCGCGCTTTGTCTGAGTGCCACCGGGCCGCATGCGTTCTCCTCCAACAAAAACACGCCGCTCGGGAGCGGCGCATTCATTCGAATCCATATTTGAGTGTATCAGCGAACCCAAAAGGTTGCGCAACGAATGGGCAAATTAAGGATGCGAGTGGAAGCATCCATGCGATAAGCGGATACAAAGCATCTTTGTTGCACAACAAACTTACAGTCGCACGGGGAAATTATGGCTACCCCGTGCGTCGTGATGAAGACATACGGCAGGAGCAGGCTCGCCACCTAAATCGTGCGACGGGCCTCGATGGCGCGCCCAAGCGTAAGCTCGTCGGCATACTCCAGGTCGCCGCCCACGGGAAGGCCGCTCGCCAGACGCGATACCTCAACGCCCAGCGGCTTGATAGTGCGGGCCAGGTAGCTCGCCGTGGTCTCGCCCTCGATATTGGGGTTGGTGGCGATGATGACCTCGTGGATGTCCTCGTGGCCCAAGCGTGCCAGCAGCTCACGAATGTGCAACTGCTCGGGACCAATCTTGTCCATGGGACTGATCACGCCGCCTAGCACATGGTACAGGCCATGGTAGCTGCCCGTGCGCTCGATTGCCTGGACGTCGCGCGGCTCGCCCACCACGCAAATGCGAGTGGTATCGCGCATCGAATCCTGGCAGATGGAGCACTCGTCGGCCGTGGCGTAGTTAAAGCAGCGGCTGCAAAAGTGAACCTCCTGCTTAACCTCCAGGATGGCCTCGGCCAGGCGGCGGGCCTCCTCGGCATCGGCCTCGAGCAGGTAATAGGCGATGCGCTGGGCCGACTTGGGACCAATGCCCGGCAGACGGCCCAGCTCATCGAGCAATTTTTGCAGACTATGGTTGGCACTCATATATATGCGTGTCTTAGAACGGCATGCCCGGGATGTTGAGGCCGCCGGTGATGGCGCCCATCTGCTTGTTGGCGAGCTCGTTGACGCCGCGGACGGCCTCGTTGACGGCAGCCATGATCATGTCCTGCAGCATATCGACGTCCTCGGGATCGAGGGCATCGGGGTCGATGGTGAGGTTGACAAGCTCCATCTCGCCGTTAACGGTCACCTTGACCATACCGCCGCCGGCAGAGGCGTCGACGGTCTGGGACTTAAGGTTTTCCTGCGCGGCGGCAAGCTGCTCCTGCATCTTGCGAGCCTGCTTCATCATCTGCTGCATGTTCATACCGGCCATGATGGCTCCTTTACGTGCGGCCGCGCGACAAGCTGCAAGGGCAGCCGGAGCGCGACGGGACTTTCAAACTCAAAAATCGTACCACGGCGCGGGGCAAGCAAGCGGGGCGGACACGCTACCTCAGTCGATATACATGTCCTCCAATACAAACCACGCGCAAAGATTATGCAAGGCCGAATTATGCAAGGTTGCATAATATCGCATACTCAATCTAGTAGAGCCGAATCCGGCATTTCATGTGTGCCACTAAATAGCTAAATGCCAAACCGCTGCTCGAGGCGGAGCACATGGCGGCAGGGTATAATTTGATTGTCATAGATTGCAATTTGGAGGTGCCCCATGAATGCCCCCGACGCGCTCCAAAACATCCGCTCAAAACACCCCGTTGCATATGTGGTTCTCTATCTCTTTGTCGGCTGGGCATTGCTGGTTGTCATCACCCATGCCATAGCCTTTGGAGCAGAACTACTGATAGCCAGCTCGGACCAGCCCGTCGTCAAATGGGAAGCGACCGATGAGTGCACCGACGGAACCCGAACCATTTACTACAACAGCCCGTCCCTCTACCAAGAGTTCAAGGTCAAGATAAAGGACTCCAAGATTGTCGATGCCGAACTGGGCTCTTTATTTACAATCGGAGCAACCGTCAACGCCGAGCAAGTCGAGTACACGGACGGCCATGCGACGTATCGTATCGACCTCAGCACCCTAGGCCGACCGTCACGCGCTTGTCTGCTCGAATGCGATATACGCGGCACCACACTACACATGTCCGAAATACAGATGCGCCCGGACAAAAGAAAGTGATATATGGCCGAGTCGGAAGAGACTAGGCATAGACTCGTCCGCCTTCGTAGGCAAAACGCAGGATGAGCGGGGCATTGTTACGCACGAAATCATCGAGTTCTTTGAGGTCCGCTTCGCTAAAGCCCTCATGTGACACCCAATTGAATGCCGGCAAGATACACTCCGCCGCGTCAAAACCCCAATCGCGCGGGCGCTCCACAACGACCTTCACCGTGTTGTCCTCACGGACTTCGGAATACGAAACTTGCGTATCGTCCTCGAGGCGGACATATTCCCACATCATAAGCTCGCTCCGTTCAAAGAAGTCTCTTCCTGAGCAGTATACCCGCCCGTACAGCTACTCCACCGGTTTGAAGATGGTGGACTGGCCGAAGACGCTACGGATGAGGGCTTTGGCTTCGTCCTCGGTCTGCGGGATGCTTGGGGCTGCGCCTTGATGGCCGAAGGGGCTGCCCGCGCCGGGGTTGGACTCCCAGGGAGCCGCAGGAGCGTCCTCCTCTTTGGGGGCAGTTGCAGCGGGCTTGGGCGCGGACGCCGCACCCGGCACGTCGAACGGGGGCAGATCGTCCCCGCCGGCATCGGCAGCAAAACCGCCGACCATGACATCGTCGTAGGGAACCTGCTCGGATTCCCACGGCGCAGACGGCGCGGCGGGCTGAGCCTTGGGAGCGGACGCGCGCTCGGGCGCTCGGGGTGCGGGCTCGGTCGGGAGCTTGCCTGTGGCAGGAGCGCCGGCGGGGTTGTCGGAGCGCAGCCAGGGGGCCTTAGCCAGGTCGGATGACTTGGGCGCAGGCGCGGCGGCGGGCTTAGGCCCGGGGACCGGAGCAGCCGGTTTGGGCGCAACGGGTTCAGGCGCCGACGGGGTCGGTGCCATCACCGGCGTCGCTTGCTGCTGTGGAGCGCTGGCGCTCGAGGATACAGGGGCCGCCGAGGACACGGGTTGCGGGTCCGCAGATACCGCAGCCCGTGCAGATGGAGAATGCTCCTCATGTTGAGGAGCCGGCGTGCCACCCCCATTCAGGACATAGTCGACGGTACGACGACCGAAGACCGCACTGACTGTCGGCAGGACCACCGACTGCGTGTCGGCGCGTCCGAGCATCTTCATGGCAAAGGTCGAGCCCGCGGGGAACGAGACCGTGAGCTTGGAGCCGTCGTCGGCCGTGGCGCGAGCGTTGAGCAAAAGCCCTGCGTAGGAAGCCTGACGCGCCTTGACACGCTCGACAACCTCGGCCCATTTGCGCTGCAGCTCTCCGGCATCATCGACCGCGGGCGTCTCGGCAGTACCGGCGGCGGCAACCTGGGCGGCATTGTTGGACTGGGGCTTAGGTGCCGGAGCGGTGGCAGGCGCGGGGGCCGCAACGGGCTGAGGCGTCGGAGTTGGCGCAGGCTGAGGTGCAGGCGCTGCAGGCTTGGAAGCTGACACGGACGCAGAACGGGACGCAGGCTGGGCAGCCGGAACAGCAGCACCACGGTCCCAAGGCATACCGCCCTGGCGCGCGGACGTAGCAGCGGGGGCAGCGGATGCCGCCGGAGCGGCAGCACGAGCGCCCGAAATGAGCGTCGGCTGTTGGGCAGCAGCGGGTACGGATGCTGCAGGCGCGGCGGCCTGAGCAGCAGCCACGCTCGCCGGCACGGCGCCGTTGGCAACCATGGCCTCCAAGCGAGCCACGCGCTCGGCCAATGCCTCAATCGTTAAATCAGCCTCGGGACGTGCCAGACGCGTACAGGCAATCTCGAGCACCAGGCGCACGTCGCTCGCGCCCCT
>DYAA01000131.1 GCA_019419405.1 Collinsella sp. | reverse complement strand
GGTGCTCGCCCCCTCGCGGGTTCGAGTCCCGCCGGCGTCCAAAAGAAACGAGCCCGCATCCCAACGGGACACGGGCTCGTAAGCAATCACATGGTAGGGGCGGTGGGACTCGAACCCACAATCCTTGCGGCGAGAGATTTTAAGTCTCCTGCGTATGCCAATTCCGCCACGCCCCCGTGAGACTAGAAGTCTAGCACAAGCCGTCCGTTACGCGTTGACGGCCATTGAGTGCCGGCCTGACTTTTCCAAGTACTCGGCAAACTTGGCTTCGTCGCCCTTGTTCTTGTACTGCAGGGCCAGCAGGTATTCCAGGCGGCAGCTCTTGACCTTGTCGTCACCGGCCTCCTCGAGCATGCGCTCCAGCTCGGGAATGTCGTTGTGGCGCTTGAGGATCATCGTGTCGTACATCAGTTGGCATTCGTGTGCGACTGCCTCGGCCTGGCCGCCCTCAAAGCCTTGGATCTCGTGCAGCAGATCCTTGGACTTTTTGCGGTCCTCCTGGCCAACGTAGTAGTTAAAGGCCTTAATCACCAGGTCGACGCGCTGCATTTTGGGCAGGTTGAGCCCCAGCAGCAAATCGAACATCTCGTCGGCACGCTTGTGGTCCTCGCGCAGCAGATAGGAGTTCAGGCGCAGGTAGTCGCGGTTATAGCGCGGGTACAGCATGCTGGTGAGTTTGGCGTCGAGCAAACGATCGAACTCGTCCCACTGCTTGGCGGCCATGAGCTGCTGCAGGCGTTTAAACGTGGTGCGTTTTTTGACGCTAAAGAACACCGACACGGCGATACAGATGATGACGACGGCGGTCCAGAGGGTGCGGGAATCGGGCATATTAGGGTCCTTAGTCGCTCATAAAGCGAGCGGTATGACAACACGTACTAGATGTATTATACGCAGCGCGCGAGCAAACTGGCATAAAAGCTCATCGAGGCCGAGCGCCATCGCTCGCTGCGGTACACTTACCTAAAGTAAACCATGAAGGGAGACATTACCTATGAAGAAGATTGTTTTGGCTTGCGGTGCTGGCGCTGCTACTTCCACGCTCGTTGCCCAGAAGGTCGCCACCATGCTCGACGCCAACGGTTACGCCGACAAGTACGAGATCGTGCAGTGCGCCATCTCCGAGGCCAAGGACGTTTGCGACGAGGGCGCCGACCTGCTGATCGCCACCACCGTTGCCCCCGAGGGCCTTACCTGCCCGTACGTGAGCGGCGTGCCCTTCATGACCGGCATGAACCGCGTCGCTGCCGAGAAGGCCGTCCTCGACGTCATGGCTCAGTAGGCGCTACCTGTATGAATGAGCAGAACGCCAATCCGGTCGAGCTCTTTGGCATGCGCGTTGCCCATGTGGGCATTAACGCCACCGACCCGGCAGACGCCCTGGAGATCGCGGAGCTGTTCTCGACGATGATGGGTCTGCCCGTTATCGAGACCCCGGTTTCGTACTTTAACGATTCGCTGGTCGAGATCATGAAGCAGAATGGCCGTGGCGCCAAGGGCCACATCGGCTTTGCCGTCAACGACATCGATGCGGCGGAGAAGTGGTTTGCCGACCGCGGGCTCGAGGTCAACGAGGAGTCGCGCGTGCTGCTGCCCGACGGCGGCACCAAACTCGTGTACTTTAAGCGCGAGTTCGCCGGCTTCGCCGTGCACCTGTGCCGCGACTAGCGCACAAGCTGCTATAGCTAGCAAAAAGGGATAGAGCCGCGTGGCCCTATCCCTTTATTTATGCCGAGGGGCATCCCTACCGTGGCAGGCGAATCGTAAAGCGGCTGCCGACACCCTCGACCGAGGTCACGCCAATGACACCGCCATGGCTATCGACGATCCACTTGGCAATGGCGAGCCCCAGACCCGAGCCCTGCGCGCCGGCATCGCGCGCGTTGTCGGCACGGTAGAACCGCTCGAACGCGTGAGCTGCGGATTCCTGGTTCATGCCGATGCCCTCGTCCTCAACACTTATGTCGATCGTGCCCATGCCCGCATCGGGCGCTATGCCAAATGTGACGGTCGTTCCCGCGTCCGAGTACTTGGAGGCGTTTTGCACGATCACGCGCAGGGCCTGCTTCACGAGTGCCACGTCGACGGACGCGTCGCAGCGCGGGTCGCTGGCAAGCGTGGTGTCGTACGCCAGCCGATACGTGTGCTCGGTATCGATCATCTGCGATTCCTCGCATACCTCGCCGACCAATGCGGCCAGGTTGGTATTCGCGCGCCGCAGGACCGTGCGCCCGGCATCGCCGCGCGCCAAAAACAGCAGCTGCTCCACGAGCTCCTGCATGTGCTCGCTTTCGGCTTTAAGGGACGCGATGGATTCCGTCAGCACGTCCGGGTCGTCTTTGCCCCAGCGGTCGAGCATGTTTACGTAGCCCTGAATCACCGCGATGGGCGTGCGCAGCTCGTGGCTTGCATCGTTGACAAAGCGCATCTGCTGCAGCTTGGCCTCTTGCATCTGGCGCAGCAGGCGGTTGAGTGCGACCTCGATGCTTGCCAGGTCGGCGTCGCCGGTGGTGACGCTCGGCGAGTCGACGCTTGCGCGCTCGATGGCCTGCTCCAGCGTTTCCATCTTGCCGCCGGAGAGCTGCATACGGCCGAGCTCGTCCACGCGCAAGGCCAGGTCGTTGAGCGGCGCCATGGTGCGGCGCACGCGCCTCGCGCCGCCGAGCATGTTGAGCACGCTGATGACCTGCCAACCCACAACGACAAGGTAGAGAGGCCATAGCGTGACGAGGTCCTGCGTGAGGGGGAAGGTCTTGCTGGTACGCGCAAGCTCGACGGTATAGGTGAGCGTTGTCAGGTCCCAGCCGCGCGCGGGCGTCAGCGACATGCCCTGAACGGTGGCGCCGGGAATCCAGCCTGCAGTAAACGCGCTGTCGGGCAGCGTCTGGTTGTATCCATAGACGAGGATCGCTGCCGCAATCACCATCAGCAGCAGATCGAGCCAGACGTAGCTCATCAAGCGGCGCCACATATAGCCCCAGTTGATGGCGCGGGCGATGGAGGTGACGCGCTTGGCCTCGGTGTTACGCGCGGCAGACATAGCCCACCCCGCGCACGGTCTGGATGATGCGGGCGCTGCCGGCGTCTTCGATCTTGGCGCGCAGGTGCGCAATGTGCACGTCGACGTTGTTGGTGTCGCCCACGTATTCGTAGCCCAGCGCTTCGTGCGCGATGCGCTCGCGCGTGAGCACGGTCTCGGCATGCGCCATAAGCAGGGCGAGGACATCGAACTCGCGGGCCGTGAGCGCGATGGGCGAGCCGCCGACCGTGACTTCGCGGCGGTCGGGGTCGAGCGCAACCGAGTCAACGGTAAGTGCGGCGGGGGAGGGCGTGGCAGCGGACTGGGCCGTGTCGGTTGCCGGGGACATTGTGGCGATACCGGCGGCCGTGCCGCTCGCTACGCCCGCCCCGGCCCCGGCGCCGCCAACGCCCGAAGCCGCCCGCACGGCCTCCGAGCGCTTCAGTGCCACGCGGATCCGTGCGAACAGCTCCTCAATCGCAAATGGCTTGGTCAGGTAATCGTCGGCGCCGGCATCGAGCCCGGCCACCTTGTCCATCACGGCATCGCGCGCGGTGACCATAATCACCGGCACATCCTTGTGCTTGCGGACACGTCGCAAGACCTCCATGCCGTTGAGCTGCGGCAACAGTACGTCGAGCAGAATCAGATCGTAGTCGCGCTCCAGCGCCAGGTCCACGGCAGTGCGGCCATCGGCGGCGTGTTCCACCTGGTAGCCTTCGTGCTCCAGCTCGAGCGTCACAAAGCGGGCGATTTTCTCCTCGTCCTCTACGATCAGGATCCGTGCCATGCGTGCCCCCGTCTGCGATTACTTGTCGTCGTTGAGATTTTGCTTGATGTCGTCCGCAGCGTTAGCAGCGCTATCCATAAGGTTGTTGATGCTGCCGGGCACGTCGCCGTCGCTGTCGATGCGGTAGCGCATGCCAAAGAACAGGCCAATCAGCATCAGCCATATCGTGGCGCCCCAGGCAAACAGCGCGACGATGGGAATCAGGATGGGGATGTTGAGGATGATCGCATCGCGGCGCGTGGCGATAAACTTGGTGTCCAGACTCAGGCGGAAGAGCTTTTTGAGGTACTCCCACGCGCTGTCCATCTTCTTGGAGAAGTCGGTCTTTTCGCTCGACTTTTCGTAGGCTGCCTGCGCGGCGACCATCTCGGCAGAGGGCTCATCGACTGGCGCGGACTCGGTGGCGGCATGCGCCGACGTGGTCTGGGTCTTGCCCTGCGACTCGAGCCAAATGATGGCATCCAGAACGTTGCCGTCGGCGGCGTCGAGCGCTGCCTTGGCGTCGGTGTAGCTCACGTTGCACTTGGTGCGGATGGTTTCAACTTTTTCGAGGTCGTCCATGACCTGTCCTTTCGTTCGATGGGCGCGACGCCAGGCGATCTGCTCGGGCGCGAGCGTTGCGTTCGGCGGCCTGCGTTGCGCGGTGCCGCCCCGCCCTTGGTCGAACTCTATAGTGCAGGTTATAGATTAAGCGATTCTTGAGCCAAGATTAATGTTGGATGAGTTTTTGGGTGTGTGGAAGGGGATTATTCTTTATGGTTGGCGGCGAGGTCTAATACTTTTCCCGAGAAGTGAACGAGCAAAATCGGACCCCCGAAGCATTGACACTTTGAGGGCGCCGTTCTCTGCGGTTTTGATGCCAGAATCCTGCGTTTATGCCGTTGAAAAATGCGGATGCTCCAGGGGTCCAAAAACAGACGCTCACTTCGCGGAAAAAGTAATAGAGCCCGATAGCGGGGGATGGGGTACCGATGCAAAACGGCGTCAAGGGTTGGTCGAGCAGGCGGTTTCTCCATTGATGTCCGCACGATATGTGACACTTACCCTGCCGCCATGCTCCGTCGCGGCGGCATGCATCTGAAAAACGACCCTCTAAGGAGTTCGATATTGATGAGTGGCAACACCAAGCACCTTGCAAAGAAGTGCGTCAAGGACGCAGGGCCGTGTCTTGTGCTGTGCGCGGCCGGCGTGGCGGTCGCGCTGCTGGCTGTTCTGGGACCATTTGACGTGCTCCGAAGTGCCAGTTCTCTGCATGTTTGCATGGCCCTTGCCGGTGCCATGATGACCAGCGGCGTGCTCGATCTGGTTTTTTGGGTGCTTGACCCGTGTGGATGGAAGAGCGAGGGGTAGGTCCTAAAGGATGGAAGGGCTGGAACGGTTGGCTTAGTGATCGTGCAGAATGTGGGCTAGCGACTTACAGGGAAGTGGTAATCCGATGACGGTCTATGTGACGGGCGATATTCACGGCGGCCTCGACATGCAAAAGCTGCGCGATTGGGATCTTGGGGAAAGCCTGACGAGCGACGACTATCTCATCATTGCCGGCGACTTTGGCTTTCCGTGGGATTTCTCTGCCGAGGAGTGTGCCGACATCGCTTGGCTGGAGTCGCGCCCCTATACCGTGCTGTTCGTCGACGGCAACCACGAACGTTTCGACCACTGGGCGGAGCGACCCATGGAGTTGTGGCACGGTGGGCTGACGCAGCGCCTGTCGGATACCTCCCCCATACGGCGCCTGACGCGTGGCGACGTTTTTGAGCTCGACGGCTCAACGGTCTTTACCATGGGCGGCGCCACGAGCGTGGACAAGGAATACCGCATTCCGTATTCCAGCTGGTGGCCGCAGGAGTTGCCGGACGAGCGCAACTTTGAGGAGGCACGGACGAAGCTCGACAGCGTGGGCTGGAAGGTCGACTACGTGGTCACCCACACCTGCTCTACGCGCATGCTTTCGCCCACGCTCTATCCGGCGCCCGGCTGGAATTGCCCCGCCGTCGATCGACTTACGGCATTTTTTGACGAGTTGGAAGACCGCTTGGACTACAAGCGCTGGTACTACGGGCATTTTCATCGGGATGCCAACCCGACCGAGCGCCATACCGTGCTCTACGACTGCATCGTTCGCCTGGGCGACGAACTCCAGCCTTGGGATGTTGCGTAGGGGTGGGGCGTATTTGGCTACTCGGCCGTTACAGTGATGTTCTCGCGGTGCGCGCGGATGACGTCCCAGCTAAAGTGCTCGACCAGCCGCTCGGCAGAGCGCGGCGTGGTGTCCGGCGCGATGCCCGTTTGCCCGGCGAGCCAGCCCAGCAGCGCTTCGGGCGTGCCAAAGCGGGCGCGGAGTTCGCCCAGGTCCAGATCGCGGTCTCGTTTGGAAAGGCGGCGGCCGTCCGGTGCCATGAGCAGCGGAATATGTGCGTAGTGCGGCGTGGGCAGTCCCAACAGGTGCTGCAGATAGATCTGGCGCGGCGTGGACCCCAGCAGGTCGCATCCGCGCACGACCTCGGTGACGCCCATGGCAGCGTCGTCGACCACCACGGCTAGCTGATAGGCAAACACGCCGTCGCTGCGGCGCACCAAAAAGTCGCCGCACTCGGTGGCGAGTGCTTCGCATTGGGCGCCGTACGTGCGATCCACAAATTCGATCACGTCGTCTGCGAGGTCGTCGACGGTGGGCACGCGCAGACGTGTGGCCGGGGCGCGCAGGGCGCTGCGGCGGGCCACCTCCTCGGCCGAAAGACTTCGGCAGGCGCCACGGTAGATGGGCGTGCCGTCGCTCGCGTGCGGTGCACTCGCGGCGTGGAGCTCGGCGCGTGTGCAAAAGCAGGGATAGGTGAGGCCGGCGTCTTTCAGCCGGCGCAAGGCGCTCTCGTACAGGTCTAGGCGGTCGTGCTGGTAGTAGGGGCCTTCGTCCCACTCCAGCCCCAGCCAGGCCAGGTCGTCAATCAATTGGGCGGCAAGTTCCGGGCGCTTGCAGCGATCGTCCAGGTCCTCAATGCGTAACACGATGCTGCCGCCCTGGCTGCGGGCCGAAAGCCATGCGCACAGGCAGCTGAACACGTTGCCCAGGTGCATACGGCCCGAGGGCGACGGGGCGAAGCGCCCCACGACGGGCGCGGGAGCGGCCGGCGTCGTTGGCGCGTCGGCGGCGGTTGTTGCTATGTTGCGTGCGTTGATGTCCATGCGGACGAGTATAG
>DYAA01000130.1 GCA_019419405.1 Collinsella sp. | reverse complement strand
TTCGGAGAGACGGCGACGCCCGTGTCGCCGAGCATGGTCTCGGGGCGCGTGGTGGCAACGACGATGTAGTCCTGGCCGTTAACCGGCTCGGTCAGCGGGTAGCGCAGGTGCCACAGGTGGCCCTTCTCGTCCTTATACTCGGCCTCGTCGTCCGAGATGGCGGTGGTGCAGTTGGGGCACCAGTTGACGATGCGCTTGCCGCGGTAGATCAGACCGTCGTGGTACCAGTCGCAGAAGACCTTGCGCACGGCCTGGGCGTAGTCCTCGTCCATGGTGAAGCGCTCGTTATCGAAGTCGACGGAGCAGCCCATGCGCTTGATCTGCTCGACGATGATGCCGCCGTACTCGTGGGTCCAATCCCAGCAAGCGTCGACAAATTTGTCGCGACCGATCTCCAGGCGGCTGATGCCCTCGCTCTTGAGCTTCTTGTCGACCTTGGTCTGCGTAGCGATACCGGCGTGGGCGGTGCCGAGCACCCAGCGCGTGGACTTGCCGCGCATGCGGGCCATACGGATGATGGCATCCTGGATGGAGTCGTCGGTAGCGTGGCCCATGTGGAGCTTGCCGGTCACGTTGGGAGGCGGAATGGTGACGGTGCAGTCGCCCACGCCCTCACGGCGCTTGTAGTAGCCGCCGTCGAGCCACTTCTGCAGGATCGCCGGCTCGTTGGTCGACGGATCGTAATTCTTGGGCATCTCTTCCATATATCTCTCCCGTCCCGCCGGGGAGGAATGTAGGCCCGATTTTCGCTCGGTCAGGTCCTGGGCTCGCTCAAAGACCGCATTACGTGGTCTTCGGCTCGTGCGGAATCTACGAAAATCGGGCCTACATTCCTCCCCTTAGGTATCGATTACTTCAGTCTGATACGACTTCGCTGATGCTTAAACAAACAAACAGAATAACACAGGTAGTTGGGGTTATTACGTATATATAAAATAGCCTCCGACCGCGGATGGTCGGAGGCTATCGACAAAACGTTTTGACAGGTTTTAGCCGTAGATGCGCTGGGGCTGTTCTTCGCCCTTTACGGAGGCTTCGGTCACGATGACCTTGGTGACGCCCTCCTCGCTGGGAAGGTCGAACATCGTCTGCTGCAGCACGTCCTCGCAGATGGAGCGCAGACCGCGGGCACCGGTCTTGCGGGCGAGCGCCATACGGGCAATCTCGTGCAGGGCGGCGTCCTCAAACTCCAGGTCCACGTCCTCCAACTGGAACATCTTGCGGTACTGACGCACCACGGCGTTCTTGGGCTCGGTCAGGATCGACACCAGGTCGTCCTCGTCGAGCGCCTGCGTCTGGGTGACGACAGGCGTACGGCCTACGAACTCGGGAATCATGCCAAAAGCGTTGAGGTCCTGCGGGAGCACCTGACGCAGCAGGTCGTTCTCGTCGACCGAGGTGGGGCCGGCGATCTCGGAGTTAAAACCTACGCCCTTGTTGCCCACGCGGTCGGCGATGATCTTGTCCAGGCCCACAAAGGCACCGCCGCAGATAAACAGGATGTTGGTCGTGTCGATCTGCAACAGTTCCTGCTGGGGATGCTTACGGCCGCCAGTGGGCGGAACGCTTGCCACCGTGCCCTCAAGAATCTTCAGCAGTGCCTGCTGAACACCCTCGCCCGAGACATCGCGGGTGATGGAAAGGTTCTCGGCCTTGCGGGCAATCTTGTCGATCTCATCGACATAGATAATGCCAACCTGCGCGCGCTCGATGTCGCCATCGGCGGCGTTGATGAGCTTGAGCAGGATGTTCTCCACGTCCTCGCCCACGTAACCGGCCTCAGTGAGCGCGGTGGCGTCGGCGATGGCAAACGGCACCTCGAGGATGCGCGCGAGCGTCTGGGCCAGCAGGGTCTTACCGGTACCGGTGGGACCGAGCAGCAGGATATTGGACTTGGCGAGCTCCACCTCGTCCATATTGTCGTCGAGCTGGCCGCCCATACCGCCAGCCTCGTCAAAGGCCGAAAGCGCGGCGCCTCCCTCGATCACGCGGCGATAGTGGTTGTACACGGCAACCGACATGGCGCGCTTGGCGTCCTCCTGGCCCATGACATAAGCCGAAAGCTCGTCATAGATCTCGTGCGGCGTCGGCACATGCGTGATGACCTGGCGAGCGTCGTCCTCCAGCTCAAAACCCTCGGCCTCAGGATCTACAGCAGGCTGACCGGCAGCCTGGCCGTGGTCGTTGAGGAAGCCCGGCAGCTTGCCGTTGCGAGCGGCGTCCATAAAGTCCGAAGCCAGCGACTCCTCCAAGATCTCGGAGCAGGCGGCGACGCACTCGTCACAGATAAAGATATTAGTCGGACCCTTCACCAGGCGGCGAACCTGACCCTGCTCTTTTCCGCAGAAGGAGCAGCGGATGGGGTTGCCGTTCTCGTCGAAGCCGTCCTGCATGTTACCGGCCATCCTAGGCGTCCTTCGCGGCGAGGTCGCGCGAGGTGACAATGCGGTCAATCAGACCGTAGTCGAGGGCCTCGGCAGCGGTCAGGTAGTTGTCGCGCTCGGTATCGGCCTGGACCTTCTCGATGGGCTGGCCCGAGGCGTCGGACAGGATCTGGTTGAGCTCACGACGGGTCTTCTTGATCTCCTCGGCCACGATCTCGATCTCGGTCTGCTGACCCTGGGCACCGCCGCTGGGCTGGTGAATCATGACCTTGGAGTGCGGCAGGCAGAAGCGCTTGCCCTTGGCGCCGGCCGAAAGCAGCACGGCGGCCATAGACGCGGCCATACCGACGCAGATGGTGGAGACCTGCGGCTTGATGAAGTTCATGGTGTCAAGAATCGCCAGGCCGGAGTAAACCTCGCCACCGGGCGAATTGATGTAGAGCGAGATATCCTTCTCGGCATCCTGGCTCTCAAGATGCAGCAGCTGGGCAACGACCAGGTTGGCGCTGACGGAGTTGATCTCCTCGCCCAAGAAGATGATGCGGTCGTTGAGCAGGCGCGAATAGATATCGTAGCTGCGCTCGCCGCGCGGCGTCTGCTCGATAACGTATGGCACGAGGGCGGAATCGAACTTAGCGATCATACGCATCTCCATTTCTCTTACGGACCAATAGTGGTTCTAGACAAACGTACGGTGCCCGCATGCTATGCATTGGCTGGCACCGTACGAAGCAACCGGATAACCGGTGTATAACTTTACCCCATCACGGGCACATGCATGCGCTCGCGAGCAAGGTGGCGAGAATTACTCGGCGTCCTTGGCGGTCTCGTCGACCTCGGTCACCTTGGCGTTCTCGACCAGGTGGTCGACGGCCTTGGAGCGACGGATGGACTCG
>DYAA01000013.1 GCA_019419405.1 Collinsella sp. | reverse complement strand
CAGGCTCGTTCCAGCGCAGGGAACTCCATCGTCACTGCATCCCAAACAACCGAGCGGTCGACATTGCCGTAATCATGCGCAAGATAATTTCTCATGCCGATAATTCCACGCCATTCGATTTCGGGATGAAGCCGCTGCGAGCGTTCCGACAATTTGCCCGCTTCTTCCGTCACCCTAAGCGCACACATCAAAAGGGAGTCCGCCAACGCCCTCGTCCGCACGTCATTCGCATGCAGAAACTGGTTCTCGGTGATATCAAAGGCCTTGATGCGCTCGTTCGTTTCGGAGATGGCGTCCAAGACCTCTTGGGCGCGGAGGCCGTCTGACTTACGCGCGATCATAAATGATCACTCCTTCGCGCTTGATTACCGCGGCAAGATCTTCATCAAGATCATCACTCGAGACGAGGTCAACCTGCCTGCCGGTTTCTTTGCGCACCGCCTCACCAAACGCCGACAACGCGAATAGACCAAAGCCCTGCTCGCGATCGACTTCGAGACGCAAGTCGATATCACTATCGACACGCGCCTCGCCACGGGCATACGAACCAAAAAGAATCACGGTTTTGATGGCGGGAATCGGGCTGGCCGCCTCGCGGACGGCGGACTCAATCTGAGCAATATCCAAAATGTCTGCGGCGACGTTTTCGCTCGCAGAGTTTTTACCAAGTGAAGGAACAAACGGCAGCGAGCGCTCGCGCAGCATCTGCCTCATAAACATATTGACCGCTACAGACGAAGTCATGCCGAGTTCTTCGCATAGCTCGGCAAATGAATCTTTAATTGACGAGTCCACTCGTACACTCAGTACAGACGCAGCCATGGATACCTCCTGTATGACATTGTCTATATATTATCACACAAACTAGCGCGAGGTCGAAGCGCGGTGTTCGATGTGGCCGGGTATCTCGATGCGCTTGGGGGCGAGCTTTGCGGCGTCGCCCACCGTAGTGGTAACGATGTCGATGCGCTCGGAGAGACGCTCGACCACGCGCTCGGCAATGGTGAGGGTGTCCTGCGCGGCCGTGGTTACACCGCCAAAGAGCACGTGGTTCCAGGGATAGTCGTCAAAC
>DYAA01000129.1 GCA_019419405.1 Collinsella sp. | reverse complement strand
TCGCCGCTGCCTTTTTGCAGATTATCCGCGAGGCCTCGACCAACGCCACCAAGCATGCGCAGGCGCATCGGGTCCATGTGCGCTTGTGGCAGGAGAGGACGGATGCTGACGCCGTCGCGCACATGACGATTTCTAACGACGGGTCCCCGGCCCCCGTATCGTATCGCGAGGGAACGGGTATCCCAGGTATGAGGCATGTCGCGCAAGATCTGGGTGGCAGCCTAGAGGTCCACGCCACCCCGCCCTTTACGCTTACGGTATCCATTCCGCTTAACGCTAGCGACACGTCCCAAAGGAGAAACTCATGATCCGCGTGTTAATTGTCGAAGATCAGGCCATCCTGCGCGAGAGCCTGGCGCGCTCCGTTGGCGACCAGCCCGATATGACCGTCGTTGCCGCGATCGCCGATGCCTCCGAGGCCTTGGGTGTCGCGCTCAAGGAGCGCCCGGACATGATACTGATGGACGTGTGCACCGAGCACGATTCAAACGGCATCGTGGCGGCGGCACGCATCAAGGAGCAGCTGCCCGAGTGTCGCATCATTATCATGACAGGCATGCCCGAGATCACCTTTGTCGATCAGGCCCGCGAGGCGGGCGTCGATAGCTTTGTGTACAAGAACGTCGGTATCGACGAGCTGTTCGCCGTGATGCGCTCCACGCTGGCGGGTTACTGCACGTTTCCCAAGCCGCCCGAGAGCATCTTCTCGGGCACGGCGGCCCTCGACGATGTCGAGCTGTCGATCTTGCGCCTTGCCTGCGAGGGTAAAAGCCGCCGCGAGATTGCGGCCGAGCTGTTTATGAGCGAGGGCACCATCAAGCGCCGCATCTCGGAGATCCTGAGCAAGACCGGCTACGACAACATCATGCGTCTGGCCGTACATGCGGTGACCGAGGGCAGCATCGTTCCCAACATAGAGCGCTAGCGCTCGTTGCGCATCGGCATAAAAGCGACGGGGCCGCAGGATCATCTCCTGCGGCCCCGTCTGGTGTGCGCGGATGTGTCCGCCAATCCGCGGCTGTCGTGGTCTACCGCTACGCGATGGTTGCGCTGTAGGAGGCGACGTCCTCGTAGGAATCGGTCAGGTAGGCGTCGATGCCGATGGTCGTGTTGACCAGGTCGTCAAGGCTATCGAGCGTGCCGTTCGAGAACGTGAATTCCTCAGTGGCGTTGGTGCCGGGCATCAGGTGAGCCGAGAACCAGGGTTCCTTCATGGTGCCGTTGACGTTGGTCTTGCCGCTGGGGGCGTAGAAGGTCAGGTCCTTGTCGCTCTTGTTGGTGATGTTGACGACAAAACCGATGTCGCCCCACTCGTCCTTGAACTTCTCGGTGATGGTAATGGTGCACAGGTCGTCATCGGCAACGGTGACGGCGGGGGAGATTTCAATCTTCTGGACGTCGTCGTCTTCGACGGCCTCGTCGATCTCTTCTTCCTTCTCGGCCGCCTCGCGATCCTTCTTCACCGTGCCGGACAGGTCCTTGTCGGACTTGGTAAAGACAAGATTGCCGTCATCCTCTTCGAGGATGAGCTTGCCGTCCTTGAGCTTCATGTCATGCGACTCGTCTTCGGCGGTGATGGTTACGGTGGTGGCGTCTTTTGCCTCCCATTTAAGGTCGACGACTTCAAGGAACAGGTCGAGGGCACCTGTACCGTCCTCATCGAGAATCAGGACGCAGTGCACACCCCAATCCTCGAGCATCTTCATGTACTCATCGGTCAGCTCTTCGCCCTCCATGGTTCCACCCGAGAGTTCCCAGCTGCCGACGAAGTTGGCCTTGGGGTCTTTGCCGCCGCCGCTGCAGCCCGTCAGGGCAAAGGCGAGCGCAAGGACGCATGTCAGAAATGCGAGTACGGACTTTTTGAACGTTGTCTTCATGGTGTCCTCCTTTATCGAACGAAACCCATAGAAGCAAATGCGGGGGTGGCGGATCCCCCGCCAATTACCAGATAGAGGGGCTAGGGCCTGGGCGTTCCGCAGTTGCTGCAGAACTTGCCGCCGTTTTCGCTGCCGCAGTTGGGGCAGAACCACTTGGCCGGTGCCGGGGCGGGTGCGGGACTGCCACACTCGGAGCAGAACTTGCCGGTGTTGGTGGCGCCGCAGCTGCAGGTCCATGTGCCGGCCGCGGGAGCAGCGGCAGGAGCCGGTGCGGGAGCGGGTGCCGGAGCCGGCTGCGGGACGGCCTGCTGCTGTGCCTGGCCGGCGGCGAACAGCTGGCTGGCGTTCATGCCGCCCATGCCACCTGCCATGCCCATGCCCATAAAGCCTGCCATCGCGCCG
>DYAA01000128.1 GCA_019419405.1 Collinsella sp. | reverse complement strand
TCTTTGAGCTCGCTGATGGCCATGTCGGCGCAGTTGGCCTCGGCCTCGCCGGTGCCGGCGCCCGAATGCGTGGTGATAAACGTGTTGGGCATCTTGACGGTCTTGGGCGTGGCAAAGTCGCAGCTAAACCAGCTGAGCTTGCCCTCGCGCAGGGCAGCGTCGACGGCGTCCTCGTCAATGATGGTCTCGCGCGCGTAGTTGATGAGCACGGCGTCCGGGGCCAGCAGGTCGATCTGCTCGGTGCTGATCATGCCGATGGTATCGGCCTTGCTGGGCACGTGCACGGTGAGGTAGTCGCAGCCGCGGCACAGATCCTCGAGCGTGCCCACGCGCTGCACCTCGCGGCTCAGCACCCACGCGTGCTCGACGGAAATGAACGGATCGTAGCCGTAAACGTCCATGCCCAGGTCGACACAGGCGTTGGCGACCTTGGAGCCTACGTTGCCCAGGCCGATGACGCCGATGCGCTTGCCCTTGAGCTCGCGGCCCACAAAGGCCTTCTTGGCCTTCTCGGCATCGACCTGGATCTCGGGGTCGTCGGCGTTGTTGCGCACCCAGTTCATCGACTGCACGACGCCGCGGCTCGAAAGCACCAGCATGCCCAGGACGAGCTCCTTGACGGCGTTGCTGTTGGCACCGGGGGAGTTAAAGACGACGACGCCCTTTCTGGCGTACTCCTCGACGGGGATGTTGTTGACGCCGGCGCCGCAGCGGGCGATGGCGCGGATGCCCTCGGGCAGCTCGTAGCCGTGCAGGTCGGTGGAGCGCATCAGGATAGCGTCGGCCTCCTCGGCGGTGCCCACAAACTCGTAGCCCTCGCCAAACTCGACTTTGCCGTCTTTGGTGATGTCGTCGATGGTCTTAATCTTACGCATGGAAAAACTCCTTAGCAGGTTTTGATCTAAACAGGGTGGTTTGAAGTGGCTGGTCGGCCCGCGCGTTGCGGGCTAGTTAGATCGCGGACTCAAACTATGCTGCGCTTCGAAGTCCTTCATGTACGAGGCAAGTGCCTGCACGTCTTCCATGGTTACGGCGTTGTAGACGCTGGCGCGCATGCCGCCCACCAGGCGATGGCCCTTGACGTTTTGAATCTGGTGCTTGGCCGCGCCTGCGACAAAGGCCGCGTCGAGCTCGGCGTCGCCGGTGCGGAAGGTGACGTTGGCGATGGAGCGGCTGTCGGCCTGCGTGGCGCCATGGAACAGCTCGCTGTGCTCGAGCAGGTCATAGAGCAGGTTGGCCTTGGCCCAGTTGCGCTCGGCCATGGTTGCGAGCCCGCCGGTCTGCTCCACCCAATAGAACACCTTGCCGCATACGTAGATGCCAAAGGTGTTGGGCGTGTTGAGCATGGAACCCTTGGCGGCCTGGGTCTTAAGGTCCAGGTACTGCGGCGTCTGCGCAAAGGCGGGGCCGTCGGCGATGAGGTCGTCGCGCACGATGATCACGGTCACGCCCGCGGCGCCGGCGTTTTTCTGCGCGCCGGCGTAAATGAGCCCGTAGCGCTCAACGTCGAGCGGCTGCGACAAAAAGCAGCTCGAGACATCGGCGACCAGCGGTACGTCGCCGCAGTTAGGCAGCTCGTGGTACATGGTGCCAAAGATGGTGTTGTTCTGGCAGATGTAGACGTAGCCGAGCCCGTCGCCCGCGGCCTCGGCGGCAATGCGCGCGTTGATGTCGGCCATGGCGGGAATGCGGTCGAAATTGGTG
>DYAA01000127.1 GCA_019419405.1 Collinsella sp. | reverse complement strand
TGATCATTAATTCTTAGTTCACCATCTTTTGTGCCAGTTGCGATCTCTTCTTTCAAAGAAGGAAACACAAATGAGTCCTTAAATGATTCACTTGAATTATCTTCAGTTTCAAAAAGCTCGTTCACAAAATCTGGGCGCGGTCTGAAGTACGTTTTTGATTTTATATAACGCCGATAAGAGTGGGCCTCATCGAGAAGCGTGTGAATTTGTGCAGAGGTTTCCCAGCCATAGACCCTTTCCGCAAATTCATAGCTGCCAAACTCTCCAAAGCGAATTAGTAGCATTTTATAGGAGCTCTGGTCATCATCGCAAAGTGAATAAGTTCCTCCTCGCACGACGACACAGGACTCACCTGACAAACCACCTACGCAGCGGCTTTGTCCCATATGCTCATGTCCCGTAAACGCAAAGTCAAAGCAGTTGGCAAGCATATTCTCCAGGCTAATACGCTCATTATCGCAGAACCACTCTGGGCCATGATGCGAAGCAAAAATATGAAGGCCTGAGTCCGGTGTGTTATCAAGTAGAGAGCGATTAGGGTTTCTCAATACATGAAATCCTTTATCATCACCGTCAAGAGTAGATAAGGGGGCACTATTAAAACCAGATACCGAGACTTTCGTCCCCTCAACCTCAAAAACAATTGGCCCTGGCTGACCAAAAACAAAACGGTTGTCATATTTGTTTGCAAATTCAAAAAATGACGTCATATTTTCGATATCCACACCGTACTGTGCACCAGCAAAGCACCCAACAGACTTACACGGGCCTTGCAAATCATGATTTCCCGGCAATATATAAACTTTCAATTGGTATTCAGGTTGGTTCAGTTGTTCAATCAGATAGTCAAAGAACATAGCTGCTGATTGATATTCGCTTTCCTTGCCAGTTCGGGCAACATCACCAGTAACAAGCAGCAATACGGTTCCAGACTTAATACTCTTTTTAATAGTCACGAGGATATCGTCTACCCGTTTTTGATAATTGCCCTGGAGTTCTTCGAAATGAAAATCCGTAAGCTGGACAATACAAAGCTGAGGATCAAAATCACGGCAATCCACTGCGCGACCTCCGAAATACTACTCCGTCGAATATAGTGATTCTAGCTACACACGCCGCTCACTTACCAGGCATTAAAGAAACAATTAAAGGGACGGCTCCATACAAGGCAATCGGAATAAAGGCGAAAACGATACCAAAGATAATCAAGCGACGACACAGCTTTTCGTCCCGCCCCGAGATGAGAGAAAACACTGCAAATACCGTAATCAGCAGTCCAAACAAAGAGCATGCTAGAAATGAAAGCTCAAAAAACTTCAGCTTTGAATGTGCCGTAATAGATGCCATGGTAAACACCACAGAAAGCACGGCGGAAAATAGACCAACAATTTCAACGTTACTTGACACACTTGCTTTTACATTTTCAATTTCTTTAGAAGCACGGTCAGCGATTCTCTTATTCGACGACAGAAAGTCTGCACGCAATCGAGCAGCTTCAATATCGGCGAGATGCTTTGGATATTCAGGGGAAGTCGGATGCAGCAAAGAAACTGCTTTATCAAAATCAATGTATGCATTATTCATATCCCCCTTCAACGCATTAAGCCGAGCCCTTGTAACACGGTATTTGGAATAAGACTGATCTAAACTGATTGCACGATTTACAGACTTGATGGCTTCATTAAGATAAGCGGAGGTACCGTCAAGATTCTTTCGCAAATTGATTTAGCCGTCCTCGGCCCCGTCCTGTTCTAGCCCTCCGCCTTTCCCCTCAGCTCGTCCATCTCCTCCAGCTTCGACATATCCAAGTACCTCCTCTTGCCCCACTCGTGCTCCACTATGTACTTCAGCCTCGCCGTCACCAGCATGAGGGCCGAGTTGCCGTCCGGGAAGGTCCCGACGACCCTCGTCCTCCTCCTGATCTCGCGGTTGATGCGCTCGATCCCGTTGTTCGTCCTGATCCGGCGCCAGTGCTCCGGCGGGAATTCCGTGTAGGCAAGCGTCTCGGCGAACCCGTCGCGCACCGTCCTCGCGGCCGCCCCGAGCCGCATCGACTCCAACTCGTCCGCCACCTCCCCGGCCTTCCTGCCGCATGCCTCGCGCGATTCCTGCGCGTGGATCGCCTTCAGCATGCGCGCCACGGCCTTCCGCCTGGTCACGGGAACCTTTCCCAGCACGTTGCGGTAGAAATGCACCGTGCAGCGCTGGTAGCGGGCCCCGGGGAACACCTCCTCGAGCGCACCGAGCATCCCCGCGCACTTGTCGCCGGTGACGAGCCGCACGCCGGAGAGTCCGCGCGCCTTGAGCCAGGAGAAGAACTCGCGCCAGGACTCAGCGGACTCGGTGTACCCCTCGGAGCAGCCAATGACCTCCCGGTCGCCGGCGGAGTTGACGCCGATGGCGACCAGCACGGCCACGTTCTCGTAGGACCCTCCCCAGCTGCGCTTGAGATAGATGCCGTCGACGAAGACGTAGGGGTAGCCGCCGTCGAGAGGCCTCTGCCGCCAGGCCTCGATGGACGCGAAGGCCCTCTCGTTGAGGTTGGAGACGGTGCCGGAGGACACCGGCGCTCCCCACAGGAGCTCGGAGACGTCCTCGATCCTCCTGGTGGAGACGCCCGCCAGGTACATCTCGACGATGGCCTCCTCGACCGAGGTCTCCCGCCTGCGGTAGCGCTCGATGACGGCCGTCTGGAAGGTCGCCCCACGGAGTTTCGGCACGCTGAGCTCGACCTCGCCGGCGCCTGTGACGAGCCTCCTCGTGTAGTGGCCACTGCGGTAGGCCTCCCGGCCCGCCGTCCTCTCGTAGCGCTCGGCCCCGACGAGCTCGGACGCCTCCTCGTCGAGCAGAGCGTTGAGCGTCTCTTCGACGGTCCTCCTCACCAGATTCTTTATGTCGTTGCGCAGCGACTCCTCGTCGACTGATACGATGTTCGCAGACACGGCCCGTGCCCCCTTCGTCGGTGATTTGTTGTTTAGTCGCTAGAAATCATATGACGGGGCGCGGGCCGTGTTCCGCTATGCGGTTGTCAATTTGCGAAAGAAATTATGCGTCACCGAACGAGATTGTATTAGCCGGCTTATCCTTTTGTCTCGATCTGTAACAGTAAGGGCGGATTTCAGACGTTAGATGTTACAGATTGAGATAAACCCTAGGGAAAGGACCGGTTTGTCTTGATCTGTAACAGGTAGGGCCGTTTTGGCCGAGTAGGTGTTACAGATTGAGACGATTTTGTCGAGGCGGGCCACGGGCAACACGCGGGCAAAAAAGCGGAGCCGCGTTGCCGCGACTCCGCTTTCAAGAGGATGGGTAAAGGAAACGAAATTAGCTCAGGTGCCAAATCTCGTCGTTGTACTGGGAGATCGTGCGGTCAGACGAGAAGGTGCCGGCGTTGGCGATGTTGATCAGCGCCTTGCGCATCCAGGCATCCTGGTCCTCGTAGTCCGCCAGCACGCGCTCCTTAGTCTGGATGTACTCCTCAATGTCGAGCAGGGCCATAAACCAGTCCTTGCCCTTGATATCGTCGTGCAGGCGCTGCAGACGCTCGGCGTTGCCGGTCGCCATAAAGGCAGGGTTGGTGATAAAGTCTACCAGCAGCTTGATACCGGGCTTGCGGTAGAGTGCGCCGGCGTTATAGCTGCCGTCGGCGTAGAGCTGCTCGACCTGCTTGGATGAGGCACCAAAGGTGTAGATGTTCTCGTCGCCCACGAGCTCGGCGATTTCGACATTGGCGCCGTCGAGCGTGCACAGGGTTAAAGCACCGTTGAGCATGAACTTCATGTTGGAGGTGCCGCTCGCCTCCTTGGAGGCCAAGCTGATCTGCTCGGAGATATCGGCGGCGGGGATCACACGCTCAGCAGCGGTGACGTTGTAGTTCTCGATCATGACAACCTGCAGGTAGGGGGCCACGTCGGGGTCGTTGGCGATCCACTGCGACAGCGTCAGAATCAGATGGATGATGTCCTGGGCGATGGTGTAGGCAGGTGCCGCCTTGCCGCCGAAGATGATGGTGATGGGGTGCTCGGGTTTATTGCCGTTCTTGATGTCGAGATACTTCCAGATGATGTAGAGCGCGAGCATCTGCTGGCGCTTGTACTCGTGGATACGCTTGACCTGAACATCGATGATGGCGTTGGAGGGAATGGTCACACCCTGCTCGAGCGCCATGAACTGGCGCATGATGGTCTTGGCCTCGGCCTTGGTGGCGGCCAGGCGCTCAAGAACATCCTTGTCGTTAGCGAATTCGGCGAGCTTGCTCAGGTCGCCGGTGCTGCGCCAATCGGTGCCGATCACATCGTCGAGCAGGCTGGCGAGCGCGGGGTTGGCGCCATGGATCCAGCGGCGGAAGGTGATGCCGTTGGTCTTGTTGGAGAACTTCTCGGGATAGATCTCGTAGAACGGGTGAAGCTCGGTGTCCTCCAGAATCTTGGTGTGGAGTGCGGCGACGCCATTGATGGAGAAGCCAAAGTGAATGTCCATGTGGGCCATGTGGACGGTGTCGTGCTCGTCGATGATGGCGACGCGCGGGTCGTCGTGCTCGGCCTTGGCAACCTCGTCGAGCTTGACGATGATGTCGGCGATGGCGGGCGAGACCTTCTGCAGGCTGGCGAGCGGCCACTTCTCGAGCGCCTCGGCAAGGATCGTGTGGTTGGTGTAGGCGACCATGGAGCGCACGATGGTAACGGCCTCGTCAAACTCGATGTCGTGCTCGGTGGTGAGCAGGCGGATGAGCTCGGGAATGACCATGGTGGGGTGCGTGTCGTTGATCTGGACCACGGCGTAGTCGGCCAGATCGTGCAGGTTGCTGCCGCGCTCGACGGCCTCGTCGATCAGGAGCTGGGCGGCGTTGCTCACCATGAAGTACTCCTGGTAGATGCGAAGCAGGCGGCCCTGCTCATCGGAATCATCCGGATAGAGGAACAAGGTGAGGTTCTTGGCGATCTTCGTCTTGTCGAAGTCGATGGAGCTGCCGGGGACCAGGCCGTCGTCGACACTCGCCAGGTCGAACAGACGCAGGCGGTTCTTGGTGGGCTGACCGTAACCGGGCACATCGATGTTGACGAGCTTGGAGGTGACGGCAAAATCGCCAAACTCGACGGTGTAGGAGCGGTCGTCATCGATCAGGATGTCCTGCTCGCTAAGCCACTCGTCGGGGACGGCCTTTTGCTGGTTGTCGGCAAAGCGCTGACGGAACAGGCCGTAATGGTAATTGAGGCCCACACCGTCACCGGTAAGGCCCAGCGTGGCAATGGAATCCAGGAAGCACGCGGCCAGACGGCCCAGGCCGCCGTTGCCCAGCGACGGTTCGACCTCAAACTCCTCAATCTTGTTGAGGTCGTGGCCGGCAGCGGTGAGCTGGTCTTTAACCTCGGCATAGATGCCAAGGTCGATCATGTTGTTGATCAGCAGTTTGCCAATCAAAAACTCAGCAGAGATGTAATAGAGCTTTTTCTTGCCATTGTTGAGCGGGCAGGCGGCAGAGCGCTCCTGCACGAGTTTGACCAGCAGTTTGTAAATGCGGCGGTCATCGAGTTGCTCGAGCGAAGTTCCAAAGGACTGCTCGGCAAGATCCGCAAGATCGATACGGGGCATGTTTCCTCCTGTGGTGAGTTGTCTACATGTCAATAATTCAAAAGAAGCCCGCGCGAGGGGATTGGGGTGGCCTCGCGCGGGAAAAACGGTCGCGTCCACACGGTGGGGTGGGATCGGGCGCGGTAGCTCCTATTGGGGAAGCTCGATTTCGGCTTCTGACGGGATGCGGAAGTAGGTCTCGGTCCAGTCGGTGAGTTTGTGCTCGAGCTCGCGGGTGATGGCGCCATCGAGCATACGCCAGGTCCAGTTTCCGCCCAGGGTGGCGGGAGTGTTGATGCGCGCCTCGTTGCCCAGATTGAGCAGGTCCTGCATGGTGTAGATGCAGGTATCGCTCACGCTGGCGGCGATGGTGCGGTTGAGCGCGTCGGCCATGGACTCGCCTGCCTGCTGGTGGGTATACAGGGCCGCCTGCTCGCGCTGACGCGGGGTGGCCGTTCCCTCATACCAGCCGCGTGCCGTTTCGTTGTCATGCGTTCCGACGTAGGCGACGGTGTTGGCAATGTAGTTGTGCGGCAGGTAGTACGAGTTGGTGCCCTCAAAGGCAAACTGCAGGATCTTCATGCCAGGGAAGCCCGTGGTGTCGCGCATGTCGATGACACCAGGGGTAAGAAAGCCCAGGTCTTCGGCAATGATGGGAAGCGTGCCGAGCTTTTCCTCGAGCACCTTGAAGAGCTTGAGGCCGGGTCCCTGCGTCCACGAACCATATGACGAATCGGGAGAGGAGAACGGCACCTCCCAAAATGCCTCGAAACCGCGGAAGTGGTCCAGACGGATGATGTTGTACATGTCGAGGGCGGCTCGGATACGGCCTTCCCACCAGGAGAAGCCGTCTGCTTCCATGGCATCCCAGTCATAGATGGGGTTGCCCCAGTACTGGCCGGTGGCCGAGAACTGGTCGGGCGGCGTTCCCGCGACGCTGACGGGATTGCCGGCGGCGTCGATCTTAAAGAGCTCGGGCGTGGCCCACATCTCGACGGAGTCGCGCGAGACGTAGATGGGCAGGTCGCCGATGATCAGGATGTCGCGCTCGTTGGCATAGGCCTTGAGGCGGCTCCACTGGCGATCGAAGAAGTACTGCGTCATCTGGTGGTAAAGCATGCGCTCGGGATGGGCGGCGCAGATCTTGTTGGATGCCTCGCCGCGGCGGCGGAGCTCCTCGGGCCACTCCCAAAAGGCCTTGAGCCCGTACTCCTCCTTTACGGTCATAAACTCGCAGTAGGGAATGAGCCAGTCCTCGTTTGCCTGGATAAAGTCGTCGAAATCGGCCGGCTTGTCGGCAGCAAAGCGCTCAGCGGCGCGGTCGAGAATCTGACGGCGGCCGCCAAAGATAGCGCCGTAGTCGACATTGCTGGGGTCGGATCCCAGATACACGCCATCGATATCGCGCTGCTCCAGATACCCTGCCTCGATAAGCTCGGCAAAGTCGATAAAGTTGGGGTTGCCCGCGCGGGCCGAGAACGACTGATAGGGCGAATCGCCATAGCTGGTCGTCGTAAGGGGCAGAATCTGCCAGTAATGTTGTTTGCACGAGGCGAGAAAATCGACGAAGTCGTAGGCATTCCAGCCAAAGCCGCCGATTCCGTATGGTCCGGGCAGAGATGAGACGGGCATGAGGACGCCGCTTGCACGCTCCATGAATGCGCTCACCAACCTTCTTGTTGTGGGGTCGGCCTGCCGATGGATGTGCAGTCCGCCCCCGATGTTCTGATTCGATATGCCTATTGTAAAACATGTTGTTTAAACATGTACAGGCAAGATAAAAAAGTTGGTCGATTTTCGGCGAATGGTTACATGCCATGAAAAGGCCCCGACCTCACAACGTGAGATCGGGGCAAGAGTGGTATGTAGGTTTTTGCTACTCGGCGTCGGCGAAGCCGTTGGGGTTGTGGCTCTGCCAGTTCCAGCTATCGCGGCACATGTCCGCGATGTTGTACTGAGCCTTCCAGCCCATCATGCGCTCGGCCTTTGAGGCATCGCACCAGTTGGCGGCGATATCGCCGGCGCGGCGCTCGCGAATCACATAGGGCAGCTCCTTGCCGCAGGCCTTGGAGAAGGCGGCGACGACCTCGAGCACCGAGGTACCGGTGCCGGTGCCCAGGTTAAAGATCTCGACGCCGGTCTTGCCGTTCATCCAGTTGAGGGCGGCAACGTGGCCCGAGGCCAGGTCGCAAACGTGGATATAGTCGCGCACGCCGGTGCCGTCGGGAGTGGGGTAGTCATTGCCAAAGACCTGAACGGCCTCGAGCTTGCCCACGGCAACCTGCGCGACATAGGGCACCAGGTTGTTGGGGATGCCCTTGGGGTCCTCGCCGATCAGGCCCGACGGATGGGCGCCGATGGGGTTGAAGTAGCGGAGCAGCACAACGTCCCACTCGGGGTCGGCGGTGTGAACGTCCATAAGGATCTGCTCGATCATCCACTTGGTCCAGCCATAGGGGTTGGTTGCGGGCTTCTTGGGGTCTTCCTCGGTGACGGGCGGGTTGTCCGGGTCGCCGTAGACGGTCGAGGAGCTCGAGAAGATGATGGACTTGCAGCCATGGTTGCGCATGACGTCGATGAGCACCAGGGTGTTTTCGATGTTGTTGTGGTAGTACTCGACGGGCTTGCTCACCGACTCGCCGACGGCCTTAAAGCCGGCGAAGTGGATGACGCGGTCGATCTGGTGAGTGTCGAAGATCTTGTTCATGGCCTCGCGGTCGAGCACATTAGCCTCGTAGAAGGTGAGGTTTTTGGCAGCCTCTTCGCCCACGATGGTCTTGACGCGGTCAACGGCGACAGCGCTGGAATTGGAGAGGTCGTCGACGATGACGACCTGGTAGCCGCCCTCGAGCAGCTGAACGACGGTGTGCGAGC
>DYAA01000126.1 GCA_019419405.1 Collinsella sp. | reverse complement strand
GGCGACGTGGGCTTCGGCAAGACCGAGGTCGCCCTGCGCGCAGCGTTTAAGTGCGTGGACTCCGGCCGCCAAGTCATGGTGCTCTGCCCCACGACCATTCTGGCCCAGCAGCACTACGAGACGTTCTTTGAGCGCTTTGTCCCGTTTGGCCTCGAGGTCGAGGTGCTCAGCCGCTTCCGCACCCCGGCGCAGCAAAAGCGCGCGCTCAAGGCGTTTGCCGAGGGCACGATCGACGTGCTCATCGGCACGCATCGTCTGCTTTCGGCCGACGTGAACCCCAAGAACCTGGGCCTGGTGATCATCGACGAGGAGCAGCGCTTTGGCGTGCAGCACAAGGAGCAGCTCAAGAACCTGCGCGAGCAGATTGACGTGCTCACGCTTTCGGCAACGCCGATTCCGCGAACCATGCAGATGGCCACGAGCGGCGTGCGCGACATGAGCCTGATCACCACGCCGCCCACCGGGCGTCGCCCCGTGATCGTGCACGTGGGGGAGTACGACCCCGATGTGGTGAGCGCGGCGATTCGCCTGGAGGTGGGTCGCGGCGGCCAGGTGTACTACGTGTCCAACCGCGTCAAGACCATCGACGATGCCGTGGCGCGCGTGCACGAGGCCGCGCCCGAGGCGCGCGTGGGCGTGGCGCACGGCAAGATGAGCCCGCGCGAGGTCGAGGACGTGATGATCGAGTTCGCGACCAAAAAGATCGACGTGCTCATCGCCACGACCATCGTGGAGAGCGGCATCGACAACGCGACCGCCAACACGCTCATCATCGAGGATTCGCAGCGTCTGGGCCTGGCGCAGCTCTACCAGCTCAAGGGCCGCGTGGGCCGCTCTGCCACGCAGGCCTACGCGTACTTTATGTTCCCGGGCGAGCTGCCACTCACCGAGGAGGCCACGGCGCGCCTGACCGCACTTTCCGAGTTCCAGGACCTGGGCAGCGGCATGCGCATCGCCATGCGCGACCTGGAGATTCGCGGTGCCGGCTCGCTTATGGGCGCCGAGCAGCACGGCAACCTGTCGAGCGTGGGCTTTGACCTGTTTACGCAGATGTTGGGCCAGGCCGTGGCCGAGGCGCGCGGCGATGACGACGCCGGCGTGGAGGCGGCGAGCGTGGGTATTAACCTGCCGGCCGACTACTTCTTGTCCGAGGAGTACCTGCCGGCGGTGGATCAGCGCGTGCTCGTGTACCGTAAGCTCGCGGCGGCCGAGGACCTGGAGAGCATCGACGAGGTGCAGGAAGAGACCGAGGCCGCGCATGGTGAGCTGCCGTTGGCGGGACTCAACCTGTTCAACCGCGCGCGCATCCGTATCCGCGGCGAGCGTCTGGGGCTCGAGAGCGTCACGCTCAGTGGCGGCCGCATCACGTTTTTGGGCGTAGACGTGCCCAAGAAGGTGGCCTTTGAGCTTAAGACCCGCTATGGCGCGGTGAACTTCCCCAAGAGCCGCAAGCTGTCGGTGCCCTACAAGGCGGGTGCCGGCGCGGGCAGCGGCCTGGGTCGCGGCCTCGACGCCAACGACGGCACCGGCCCCGTGGCCGCGGCGCTCATGCTGCTGCAGCAGCTGGGTGCGAGCGACGACGACTAGCGGGTCGACGCTGCAAATGCCCCATTTGGGCAATCTGGTTCCATCGAAAGGAAAGCATGTTCGGGTACATCTACAAGAAAGACGTCGCTGCTATCGCGGTTATCCTTGCCCTTTGCCTGGGCGTGGGCAGCTTCTTCGATTATCAGATCTCGAGTGCGCTGTTCAGCGTCGGCAGCATGTACGGCCGCTTTATCGAGGCCGCCGGCGAGCTGCCGTTTGAGCTGACGGCGAGCGTCGCGGGCGTTATGCTCGTGCGCGCGGTGCGTCCCGACTCCGGGGGGAGCAAATGGCTCGCCGTGCTCGGCATCCTCGTCAACGTTGGCCTAGCCGGCTACGAGATCGTTTCGTCCCTGCGGGTTGGCGGTAAACTCATTGCCGTTCAGCTGGTGCTGACGTTTGCGTTGGTCATCGCAGCCAACTTCATCGCCTACCGCCTTACGCACGACACCGCGCCTGACGAGCTCACACGCTGGGCGTTGATGGTACTTGCCGTGTGGGTCGCTCAGGCCATTATCCTCAACGTGATTGTTAAGCCGCTGTGGTCGCGCCCGCGCATGCGCGTGATCGAGGTCACGCCAGGGCTCAATTTTCAGCCGTGGTGGGTGATCGGCAACCCCGACAAGTGGGCCTATATTGCCGCTGGCGTGATCAAGGACGGCTTCAAGTCGTTTGCGAGCGGACACACGGCGCACGCGGCGATCGGCCTTATGCTCGCCGGGCTTCCCGCAGCGGCCTTTAAGGAAAAGCCGTCGCGCCGCCGCGTGGTCTTTTGGACGGCGGCTGTGGTCGCGGCGCTCGTCGCCTTTGGCCGCATCGTGATCGGGGCGCACTTTTTGAGTGACGTGAGCTGCGGCTTTGCCCTGGTGCTGGCGCTTGAGTGCCTTGCCGCGCGTATTGCCTATCCCAACGGCGTACAATAGCTCCGTTTGAATCATCTGGCCGATACCCGGTAAGAGAGGATTGCCATGCTCGCGTTTAACAACGATTATTCCCACGGCGCACATCCGGCGGTGCTGCAGGCGCTCGTCGACACCAATATGGAGCCGCAGCCCGGCTACGGTACCGATGCACATACCGAGCGTGCCAAGCAACTTATTCGCGAGGCCTGCCAGGCCCCCGATGCCGACGTGTTTTTTCTGGTGGGCGGCACGCAGGCCAACGCGACGGTGATCGACATGCTGCTCGCGCCGTACGAGGGCGTCGTTGCTGCCGAGACCGGCCACGTCGCCTGCCACGAGGCGGGCGCCATCGAGTTTGGCGGCCACAAGGTACTCACCATCCCCGGCTACGAGGGCAAGATGCATGCCGAGGACCTCGAAAACTATATCCAGGTGTTCTACGAAAACGAGAGCTACGAGCACACGGTGTTTCCGGGCGCCGTGTACGTGAGCCTGTCGACCGAGTACGGCACGCTGTACTCCAAGGCCGAGCTCGTGGCGATTCACGCGGTGTGCCAGAAGCATGAGATTCCGCTGTTTGTGGACGGTGCTCGCCTGGCCTATGCGCTGGCGGCCGATGAGTGCGACATTGCCCTGCCCGAGCTGGCGCAGCTGTGCGACGTGTTCTACATCGGCGGCACCAAGTGCGGCGCTCTGTGCGGCGAGGCCGTGGTGTTTTGCGGCATGCACGCCCCGGCGCATCCCATTCCTCGCATTAAGCAACACGGCGCGCTGCTTGCCAAAGGCCGCCTGACGGGCGTGCAGTTTGAGGCGCTTTTTACCGATGGGCTGTATTTTGAGATTGGTCGACAGGCGATCGAGACGGCCCAGGCGCTACGCCGTGTGCTGCACGAGCGCGGTTACCAGTTCTTTTTGGAGACGCCCACAAACCAGCAGTTTGTGATTCTGCCCAACGAGGACATGGCCCGCATTCGCGAGCATGCCTCGATCGAGTACTGGGAAAAGTACGACGAGACCCACACGGTGGTGCGTTTTTGCACCAGCTGGGCCACGACGCAGGAGGACATCGACGCGCTGGCGGCTGTCCTGTAGCCTGATGTAATGACGAGGGGCCGCCTTGCGCTTGGATTTGGCGCAGGGCGGCCTTTGCTTTTGGGGGAGAAGGGTTGTATGACCGAGATGTCCGAGCCGACGATCCGCCTGGCGACGCCCGAAGACGCGTCGGCGTTGCTTGCTATCTATGAGCCGTATGTGCGCCAGACGGCGATTACCTGCGAATACGAGGTGCCGAGCGTTGAGGAGTTCGCCGGGCGCATCGAGCGTACGCTCAAGCGCTATCCGTATTTGGTGATGGAGCTGGACGGGCATCCGGTAGGCTATGCCTATGTGAGTCCGCTTAACAGCCGCGAGGCATACGACTGGTCGGTCGAGACGTCGATCTACCTGGCGCGCGACGTGCGCCACGGCGGGTTGGGCCGCAAGCTGCACGACGCGCTCAAGCAATGTCTGATCGCGATGGGCATCACCAACATGTGCGCGCTCATTGCCGTGCCGCACGACAAGGACGACGAATATCTGACGCATAACAGTCAGGATTTCCATGCCCATATGGGGTATCGCCTGGTGGGCGCCTTCGACCGCTGTGCCCAAAAGTTCGGCCGCTGGTACGACATGTGCTGGATGGAACTGGTCCTAGCCGAGCGCACACCCAACCAACCCAAGCCAACCTGGTTCCCCGACCTCCCTAAACCTACCATTTAGGGACAGGTTTATTTTGGCAGGTTAGCCGATGGGCTCGGTGTATTTGGCGCGGTCGGTACGTTGGATGCGCTTGGAGACATGGAGCGGGCGACCGTCGGTGTCGTAGACGTAGTCGGTGATCAGGATCAGCGCCTGCCCGCGCTTAACGTTGAGCAAAAACGCCTCGTTTTGCGAGGCATAGCACACCTCAAAGGTCTTATGCCCCTGCGCCGGCGCACGATGGAACTCCTGGCGCAGCGTGGCGTAGAGCGAACCGTTGATATCGCGATCGATGAGCGATCCAAAGCTTGGCGGCAGATAGGTAGTCTCCAGGCACAGTGGCGCATCGTCCAGGTAACGCAGGCGGACAAGTTTGACAAGCTTGCTGCCCACGCTAGCGTCAAAGAACTTGGCCACGCTGCCCATTGCTTTGGCAAAGCCCGAGTCCACCGTGCGCGTGGTGGGCTTCATACCCTGGCCTTCGACCTGCTTGGTATAGCTCGAAAACACCAGGTTGTTCTCGTGGAGCGCCGGCGTGTCAGCCACAAAGGCGCCGCGTCCGCGCTCGGTGCGAACCAGACCCTCGTCAACAAGCACCTTAAGCGCGTGACGCACAGTGCTGCGCGACAGGCCCGATTCGCCCATGAGCTCCATCTCGGACGGCAGCTTGTCTCCGCACGCGTAGATGCCGGCGGCGATGCGGTCACGCAGCGTACCCGCCAGACGCTCGTATTGGGCCAAGTTCTTTTTCGACGAAGTGCTCATGTGAACAACCTGTATCTAACCTGTATGCTTACTGAACCAAGCATGTATCCAACATGACAACAAAACCGCTGATAATGGATTGCCGAAAACTTTACCAGCAAAATATCTAAGACAAATATAGCATACAACTAGTCGACATAACCAAAACATGTATGTAACTTGTATGCCATCAAGAGCATCAAACGAGAAGAAAGGCTGATGCACGATGACTACTCAGGAACAGGTTAAGGATGTCGTCTCCCAGGTTTTGGCTGACAAGGCAGACAAGGGCGGCATCAGGCGCGTCGTGTGGATTGGCGCCGGCGGATCTAACGGTGGTAACTATCCTGCTCAGTACTTTATGGAGCACGAGGCCACGCAGGTCGTGAGCTCCAGCTACACCAGCAACGAGTTCGTGCACGCAACCCCTGCCTACGTTAACGAGAACACCCTGGCCGTCGTCGTGTCTATGCGCGGCACCAAGGAGACCATCGTCGCCGCCCAGGTCGCCAAGGACCACGGCGCCAGCACCATCGCCATCTATGTTGACGAGTCCGGCCTCACCGAGGTCTGCGACTACAAGATCCAGTACGACAGCTTGGCCGTTGACGAGTCTTGCATGGGCCGCACCAACTCCGCCGTCGTGACCATGATCGCCATGGAGCTCACGCAGCAGACCGAGGGCTATGCCGAGTACGAGACCGCTATGGCCGCGTTCGACTTGGTCGACCCCATCTATCGCAAGGCCGTCGAGTACACCCGTCCGCTCGCTGCTAAGTGGGCCGAGCAGAACGCCGACAAGCCCTGCATCAACGTCATGGCCCAGGGCCCGCTCTTTGGTGCCGCCTACGTCTTTAGCATCTGCAACGTGCAGGAGATGCTGCAGATCGACTCCTGCACCATCAACACCTGCGACTTCTTCCACGGCCCCTTCGAGATTCTGGACAAGCGCACCTCGCTGTTCCAGCTCATCAGCGTCGGCCGCAGCCGCTGCAATGACGAGCGCGGCATCCGCTTCGTCAACCAGTACGGTGGCGAGCGCGTCTATCAGCTCGACGCCAAGGAGCTCGGCCTCAACGACATCAAGGACAGCGTGAGCGAGTACTTCAACCACCTGATCTTTGCCCCGATTCTCAACAACGTGTACATGCGCGCTCTCTCTGCTGTTACCCACAAGGACTACATGACGCGCCGCTACATGTGGAAGCTTGAGTATTAGTTACGCGGTTTTACCAAACCGCGTAACGGCTCGACGCTGCGCGGTCCGCATTTGGGCAATCTGACGTTCAACTTCAAGGGCGCGACCAGAAGGTCAGCGCCCTTTCGTTTCACGTCACCTTGCCTCAAATGCGGCCCGCTCGCTGACTTATGCTCAACCAGCGGCGCCTTAGACGTTGGGAACGTTCCTTTTAATATGAGCAGGACATTGTCAAGAGGCAAAATCGGGCCTGGCCCCAACGATATGGGGTCAGGCCCTCTCCCTATATCAACCCGTCCGCGGCGACCTCGGCGTGTCTTACCGACGCTCGTCTTTGCAGTTTAATATCCGCCCGTGGCGATCTCTCGCTGGGCAATCCGTTGCTACGGCTGAGGCTTCTACGTCGAACCGACAGTCTGTGCACGCGTGTGGCGCCCTGGGCGCTCGCAGA
>DYAA01000125.1 GCA_019419405.1 Collinsella sp. | reverse complement strand
GGCCAGGAGGCCACGCTGTGCGCCGATTCGTATCTGTACAACGTTCTCGATAGGCAGCGTAAGTGGTACGGCGAGAACCGTCGCCGCAACATCAACTGCGAGCTCTATCGTAACCGTGCCCTAGTGGTGCCTGCGGTGCGCTTCGACCGCAACCACGTGCATGCATACGCCGACGTGATCGTGGCCGCCGCGCCCAACGTTAAGCGCGCCCGCCAGGAGTATCGCGTGAGCGACGATGCTCTGCTGGATGCCCTGCGCGACCGCATTCGCTTTGTGCTCGCCATCTGCGACGAGTTGGGTCGCGAGAAGCTCGTGCTGGGCGCATGGGGCTGCGACAACAACGGCTTTGATGCCGAGGCCGTGGCCGAGCTCTTCCGCAAGGAGCTCGCATCGGGCGACTTCAAGGTCAAGCAGGTCTTCTTTGCCGTGCCCTCTACGCGCTGGGACGAGGACTTCGCCAAATTCGAGCACGTGCTGGCAAACTTCCCCGAGCGCAACGAGGAGTCCTATGCTCAGGTTGCCGCCCGCGCCGCAGCCGCCCGTGCCGCCGAGCAGGCTCAGGCCGCTGCCGAGGATGACGAGGATGACGACGACTGGCGCAAGTACCTGTAAACGGTGCTCGTGATGCGATATACCGAGCCGACGGGAGAGGCTGCTCCTGTCGGCTTTTTATTGAGTGGGGAGCTTACGATGAAAAACGTTCTGTGCTTTGGTGACAGCAACACCTATGGTTACGATCCGGCGGGCATGCGCGACGGTACCGCGGTGCGCTATGCGCAGGATGTGCGCTGGTGTGGCGTGGTCCAACGTGACTTAGGCGAGGGCTGGCATGTAATTGAAGAAGGCCTCAACGGCCGCACGACGGTACGCGACGACATGTGCCATCTGGACACTAACCTCAACGGCATTCGCGCGCTTCCGATGCTGCTCGAGGCCCATAAGCCGCTGGATGCGATCGTGATCATGCTGGGCACCAACGACTGCAAGACGGTCTTTGGCGTGACGGCCTCCGATATTGCCCGCGGCGCCATGGCGCTGATTCGCGCCGTCCGCGCGTTTCCGTGGACCGACGCTGCGCCTTGTCCGCGCATTCTGTTGATGGCTCCTATCAAGATTAAGCCGCAGATCGCCGATGTGTATATGACCGACTTTGACGATCATTCCGTTGAGGCATCTGAGCATTTTGGTGAGTACTACGCGCATGTGGCCGAGCAGTTTGGCTGCGACTTTTTGAATGCCGCCGACTTTGCCGAGCCGGGCGATATCGACTATCTGCATATGATGCCCGAGAGCCACGAGAGCTTGGGACATGCCGTGGCAGCCAAGCTCAAAGAGATGCTCGGTGAGTAGCACGGCCCCAAACCACCACAGAGTTCCCCTTGCGGGGGCTTGTTTCGTTTGTTTGTCTTGATCTGTAACAGTTCCAAGGCCGAAAACGGGCTAGATGTTACAGATTAAGATTATTTAGGTCGATATCGATTGTTTGTCTTGATCTGTAACATCTAGGGTCGATTTTGCCGAGTTACTGTTACAGATCGAGATGTTTGTGGGAGCCACCGCAAAGGTGCCTGTCCCCTTTGCGGCGGTTTTGGGCTGCGAATCTTAATATTGCCACATGTGATTGACGGGGCCGGAGCCTTTGCCCATGTTCAGGCCGGCGGCCAGAGCGCCGGTTAGGTAGGCCTTGCCGCCGTTGACGGCGTCGGCAAGATCCATGCCCTGGGCCAGCGCGCAGGCGATGGCGGACGAAAGCGTGCAGCCGGTGCCGTGTGTGTTGTCGGTCTCGATGCGCTTGTGGCGGAACCACGTGGTGAGCGGATCGCCCAGATGGTTGCCCTCGTCATCGAGTGGCGCGGGTTCGGCCAATACATCGTTGGCCTCGTTGACAAGATGCCCACCCTTAACGAGGGATGCGCAACCAAAGCGGCGGGTGAGGAGCATGGCAGCATTTTGCTGTGTGCGCTCGGAGTCGACCTCGTAGTCAAGCAGGGCCATGGCCTCGGGAATATTGGGCGTGATGACGGTTGCTAGTGGGAACAGGCGGCGGGTGAGCGCCTCGGCGGCATCTTCGGCAATCAGCCGTGCGCCCGAGGTGGCTACCATGACGGGGTCGACGACCACGTTTGTCGCGTTCCAGGCGCTCAGGCGGTCGGCGATAACCTCGATAATCTCGGCAGAGGAAACCATGCCGATCTTGACGGCGCTGGGGCGGATATCGTCAAATACGGCGTCGATCTGCGCAGCGACGATATCAGGGGAGATATTCTGCACGGCGGTGACACCGAGCGTGTTTTGTGCGGTGATGGCGGTGATGGCCGTCTCGGCATACAGGCGGTGCGCCGTGATGGTCTTGATGTCGGCCTGAATGCCGGCGCCACCGCTGGAATCGGATCCTGCGATGGATAGAACGGCAGG
>DYAA01000124.1 GCA_019419405.1 Collinsella sp. | reverse complement strand
CCCCTCCACATCGCCTAGCTTAGTCGTTGGGGACGTTCTTAAACGACTAGTCATTAAAGAACGTCCCCAACGACTACTTTCCTAGAGCATATTCCTTACCATTAGTCAAGCACCATCTGTTTAAACGAAATAGCCTCAACCCGAGCACATTTGTGTCTGTTTAAAACCGGCAATAATGAACAGCGTGCTCAATTCGGTCATGTAAATAGATCAGCTATCAATCCTCAGCAGCAAATCAGCCAAAATACTGGAATGTAATCAGCTTGTAACAAAACAAGACGTTTAAACAAATAATGCTACCTTTTGCAGTTTTTCAAACAATTCTGCTGTATTTGCAGCTATACTCCATAACTGTCGTGTAGGAATTACGTAGACAAAAAGGAGGTTATGTGATGGTAAGTATTGTTCTTGCTAGCCATGGTGACTTGGCGGCTGGAATCAAGCAGACGGGCTCGATGGTCTTTGGCGATCAGCCGTCTGTTGCCGTGGTCTCGCTCGAGCCGAGCATGGGCCCCGACGACTTCCGTGCCAAGGTCGAGGAGGCAATCGCTTCCTTCGAGGACCAGGAGCAGGTGCTCTTCCTCGTTGATCTGTGGGGCGGCACGCCGTTCAACCAGATCAGCGGGCTCATCGAGGGCCACGATTCCTGGGCTATCGTCACCGGTGTCAACCTGCCTATGCTCATCGAGGCATATTCGCAGCGCTTTGACGCAAAGAACACTGCACATGCGATCGCAAAACATCTCGTGACTGAGGCTAAGGCCGGCGTGCGCGTCAAGCCCGAGTCTCTGGAGCCCGAGGAGAAGAAGCCGGCTGCGGCCGCCGCTGCTCCTGCGGGTGCCATTCCTCCGGGAACGGTGATCGGCGACGGGCACATCAAGATCGCCCACGTCCGTATCGACACGCGCCTGCTGCATGGTCAGGTGGCCACCACGTGGACCAAGCAGATCAACCCCAACCGCATCATCGTGGTCTCCGACGGCGTTGCTCACGACGAGCTCCGCAAGACCATGATCGAGCAGGCTGCCCCTCCGGGAGTCCACGCCAACGTCGTGCCTATCAAGAAGATGGCCGAGGTCGTCAAGGACACGCGCTTTGGCGACACCAAGGCGATGCTGCTGTTCGAGAACCCGCAGGATCTGCTCAGGGCCATCGAGGCCGGCGTCGACATCAAGGAAGCCAACATCGGTTCCATGGCCCACTCCAAGGGCAAGGTCGTCGTCACTAACGCTGTCGCTATGGGCGATGACGATGTCAAGACCATCGAGGCTCTCAAGGCCAAGGGCGTCAAGTTCGAGGTCCGCAAGGTTCCTTCGGATTCCTCCGAGGATCTCGACGCCATGTTGAAGAAAGCTAAGGCCGAACTGGCCGCTCAAGCATAGTAAAGGAGGGTCCGATACATGTCTGCAATCACTATTCTGCTTGTTGCGATTGTCGCGTTGCTTGCCGGTATGGAAGGCATTCTGGATGAGTTCCAGTTCCATCAGCCGCTCGTGGCATGCACGCTTATCGGTCTCGTAACCGGTCACCTTCAGGAGGGCATCCTCCTGGGCGGTTCGCTCCAGATGATGGCCCTTGGCTGGGCTAACGTCGGCGCCGCCGTCGCGCCTGACGCCGCTCTGGCCTCGGTCGCTTCTTCGATCATCATGGTGCTCGCCCTCAACGGCGGCGCCACCGATTCGGCCAAGGCCGTTACCGCCGCCATCGCCGTCGCCGTCCCGCTGTCGGTCGCTGGTCTGTTCCTGACCATGATCTGCCGTACCCTGGCTACCGCTATGGTTCACGGCATGGACGCCTGCGCCGAGAAGGGCGACTTCGCCGGCATCGAGCGTTGGCAGTACGCCGGCATCCTCATGCAGGGTGTTCGTATCGCCATCCCGGCAGTACTTCTGTGCATCATCCCGGCCGAGGCCGTTACCAACGCGCTTAACGCTATGCCCGATTGGCTGTCCGGCGGCATGGCTGTCGGCGGCGGCATGGTCGCTTCCGTCGGTTACGCCATGGTCATCAACATGATGGCCACCAAGGAGACCTGGCCGTTCTTCATCCTCGGCTTTGTCCTTGCTGCCATCCCTCAGCTCACGCTGATCGCCCTTGGCCTCATCGGCATCTCCCTTGCCCTCATCTACCTTGGCCTTAAGGATCTGGCCAAGCAGGGTGGCGGCATGGGCGGTGGCTCCGGTGACCCGCTCGGCGACATTCTGAACGATTACGAGTAGGAGGGGAGTGATACATATGGCAGAGAACAAGATTCAGCTCACCAAGGCTGACCGTAAGAAGGTTTGCTTCCGTCATCAGTTCCTTCAGGGCTCGTGGAACTACGAGCGTATGCAGAACGGCGGCTGGTGCTTCGCAATGATCCCTGCGATCAAGAAGCTCTACACCAGCAAGGATGACCAGATTGCCGCTCTTAAGCGCCACCTGGAGTTCTATAACACCCACCCCTATGTTTCCGCCCCCGTCATTGGCGTTACCCTCGCCCTCGAGGAGGAGCGCGCCAACGGTGCTCCGATTGACGACGTCGCCATTCAGGGCGTCAAGGTCGGTATGATGGGCCCGCTCGCCGGCGTCGGCGACCCCGCCTTCTGGTTCACCCTTCGCCCGATTCTGGGTGCACTGGGCGCTTCCCTGGCCCTGTCCGGCAGCATCGCCGGTCCGCTGCTGTTCTTCTTCGCGTGGAACATCATCCGTTACGCCTTCCTGTGGTACACGCAGGAGTTTGGCTACAAGGTCGGCTCCTCCATCGCCAAGGACCTCTCCGGCGGTCTGATGGGCAAGGTCACCGAGGGTGCTTCCATCCTGGGTATGTTCATCATCGGCGCCCTGGTCGAGCGCTGGGTGTCCATCTCCTTCACCCCGGTCGTCTCCAAGGTCACGCAGTCCGCTGGCGCCTATATCGACTGGGCCAACCTGCCCGCCGGTTCTGAGGGCATCAAGCAGGCATTGACGATGTACAGCTCTGTCGGTGCCAACGCACTCGACCCGGTGAAGGTCACCACGCTTCAGGCCAACCTCGATCAGCTCATCCCCGGCCTTGCCGCCGTGTGCCTGACCCTTCTGGTCTGCAAGCTCCTCAAGAAGAAGGTCAGCCCGATCGTCATCATCCTGGCTCTCTTCGCCGTCGGCATCATCGGTCGCGTCTGCGGCTTCATGTAAGCACGCTTCGGCTTAAGACCGAGAGTTGCTAGGCAAGGGCTTTTGAGCCATTGAAACGGACCGCACCCGGTGGGTACACTGGATGCGGTCCGATTGTTTTTATTGGAGGGCGAGGCGCGTATGGCGCAATCTCAGAACAGCACGGTCGATCTGGCAACGCCGGCAACCTGCCTGATGGGGCTTACCAGTCACGGTAACGTGATGGTGGGCAATAAGGCGTTTGAGTACTATAACGAGCGTAATCCCGAGGATTATATCCAAATCCCGTGGGACGAGGTCGACTATATTGCCGCCGAGGTTTTGCGCGGCACCAAGAAGATTACGCGTTTTGCCATCTTTACCAAAGAGAATGGCCACTTTACGTTTTCGACGCGCAATGACAAGGAAACGCTTCGCGCGGTGCGTAAGTACATTGACGAGGACAAGCTCGTTCGTTCGCCCGACTTTATCGATGTGACGGCCAAGGGCGCCAAGAGCATCCCCTCCGTTATCAAAAACCTTTTCCACAAAGGCAAGTAGTCATTAAAGAGCGCCCCCTCAAAGTGGGGCGCAGTCTCCCATGTGGCTCGATCGGGAAAGTGCATCCCAGTTCGAGCGTCGATTCCGGGATGTAGTTTCCGGAACGGGGTCGTTTGGGAAACCGTGTCCCGTTTCGAGCCGAAATTCTGGGTCACAGTTTCCCAGCGAGGTCTCATGGGGAAAGTCTGACCCAGAATTTGCCTGGATAGTGGGACGCACTTTCCGGAGGGCTGTTCCACCGCAACTTCGAAGAGTGGCTATACGTTGCATTACAGCGGCGTAAATCTGCTACACTAGTACAGCATGCCTCCGTAGCTCAGGGGATAGAGCACCGCTCTCCTAAAGCGGGTGTCGACGGTTCGAATCCGCCCGGGGGCACCAGAGATTTGTCGAGCCCGGTACCACCACGGTGCCGGGCTCTTCTGGTCTAAGGGCAGGGTTCGAGCCGTCGACACCCGCGTCACCAATTTCCTGCGGGGGGGGGTTGAATTCGCCCGGGGGCACCAGAGATTGATCGAGCCGGTACACCGCCACGGTGCCGGGCTCTTCTGGTTCATGCCATGTCAAAAACGAAGCGCCCGCTTGCTGGGGGAGCAAGCGGGCGCCTGTGAGTGAATATGTTTGCGGCGAGAGCCGTAATGGGCGGTGGGGTGGCGACTAGTTGACCGTACCGGAATCGTCGCCCGTGCCCGAGCCCGAACCCGAACCCGAGCCAGAAAGTGCGACCGTCAGCGTAATCGTGCTGTCGGTAGACTGCTTGCCGGTGGGGGAGACGCCCGTAACGGTGGCGTTTTCGTTGCCGCTCACGGGGTTACCGTTCTGATCGCAGAATGCGATGTTGTAGAACCCGGCGTTGTTGAGCGCGGTAACGGCGGCGGAGATGCTCTTGCCGTACAGGTTGCCCGGAACGCTGGCTTTGCCGGACTTCTTGGCAATGACGACGGTAATCGTGGCGCCAGGCTTCTGCTTGCCGCTGGGGTTCCAGCTAATCACGGTGCCCTCGGTAACCGAATCGTTCTCCTGGTAGCTCACGTCGACGCCAAAGCCTGCCATATCGAGGGCGTTGCGCGCCTGGGCCTCGGTCATGTCGGTCAGATCGGGGACGGAGGTGGTGTCAGGACCGCTGGAGACCTTGTACGAGATGGTCGTGCCCTTCTCGACTTCCTTACCGGGTTCGGTGCCCTGCTCAAAGACCTGGCCCTCATCGGCCTCGTTGGCCTCCTCGGAGGCGTTGCCCTTCAGGCCAACGCTTGCCAGCGCGGCTTCTGCCTGGTCCTTGGTCAGGCCGACAAGCCGGGGAACCTCAACCTTCTCGGAGGGCTTGGGGCCCTTGGAGATTACCAGGTTCACCTTGGTGCCCTTGGACTTCTTGGTTTTGCCGTTGGGCGTCTGCTCGGCGACCTTGCCCTCGTCGATATCGTCGTTGTAGCTTTGGTCGATGGTGCCGACCTCGAGGCCGGCTTCCTTGATCTGCTCGACGGCAGTCTGCTGGTCCTTGCCCAGCACATCGGGCACGGTGACCTGCTCGCCGCCAAAGAGTCCTGTGGCAAAGGCCACCACGATACCGATGACGGCAACGGCTGCCACCACGGCGGCGATGATCTTGTTCTTGTTGGATTTGGGCTTTTCGACCTCGTAGGAGCCGGTGGAGCCCGAAACCGAGCTACGAGCGGTATTCTGGCCGCTCACGCCCGAGACGGGACGTACCATGGCGCGCGTCTGATCGGAAAGCTCGCGAGTCTTGGTGGCGCCCAGCTCACCGGGTGCACCGATGATGCGCGTGGGCTCCGAGATGTTGACGGCACGGCCCGACAGGTAGCTGTTGAGCACCTGACGCAGCTCGTCGGCGGTCTGGAAGCGGTTTGCCGGGTCCTTCTCCATGCACTTGAGGATGATGCGCTCAAGGTCGGCGTCGACACCGGAGTTGATCTGGCTCGGCGGAATAGGCAGCTCGTTGACCTGCTTGAGTGCGACCGAGATGGCGTCATCACCGTCAAAGGGCACGCGGCCGGTGGCGCACTCGTACATCACGACGCCCAGCGAGTAGATATCCGAGGTGGGGCCGAGGTCCTGACCACGGGTCTGCTCGGGACTGACGTAGTGGGCGGTTCCCAGCACGTTGTTGTCTTGCGTGAGGTGGCTGTTCTTGGCGCGCGCGATGCCAAAGTCCATCACCTTGATGTTGCCGTCGGGCAGCACCATGATGTTCTGCGGTTTGATGTCGCGGTGGATGATCTCGTGCTTGTGGGCGACCGAGAGTGCAGAGCTGATCTGCGATCCGATCTGGGCGACCTTCTTGGGGTCGAGGGCGCCGTGGCTCTTGATTCCGCTCTTAAGGTCGGTACCGCGCAGGTACTCCATGACGATGTAATAGGTGTCGCCGTCCTTGCCCCAATCGTAGACGCCCACGATATAGGGGGAGGAGAGACCGGCTGCTGCCTGGGCCTCCTGCTTAAAGCGTGCGGCGAAGGTTGCGTCGCCAGCATACTGTGGCAGCATGATCTTGACGGCTACCGTGCGGTCGAGGACCTGGTCCTGTGCACGGTAGACGGTCGCCATACCGCCTGTCCCCACCTTATCCTTGAGGAGGTATCTTCCCCCGAGGACCCTCTGTTCCATTCCTGCTCCTAACATAACTATTCGCTCAACGATGTGTGTAGTACCTACGATGTGGCCGCTGGGGCCGTGTGGCGCGTTGCCGCTAACTCTTCGGCCGCGGCGCGCCTCGGGTGTCCGATTCGATCATGGGCATCACGCTCCCTGTGCGGCGAGCGCCGCGGTCAGGACGATGCCGGCAATCTTGGCCGCCTTGACGTCGTGTTTGTCGTAATCCTCCAAGGCCACCGAGATGGCGACCGTGGGTGAATCGTAAGGTGCAAAGCCAACGAACATCGAGTTGACGTTGGTGCCGCCGGTCTCGGCCGAGCCGGTCTTGCCGGCGACCTTGACGCCGGGGACCTGGGCGTCGGTGCCGGTACCGGACTGGACGACGGCGAGCATGGTCTGCTTGACCTGGTCGGCCGTGGCAGAGCTGACAGCCTGGCCCAGCGAGCGGGACTGCGTGGTCTTAACCACGGTCCCGTCCGGGGCGAGTACCTGGGCTACAAAGTACGGGTCCATGACCACGCCACTGTTAGCGATGGCGGCGGCAATCACGGCGTTTTGCATGACGGTGGTCTGCGGGCCGGGCGTGTGGTCCATGCCGACAGGCTGGCCGGCGCCGGCCCAGGCGGTCTCCCACTCGGTCATGAGCGACGGGTCGGCCATGATGGAGGCCGCGGAGGTCAGGTCCTGGCCGAGCTTTTGGCCGTAGCCAAAGGCGTTGGCAAACTGCACGAGCGTGTTTGCGCCAACTTCGTTTGCCACCTGGCCAAAGACGACGTTGGAGGACACGGCAAAGGCCTGCTGCAGGCTGATGGTGCCGTAGCTCTCGTTGGCATAGTTGGTGACCGGTGCGTTGCCGATGTCCATGGAGCCGGGCGCCTGGTAGGTGCTGGTAAGGCTGGCGGTACCGGTCTCGAGTGCCGCGGAAAGCGTAACGACCTTAAACGTTGAGCCCGGCGTGTACAGCGCGTCCATGGCGCGATTGTACATGGAGCCGTCCTCGCCGCCGCCCGCCTGCAGCAAGGCGTCGATGTTGGTGTTGTCGTAGGTGGGCGAGCTGGCACATGCGAGCACCGCGCCGGTACGCGGGTCGATGACCACTACAGCGCCCTTAAAGCCCTTGAGCGCCTGCTCAGCAGCCGTCTGGATGCGCGAGTCGATGGTGAGCTTGGCGGTGTTGCCCGGCTGGGTCTGGCCCGCGAGCGACGCGATGGCGTTGTTCCAGCTGGAGTAATCCTTAGAGCCGGTGAGCGTGTCGTTCATGACGCTCTCGATGGCGGTGGTGCCATACTGCTGGCTCACGTAGCCAACCACGTGCGCTGCCAGGTTGCCGTTGGGGTAGGAGCGTACGTAGGTGCCGTCCTCCTGCTGCAGCGACTCGGCCAGCGTCACGCCGTCGGACGTGATGATGGAACCGCGCTGGATGTACTTGGAGCGGGCGATAGTGTGGTTGTTGGTCGGCATATCCTGATAGTCCTTGGCCTTGATGACCTGGACATAGGTGAGGTTGCCGATAAGGATGGCGAACAGCGCCGTAAAGGCGAGCACCGCACGGGTTAGACGGTTGGCGAGCGCAACGCGGCCGAGCACACCGGATTCAGGCGTGTCGAGCAGGCGACGGCGCATGCGCGAGCCGACGGAATGGCTGCCGCTGCCGTAGGAAGACGAGGTGGCAAAGCGCGTGCCCGTCGGGGCGGCGGCAGATGCGACCTGATCATCGGTTATGGCGGCCATGGTGCCGGTGCCGGTAAGCTCGGCCTCGCGTCCGGTCGCCTCGTCACCGGCGCGCAGCAGGAGCGCGACGATGATAAAGCTTGCCAGCAGCGAGGAGCCGCCCTGGCTCATAAAGGGCAGGGTGACGCCGGTCAGCGGGATCAGGCGGGTTACGCCGCCAACGATCAAGAAGGCCTGGAAGCTGATGGCTGCCGTAAGACCGGTGGCGCTAAAGGCGGCAAGGTCGGATTTAGCGCGGGCAGCCGTGGTGAGGCCACGCACGGCAAAAAGCATAAACAGGATGAGCACGGCGCCGCCGCCCAAAAGGCCCATCTCCTCGCCGATAGCCGAAAAGATAAAGTCGGACTCGACGACGGGGATGTTGTTGGCCATGCCGTTGCCGATGCCAACACCGACCAGGCCGCCATCGGCAAGCGAGAAGAGCGACTGGACGATCTGGTAGCCCTGGCCCTGGGCGTCCTTAAACGGATCGACCCAAACCTGGAAACGCACCTGAACGTGAGACAGGAACTTGTAGGCGCCCACAGCTCCAACGGCTAAGAGCGCAAGGCCGATAACGACATACGAAAAGCGCCCCGTGGCAACGTAGAGCATCAGCAAGAAGATGGTGTAGAACAGCACGGCCGAACCCAGGTCGCGTTCGAAGACGACGACGAGCAGGCACACACCCCACACGGCAAACAGCGGCAGCAGCAGTCGCAGGCGAGGGATCTTAAAGCCCAGGATCTTGCGGTTGGAGATGGAGAGCAGCTCGCGGTTCTCGGCCAGGTACCCGGCCAGGAACAGCACGATAAAGACCTTGGCGAACTCGCCAGGCTGGATGGTAAAGCCCGCGATGCGAATCCACAGCTTGGAGCCCGAGATCGTGGTGCCGATAAAGATGGGCAGCATCAGCAGGATGATGCCGATGATGCCAAAGGTGTACTTGTAGCGCATGACCACGTCGAGGTTTTTGACCAGTGCGAGCGTTCCCACCATCAGGGCCACCGAGACAAACAGGATGATGAGCTGTGAGATGGCGAGAGCGGGGGCGAGGCGTGTCACGAACGTGATGCCGATGCCCGAAAGTATAAATACGATGGGTAGGATGGCGGGGTCGGCGCCGGGCGCCAAGATGCGCACGGCGATATGTGCCGCGGCGAAGGCGGCAAAGAGGCCGATCGGCACGGCGAGCGTCTCAAAGGAGATGGCGGCGCCCGCGGTGAGCACGTACATCGCATACAGCAGGATGACGGGGAACGCCGAGGCGATGAGCAAGAGCAGTTCGGTGTTGCGGCGACTCATAAGCGGCACTCCCTTTCTAATTCTTATCGGAGGCTTCGGCCTCGGCGGACTGTTCGGCGGTTTTCTCGGAATCTGATTCGGAGGTCGATCTCTGGTCGGTGTTGTCGCGAATCGTTTGCGCGTCGATCACCTGGCGGGTCTGCTCCTCGTCGATCTGGTGGCGGTACTTGGATATCGTGTCCTGCGCATCGTCGACACTTGTTTGCGGAATACCCGCCTTGAGGCGGTTTTGCGTGTCTTCGGGCAGGTCGGACAGCTTGATACTGGTTTCGCTTTCGAGCCAGTGAAGCTTGAGTCCGAGCGGCTTGCCGGGAAGGCCGCGCCAGACGGCGACATTGCCCTGGTAGGTACCCAGGTAGTACGAGCCGGTGACACCCGTGTAGGCCCAGATGGCAGCCGCCAGCACCAAGACGAGACCTAAGACGACGCCGATGGTGACGTTGCGGCGACGCACGCGTTGCGCCTCGCGCATAACGCCATCGTCAACCAGGTCAACGACTACTACGGTCACGTTGTCGTGGCCGCCGGCGGCAAGCGCCGCGTCCACTAGGTTGTCAACGCAGATTTGCGCGGTTGAGGACTGCGTGGCGATGTTCTCGATATCGCTATCGGGAATCATGCTCGAAAGGCCGTCAGAGCACAGTATCAGGCGGTCGCCTTCCTCGATATGCAGAGTGAAGTGGTCGGCATACATGGCGGGGTCTGAGCCCAGCGCACGGGTGATGACCGAACGGTTGGGGTGGACGCGAGCCTCGTCTGCCGTGATCTCGCCGGCGTCCACGAGCTCCTCCACGTAGGAGTGGTCGCGGGTCACGCGGATGAGCGTGCCCTCGTGGAGCAGGTAGGCGCGAGAGTCGCCCACGTGGGCGATGGCGAGCGTGTCGTTTTCGATATAGGCGCAAGTGGCTGTGCAGCCCATGCCGGGCTTGCCTAGGCCGTTCAGGGCCGCCTCGATTACGGCGGCGTTAGCTGCCTCGACGGCTGCCGCCAGGCGTGCTGCGTCGGCGGACTGCGGGGCCGTCTTGGCAATAGTCTCGACGGCGATGGAAGAGGCTACCTCGCCGGCGGCGTGACCGCCCATGCCGTCGCATACGCAAAAGAGCGGCGACTGCACCAGGTAGGAATCCTCATTGTGCGGGCGCACACAGCCAACGTCGGAGCGGGCACCCCACATGAGTTGCGTGGTGGTGCCGGCATCATAGGTCGAGTCGGTCTCGATGCGCTCCTCGGTCAGGGGCTCAAAGCTCATGGTCGAGCCGGGGTCTTTGAGCTTGGCTTCAACGGCGGCTACGTCGATCTCGGCTGTGTCACCGGGAGAGACGGTGTCGGTCTCGGCGTTTGATTCGGAATCGCCGGTGTCCGGGGAGTCGGGCTCCTCGGACACGCGGGCGGTCGACTCGTCGTCTTGCGGGCTGACGTCTATAGGCTCGGGCGCCGGCGTAGACACGGGCGCAACCTCGGATGCCGGGGCTATGGGAAACGCCGGCGCGGCGGGCTCGGGTGCCGCAAACACCGCAGCGCTCTCGTTGATTGCCGCGGCGACAGGCTCTGCAAAGTGAGCTGGCGCCGGGGTTGCTTCGGGCGCTGTGGGCTGTTCCGCGGCATGTGCGCCGATGGGCGCCGCTACGGTATCCTCTTCGTCCTCGTTATCGGCGAGATCCGAAATATCATGCGTTACATGCGAAAGAGGCAGGGAGAACACGGTGTCCTCGGGTTCCACGGGTGCGGAGCCCGCCGGAGCGGCGTGGGCCGGCGCAGCTGTGGCGGCAGCCGGTGCCTCGGTCATAGTCGCGGACTTGTTCTCCTCGTCGATCATCGACGGTTCACCTTCATGACCACGTCGCCAATCTGGACTTCGTCGCCCTCGCGCAGCGTTGCGGGCTCCACAAGCTGGCGGCCGTTGACGAGCGTGCCGTTAAGCGAGTTGAGGTCTTCGATGATGAGCGCCGGGCCCTGCAGCGAAAAGCGCGCATGCGAGGCCGAGACGAACGGTTCGTTGATGCAGATGTCCGAAGATGGCGAGCGACCGACGATGACGGGGCCGAGCATGTCTACGTGGATGCCGCGGATACCGCGCGGACCCTTGTCCACATCGATCGTCCAGATAGCCGAGTCGCGGCGCTGTCCGCGCACAAGTCCCACGCCGGTCTTCATGACGGCGAACAGGAAGATATAGAGCAGGGCGACCAGGACGATGCGGCCTGCAAAAAGGACGATATCGATGTTCATAAGAGACTATCCCCTAAATTCAAAGGTGCTCAGGCCAAACGTCAGCAGATCGCCGTTGCGCAGCGGGCAGCGCGTAATGCGGCGGTTGTTGACGAGCGTGCCGTTGGTGGAATTGAGGTCCTCGATCGACCAATCCGAGCCCGTAAAGGTGAGCTGGGCGTGGCGGCGCGACACGTTGGGGTCGCGCAGGGCAATATCGGAAACCGAGCGCTCGCGACCGATAGTCACCTGTGCGGAGGTGATGCTATGGCTCTCGCCGCTCACGACGTCGACGAGCTGGGCGAGCGGGCGCTGCGGGGCGCGAGTGCTCGCCATGTTGGAGGCGATGCCGGCTGCGGCGCCTAGGCCCACGGCGGCACCGGTCGCGGCGGCTCCGCCCATGCCGGCAAGCGCGTCGCGCGAGACGGTCTGCGGCACCGGGATGGGTGCTGCGGCGGGGTCGGGGACGCTAGGCGCGAAGGGGTCTGCCACGGCAAGCGGGTCGGGAGCGGCGGCGCGAGGCGTCGGCTGCTGCTGGGGCATGGCGGCGGGGCGCTGCTGCTGCGGGGCAGCAAACTGCTGCTGGCCGGCGCGCGGGGCGCTGGCGGCACGGCTTGCCGCGGAGTTGTTTTGGCCCAGACCGTTTTGATAGGCGCGCTCTTCTTCGTACAGGCGGCCGAGCGTGGGGGCATCGACGTTCTCGGCAAAGACCGAGAACTTGCCGGCGCGCAGCTGCGGATCGATCATAAAGCGCACGAGGGGCTCGCCGACAAAGACATAGCGGCGCTTTTCGGCCTGCGCCTTCACAAACTCGCGGACCTCGCGCGAAAGCTCGGGGTAGAACGGGGCGAGCATGGGATCGTCGTCGGCGGCGATCAGGATGGTATAGAGTGCCGGCGCCGTGTTGACGCCGTTGATCACCAGAGTCTGATCCTCCATGTCGCGAGCGGCCTGCTTGGCAAGCTTCTTAAAGGAGAACGGGGCACGGGTGGCACCGAAGATGCCGGCCACGTGGTCCTCGAAGATGTTCAGGAAGTTCACGAAAGATCACTCTCCGTATAGGTTCTTTGGTATCCGAGCAAATATAGGCATATCCCAACGATTATAGAGGATAGGGTTCCCGCAACCGCCGCCTTGGCGACGACCGCGGCTGCAAGGCTGGCAATTTCCATATGGTGTGCAAGACAGGACGCCGCTGCGCAGCCGATGCCGGCGACAGCGATGGCGGCGATTACGGCAAGGTTTGAGCCCTGATCGGCACGCTTGGCATGGGTATTGAGCAGCGCAGATGACGCTGCGGCAGTTGTCGCGACCAGTACAAAGGCAGCCCAAAGGAGCGGGTCTTCCAGCGCTGCGGCAACGTTACCGAGCCCCAGCACGCCTCCGGCTGAAAGCGCGACCGTCGCCAGACGGGCAAAAAGCACGCCCATGCCCGTTGCCGCGGCGGCGCTTGCCGGGCCGAGCCAAAATGACGCGACGCCGGCGGCGACCCCAGCTGCCAGGAAGGTATTGCCAGTCAGACAGCCAAGCGCGAGTGCACAGGTGAGCGCGGCGCTCGCGGCAGCCTCGGTGCGACCCCAGGCGATCCACCAACCGGACATGGCGGCGGCAAAGATCACCGCGACGGGCAACATCGACAGGATGCCCTGCGCCTGCATGGTGGCGTTGGCCATGAGCACCAAAAAGCCCACAGCCGAGATGGCCGAGCCGATCTGGGGGGCCAGGCCAGCCGCCGCTCCGATCGCGATAGCCGCAATGACCAGGCCGGGAAGCGCCGCGACCCCGGCCGTTTGCATCAGCAAAAAGCTAAAGGCGCCGCACGTTAGCGCCGAGATAGCGTGCATGGTGTAGTCGCGCGCATGGCTCCAGCGCGTGCCCGCCCAGCCGAGCGCGGGGTCGACCTCGATGGCGTCGTCCTCGTAGTACGACGGCTCGATATCGTCGAGCTCCTGCTCGTCATCCGAAAGCTCGCCAACCATTTGCTCCAGACTGCGACGGCCCTCGCGCACGCTGCCCAGACCGGCAAGGAGTTGGTCGCAAAATGCCTCGATGCTGTTGGGG
>DYAA01000123.1 GCA_019419405.1 Collinsella sp. | reverse complement strand
GACCAGCTGCTTGACATCAGGCTTGTCAAACATGTTCTCGATATTCATCGATCACCGCCAAACCCGCCATAAGGCATCGAAGTTGATACTGACATCGGGCATCGTTCGCCCGTTCTATGCAATAGGGCAACGCCTGTGGCTTTTGCCCGTAGCAGTGTAGCACACCACCAAACTAAAGCGACAAGACTCTCTGCCAGCGGCGCGTTTTTCAGGACGAACGCCGTTTTGAAACCGAATGCGCACGTAAGCTCCACGAATATCTGAGACAATGGGCGGCCGAACAAGGCGGCACACCCGAGCGGCCGTCCAAGCCGCCGCAGCAAACCGCTTCACGCGACACCGACGCACCCTGCGCAAGAAAGGATTCACACCATGCGCTTTATGCTTAACTGGCTCTTTACCTCGATCGCCATCGCGATTGCCACGTTCCTCGTCCCCGGCATCCAGCCCTTCGGTTTTGCCGAGGCCTGGGTCTGTTTCGCCTTCGTGGGACTGTTCCTGAACATCGTCGATTCGCTCGTCAAGCCGTTTCTGACGGTTATCTCGCTGCCGCTCACGATCATTACGCTGGGTATTTTTCAGCTCGTAGTCAACAGCTTTATGCTCGAGCTGGCCAGCTATCTGTCGGTCAATCTGCTGGGCGCGGGTATCTCCATCGCCAGCTTTGGATCGGCCTTTATGGGCAGCATCCTGGTGTCCATCATGCGCAGCATCCTCGACAGCATCGCCGAGGGCTAAAACGGCCATTCCGGCCGCGCCCGTCTCAACAGCCCAAAACGAAGGCCGCCCATCACAAAAATGGGCGGCCTTCTTATTTGCCAAGTCTCAAAGGGCGAGAGAATCTGCCATTTCCACCCCGTCCCCAAATGGCAGGTGGGCTAGATCACGTAGTCGTAGCCTTCGTTGGGAGCGACAAGTTGATCGAGCGTCACACCGTCGAGGTAGTCGTTGATAAGCTTGTCCAGGTTCTTCCACACGTCGAGCGTGGGGCACTCGTCAGAGCGCGAACAACCCTTGCAGTCGCCATCCAGGCAGGCGACCGGCGCCAGGCTGCCCTCGGTCAGGCGCAAGATCTCGCCCACCGTGTACTGCTCGGGCGGGCGCGTGAGCACATAGCCGCCGCCCTTGCCGCGCATGCCCGAGAGCATGTTGGCGCGCACGAGCGTAGCCAGAATATTCTCGAGGTACTTCTCCGAAATACCCTGACGCGCCGCAATCTCTTTAAGCGGGATACGGCCTGTCGCCTGGTGCTCGGCCAGGTCGACCATAACGCGCAGGGCATATCTGCCCTTTGTGGAAACCAACATATATATAGCTGCCTTTCGGTCTTTTAATTCGTAGAAATTCTAGCCGAAAAATTGGTTTTGAAAATACCTATTCCCGTCAAGATGGTTAATCGACTCGTAATAATCTTCTATTTCCTATTGCGTTACTAGGCTTTACTGCCTACTATGCTTGCCAACAGCAAAACGAACAACCTGTAAGGTTTGTGGGTTTCGCTGCCACACACACCGTAAAACCACACGGTATCCAGTCATTTGAACACTTTGGAGGTTCACCATGAGCAAGGTTTACACGTCTATCGATCAGCTTATCGGCCACACCCCGCTCCTGGAGCTCATCCACTTTGAGGCCGACGAGGACCTCAAGGCCCGCGTGCTCGTCAAGCTGGAATACTTCAACCCCGCGGGGTCCGTTAAAGACCGCGTCGCCAAAAACATGATTGACGAGGCCGAGAAGGCCGGCAAGCTCGTGCGCGGCGGCGACTACACCATCATCGAGCCCACGAGCGGCAACACCGGCGTCGGTATCGCCTCGGTGGCGGCGGCTCGCGGCTACAAGGTGATCATCACCATGCCCGAGACCATGTCCGTCGAGCGCCGCAAGCTTATGCAGGCATATGGCGCAAAGCTCGTGCTCACTGACGGATCCAAGGGCATGAAGGGCGCCATCGCGAAAGCCGAGGAGCTGCAGAAGGAGACCCCCAACAGCATTATCGCCGGCCAGTTTATAAACCCCGCCAACCCCGCCATCCACAAAGCCACGACCGGCCCCGAGATCTGGGATGACACCGACGGCAAGGTCGACATCTTCGTCGCCGGCGTTGGCACCGGCGGCACCGTGACCGGCGTGGGCGAGTTCCTCAAGGAGCAGAACCCACAGATTCAGGTTGTCGCCGTCGAGCCCGCCACCTCCCCGGTGCTCTCTAAGGGCCAGGCCGGCCCGCACAAGATCCAGGGTATCGGCGCCGGCTTTGTGCCCGACGTCCTCGACACCCAGGTCTATGACGAGATCATCCCCGTCGAGAACGACGACGCCTTTGCCACCGGCCGCGCCGTGGGCCACAAGGAGGGCGTGCTCGTGGGCATTTCGTCCGGCGCCGCCGTGTGGGCCGCACTGCAGCTGGCCAAGCGCCCCGAGAACGAGGGCAAGACCATCGTGGCGCTGCTCGCCGACACCGGCGAGCGCTACCTGTCCACGGCGCTCTTCCAGGACTAGGGCCCGTCGCCCATAGGTTGAGCCCAGGGACGAGCCGGTCTCCTCTCTCCCGGCAGTCTGAGCCCATCCCATCAGGGCGTCCCACGAGTCGTCCGAACTTGCTACAATGTCTGCGGCGCGGAACCAGCCTCCCGCGCCGCTTTTCTTTTTTGGCCACATGCCACCAAGGAGAACCTTCCCATGCACAACAAGCGCGTGCTCGTCGCCATGAGCGGCGGCGTCGATTCCAGCGTGACCGCGTACCTGCTCAAAAGCCAGGGCTACGAATGCGTCGGCGCCACCATGCGCCTCACCCGTCCCGCACCCGACCCCGCCACGGGCATGAGCAAAGTCGACCGCGACATCGCCGATGCAAAGGCCGTCGCCGAGCGCCTGGGGATCCCCCACCATGTGCTCGACCTGCAGCAGACCTTCGACCGCAATGTTATCGAGCGCTTCGTGACCGCCTACCAGGAGGGGCTGACGCCCAATCCGTGCATCATCTGCAACCGCCACATTAAGTTTGGCGCGCTGCTCGATACGGCGCTGGACATGGGCTGCGACTACATCGCCACGGGCCATTACGCCAAAACAAGTCAGGCGACAGACGGCACCTGGCAGCTACATCGCGGCGAAGATCCCAAAAAGGACCAAAGCTACTTTTTGTATTCGCTCACGCAGGAGCGGCTGTCGCGCACGATCTTTCCGCTGGCAGGCCTGGACAAGGAGCGCGACGTACGCCGCATAGCCGCCGAACAGGGCTTCATCAACGCCAAGAAGGCCGAAAGCGAGGATATCTGCTTCATCGCGGATGGCGACTATGCGGGCTATATCGAGCGTCGGTGCGGACATCCCGCTACACCGGGCGACATCGTATGGCGCGACGGCAGCGTGGTTGGGCGCCACAACGGCGCGTTGCGCTATACCATCGGCCAGCGCAAGGGCCTGGGCGTCGCAATGGCGCACCCCGTGTATGTGACGGGCGTCGATACCGCCAACAACATTGTGCATCTTGGCGAGGCCGAGGACCTGACGGCCACAGTGCTCACGGCCAACGACTGGATCTGGAGCGCCCCTGCCGACCGCATGGAGGCAGAGCTCGATGCCGGCGGCATTCACGTGGGCGCCAAGTACCGCTACCGTCAAAAGGACCAGGCGGCAGCCCTTACACGTGGCGCCGACGGACAAATGTTACTGACCTTTGACGAGCCGCAACGAGCCATCGCCCCCGGCCAGGCTGTCGTTATATACCGCGGCGACATCGTCCTGGGCGGCGGCACGGTGACCGGCGCCATCAAGTAGCCCCATCCCCTTCATAAGTTGCGGTGAAATAGGGACTGTTTGGCGGTTTTAAACGCTTAAACAGTCCCTATTTCACCGCAACTTAGAGAGGACGGCCTCGGTCGGTACTGCTGTGCCAGCCGAGGCCGCTGCATCGTTAGCGCTGAACGTAGGCGCGAACCAGCTCGTAGGTATTGCGCACACCGTCGGTGTGGCTGCGTTCGTAGTTGTGGCTCGCGTACAC
>DYAA01000122.1 GCA_019419405.1 Collinsella sp. | reverse complement strand
GCGTCGGCAAGATCAAAGCGGGCTTTTTGGAGACGATGTACGGCCACGAGGCCATGGTCGAATCGGCTCGACTCAAGCTGCAGCTCGATCCTGCCGGGCAGCTGGGTCGTGGCAACCTATTTTCGGAGAAGCTCTTGGATGAACTCGTCCAGAAAGGGGGCGCGTGAAGATGAGCGATTTCCATATGGTGGTGTGCGTCAAGGCGGTACCGGGAAGCACCGAGGTCAAGATGGACCCCAAAACCAATACCATCGTGCGTGATGGCAAGCAGGCGGTCATTAATCCCTTCGATGCAAGTGCCCTCGAATGCGCGCTGGCGCTCAAGGACGACTTTATCGGCTTTGGCATGGATGTGCGCGTGACGGTGGTGTCGATGGGTATCCCTGCAACCGAATCGCTGCTGCGCGACTGCATTGCCCGCGGCGCCGATGATGCGCTGCTGCTGACCGATCGCGCCTTTGCGGGCGCGGACACGTTGGCGACCACCTATGCCCTCAAATGCGGTATCGAGGCGCTCGACGAGGACTTCGACCTGCTCATCTGCGGCAAGATGGCGGTAGATGGCGATACCGCCCAGATTGGCCCCGAGCTGGCCGGCGCCTTCGAGATTCCCTGCGTGACCGATGTGAGCTGCGTGCAGAGCGCAGGTTTTACGACGTGCGGTGCGCTTTCGCTCGTTCACGGTTGCGATGCCGGCGAGGAGACGGTCTATCTGGAGATGCCGTGCGCGATGACGACCGCCAAGGAGATCGGCCAGCTGCGCATGCCGAGCATCGCCGGCATTCGCGCGGCCGAAGATGCGGATGTGCGGGTGGTCTGTGCTGCCGATGTACATGCTGACCCTTCGCGTTGCGGCCTTACCGGATCGCCGACGCAGGTCGTGCGCTCATTTGTGCCCGACCGCGACCAAACGTGCGAGGCCATCGAGGGCACGCCGGTCGAGCAGGCGGCAAAGATTGCCAAGATTATCGAGGGGATGGCATAGATGAGCGGACTGATAATCGATAGCGAGGCGTGCGTTGGCTGTGGCCGCTGCGTTCGCGCCTGTGCCTCGGGTGGCATTGTGATGGAGGGCGAGCGCCCCAACCGCTGCGCCCATGTGACCGACGGCTGTATCTTGTGCGGCGGGTGCGTCGACGCCTGCCCCGTCAATGCCATTTCGATCGAGCGCGACGAGGCCGCCGGCGCGGTTGACCTCGATGCGTATCGAGACATATGGGTATTCGTTCAGACCGACGATCACGATGTCGTGGCTCCGGTGGCCTACGAGCTCATGGGTAAGGGGCGCGAGCTTGCCGATGCTCGCGGTTGCCGTCTGGTGGCATTGGCCGGCATGGGCCCCGAGGGCTCGCTTGAGGACCTGGAACATCTGGTCTGCGCCGGTGCCGACGAGGTCGTGGTCTGCCGCGACGAGCGACTGCGCCAAAACGATGCGGAGATCTATGCTCGTCTCATCTGCGATTTGGTGGCCGAGCGCAGACCCGAGGCCATTCTGTACGGCGCGACCGCCTTTGGTCGTGAGCTAGCGCCCGGTGTGGCCGTACGCTTGCAGACGGGCCTTACGGCCGACTGTACGGTGCTTTCGATGGATACGGAGACGGGTCTACTGCAGCAGACCCGCCCGGCGTTTGGCGGCAACTTGATGGCCACCATTATCTGCCCCAATCATCGGCCGCAGATGGCAACGGTGCGCCCCGGCATCTTTGGGGCACCCAAGTTTGACTACAGCCGCTCTGGCACGATTACCCAGGTATCGCTTGCGAATGATGTTAAGGCCCGTGTCGAGATCTCGATTCCCGCCGAGGAGTGGGGGCAGCAGGCATCAATTGCCGATGCCGAGCGCCTGGTCGTGGTGGGCCGCGGCATCGGCTCCAAGAAGAATCTGCCCCTGATGCGAAAACTCGCCGATGCCTTGGGTGCCGAGCTTGGTTGCACGCGTCCCGTTGTGGAGGCAGGCTGGTTGGAGTATCGCCACCAGATTGGCCAGACCGGCGTGTCGGTTTCGCCCAAGCTCCTTGTGAGTATCGGCGTTTCGGGCGCTATCCAGCATCTTGCCGGCATCGGCGGCGCGGAGTGCATCATCGCTGTCAACGAGGACCCGGATGCCCCCATCTTCGGCGCTGCGCAGTACAAAGTTGTCGGTGACGCCGTCGAAGTTGTCGAGGAGCTTCTGGCCCAGCTCGAGCGCTAGGCGCTGGCCAGCCAGGCTCGCATCTCTTTCTTTAGGCGTTCCCAGGTCGCTTGCGTGGCGGGGTCGGTAAAGGGCCGCACGATACCAAAAGGTGCGTCGAGCAGGCGGTAGATATCGCCCTGCTTGCGCGTCAGCGCGCGGCTTGCCGGATAGACGAGCTCAAACATAAAGCAGATAAGCCCCACCAAGTAGTCCGCGGGCTCATCGCGCTCATCGCGCGTGACGCAGCGGTGCTCGTCAAAGGCAGCCAGCGTCGGTGCCGAGAAGTGGCTGGCAAGAAACACGTCCTCATCCACTTTGAGGATGGTGTCGACGGTGCTGTCGGCGATGGTGCGCATAATGTCGACCTTGTCGCCATCGCGCACAATATCGCAGAAGCGCCGCGTGCGCTCGTCGAGCTGCGCGGGTAGACGGAAATCGCTGTGATAGGCAATGCTTGCGCGAATCAACTCGTCTTCTACCGGATCGTCGATAAAGTCGCGGATACTTGTTGTCGCGGGCGCGTCTGCAGGGTTTTCGCCAAAGAGAACCTCGACGCCCAACGCCGCATGGCTCATGCTCTCGGCATCCTTAAACGTGTCCCAGCGTCGCAGCTGCTCAAAGCGACCCATATCGTGCAGCAGGCCGCAAAGCCACGCTAGGTCAATGTCCTGAGGTGACCAGCCCTGTTCGCGTGCCACGGCATCGCATGCCTCGGCAACGTGGTACGTATGCTCGATTTTGAGCGCGATACGCGGATTGGCGGCATCGTAGGCATCGGTGTAGGTTTTGAAGGCCGCGGCAGCCCGCGCTCGATCGATAGCTGTCATAATGACTTCCTAAAAAGTTGTGTCTTTCTGTGTCTTTCGATCCGGTGGCAATTGTAGGTGAACTCGGTTGCCATCGGGCGATGGTTCTGCCGCGTCGTTGAATGCGGCTCGGAAATCTTGTCGGGACGAGGAACGTTATGGTGCTCAAAATCGTTAAAACCGTCTGGCCGGTGATGCTTACCTATGTTGCGATAGCCGCGCCGTGCGGAATGATTATGGCGCAGACGGGAATGGAACCCTGGATGGTTTTTGCCCTGAGCAGCACGTTCGTGACGGGCAGCGGGCAGTTTATGGTCTGCAACCTGTGGCTGGCAGGTGTGCCTGCGGCATCGATTGTCGCAAGTGTGGCCGCAATCTCCTCGCGCTTTGCGCTTTACTCGGCATCGATCGCACCGCATTTGAGGGGTGCTTCGAAGCGTCAGACGCTGGCTGTTGCCGCGACACTTACCGAGGAGGCATACGGCATTTCGCTTGCCAAGTTGGTTAAAGGGGAGGATTGGGGCCCGCTCGAGTCCTTTGTGCTCAACGTGATCCTCATCGCAACATGGGGCGTTTCGTGTACGACGGGCGCCATCGTCGGCGCCGTTGTTGATGTTCCCACCGCTATTGCGGGTTTTGTCTGCACATCGCTCTTTATCTGCCTACTCTTTTCGCAGCGACTGTCGCGCGGCAATGTCGTAGCTGCCGGTTTGGCTGCGGTGTCCGTCGCCATATGCAAGTTCTTGGGGTGGACGAATATCGCCGTGCCGGCAAGTGTGCTCGTCGGCGTTGTCACGGCACTCGCGTGCGATGTCCTCGCCGAGGGAAGGGGCGCTCGCGATGCCCGTTAATGAGTTTTTGGTTCTATGGCTGTCGTCATGGGCGGCCATCGCGTTTTTCCGCATTGCCCCGGCGTTTGCCTTGCGCGGGAGAACGCTGTCGCCCCGCGTTACCGAGGCCTTGGGTTATATTCCGCCTGCCGCCTTTGCGGCGCTGGTCGCCAACGATTTGATAAGCCCTGGCGCTTTCGACGCCGGCTTGTGGCAGGGCTTGATTCCCTGGATTGCGGCCGCCGGCGTCGTGGCGGTGGCAATCAAGACAAAGTCGATGTTGTGGTGC
>DYAA01000121.1 GCA_019419405.1 Collinsella sp. | reverse complement strand
AGCGGGAGGTCCAATATCGCGCGGTCGCGCCTACAGACGCTGCGCCACGCGGATTTTGGCTGATCTCGCCCGAGGGTTGCGCTCAACCTCATCAGGCTGGGCAACCAAGGGTTTGCGGGTGATGACCTTGAGTATCGGCACGTTGCCGCACACGCACACCGGAATCTCCGGCGGACACGTGCACCCCTGGCTCATCTCCTTAAAGTGGTTCTTTACGATACGGTCCTCGAGCGAGTGATACGAGATGACGCAGATACGTCCGCCTGGGTTGAGCCACCTGGTGGCGGCATCAAGCCCTCGTTCGAGCACATCGAGCTCGTGATTGACCTCGATGCGAATGGCCTGGAACCTTTTCTTGGCCGGGTGTCCGCCATGCCGACGAGCGGCAGCCGGGATACCCGCCTTGATGATCTCGACAAATTGGCCGGTGGTTTCGATCGGTTCTTGCTCGCGGCGGCGCACGATCTCGCGCGCGATCTGCGAGGCGAACTTCTCTTCGCCGTAGACGCGTAGAATCCGGGCGAGGTCGTGTTCGTTATAGGTGTTGATGACCTCAGCTGCGTTTAAGGTGTTATTACCCGGATCCATCCGCATGTCCAATGGGGCGTCCTCGTTATACGAAAAGCCCCTGCCAGGGATATCGAGTTGCGGTGACGAAACGCCCAAATCGAACAGGAAGCCATCGACCCCGGGCACCTCGGCCGAGCAAAGCAGCTCGTCCAAGTCGCCGAAGTTGCCCTTCAGCAGCTGGTGCGGAACGCCGGGAACCTCGCGGTCCAGACGGGCGCCAGCGGCCTCGAGGGCCATGTCGTCCTGATCGACGCCGAGCAAAAGGCCCGTCTCCCCCACCTGCGCGGCCATCTTTACCGAATGGCCGGCACCGCCAAGGGTGCAATCGCAGACAACGGAGCCGCTCTTTAGCCGCAGCGACTCAAGCACTTCGTCGAGCATGACAGGTTCATGCCGATATTCTTGTGTCAAGATCCCACGCTCCATCCGTTACCCGTGCCTTGCCCTTACGAGAAGAAGAGGTCCAGCAGGGCCTCATCGTCATCGTCCTCATCGGCCGCGGCGCGATCCCAAACCTCAAGGTGGTCGTAGTTGCCCACAACCGTGACCTCGCGGTCGAGGTTCGCCTGCTTGCGGAGAGACTCGGAAAGACCGATACGACCGGCGCTGTCCACGTCCATCGACGTGGTGCGCTTGTTGATCGCCCTCATGAGCTTCTGGTCATTAATGTCACGCGGGTTAAAACCCTCGTGGCCCTCACGACCCGCGAAGAGTCCTTCGACCCACTTATCGAAGGCCTCGGCAGAGAACACGTACAGAGCATCGACATCCAGGGCTTTGAACACGCGAACGTGCTCTCCAAGCTCCTCGCGAAGGGGTGCAGGCAGGGACAGACGACCTTTTGCATCGAGATTGCGCTCGTATGCACCAGTCATTCCCATGTGCGCCCTCCCCTCGGTTACTCAGATGGCACGTACG
>DYAA01000120.1 GCA_019419405.1 Collinsella sp. | reverse complement strand
GGCACCATCGTGATGGACCGTGACCCCGATCATGCCGTCGCCACCTCAATCGCCGAGATCGTCGACAACGCCCGCCCAAATCTCGTCATCGCCGGCGCTTAAACAAAAACCACCACAAAGGTGCCTGTCCCCTTTGTGGTGGTTTGAGCGTTAAAAGTGAGCGTATCGCTACTTGGAGAGCTCGTCAGCGAGGGCCTCGATCTGAGCGCGCGAGGCGTCGTTGAGCGAACCCAGGACAGTCACCTTGTTCTCCGTCAGGGTGATGTCCTTCATGCCCTCGAGCTCCTTGGTCATAACCTTAGCGGCGGCAGGTGCCCAAGAGCCGGCCTCAACGAGCGCCACGGTACGGTTCTGGTAGGCATGCTCGGCGAGCGTATGGATAAAGGTGCTCATAAACGGGAAGATCTCGCCCTGATAGGTGATGGAAGCGAGCACCAGACGGTCATAGCGGAACGCGTCCTCAACGGCCTCGGCCATGTCGTCGCGAGCCAGGTCAAAGACGGAGACCTTCTGGCCGCGAGCCTCGAGCGCTGCGGCGAGCTCCTCGACGGCGGCCTTCAGGTGGCCATAGACGCTCGCGTAGGCAATGGTGATGCCCTCGTCCTCGGGCTGATAGCTCGACCAGATGTTGTAGGTGTCGAGGTAGTAGCCCAGGTTCTCGGTCAGCACGGGGCCGTGGAGCGGGCAGATGATCTGGATGTCCAGGTCGGCGGCCTTCTTGAGCACGGCCTGCACGAACTTGCCGAACTTGCCGACGATGCCAAAGTAGTAGCGGCGCGCCTCGCAGGCCCACCCTTCCGGATCCTCGATGTCATTGGCACCAAACTTGCCAAAGCCGTCGGCACTAAAGAGCACCTTGTCGGTGGCCTCGTAAGAGAACAGCACCTCGGGCCAGTGAACGTTGGGGGCGCCGACAAACGTCAGGCTGTGGCCACCCAGGTCGAGCACGTCGCCCTCTTTGACGACTATCTTACGCTCGGGGTAGTCGGTGCCAAAGTAGTTGACCATCATGCGGAAGGCGCCCATGCTGGCCACAATCTGTGCCTGGGGATAGCGCTCCATAAAGGCGGCGATACCGGCGGAGTGATCGGGCTCCATGTGATGGACGACCAGGTAGTCGGGCGTACGGCCATCGAGCGCGGCCTCGAGGTTGCCGAGCCATTCGTCGACAAAACCGCCATCGACTGAATCGGCGACAGCGATCTTTTCGCCCAAGATAACGTAGCTGTTGTATGCCATACCGTTCTCGGACACGTCGTACTGGCCCTCGAACAGGTCAATGTCGTGATCGTCGACACCGATGTAGCGGATATCCTTGGTGATCTCCATCAGGCAAAGCCTCCTAGATAGACAAAAGAACCCGTCTATCATAACACTCGGCAGTATCCCAGCTGTTATCTGCCGGCATCCATACCGATTGTTATTGAAATACGATAAATCGCCGTTTACCTGCGCAAACTATGCGCGCGGTATCGCCGTGCTATGTCGAATAATGAGCTGGCCGGGAATACGAATGGCAACGGTTTTGCCCGCCGTACCCGCCTCGGGAACCGCATGCTCGAATACCTCGCGTCCGCGCTGATGTAGATCAAATCGCACGGTCGTGAGCTCGTTGTGTGCCACAAAATCATCGAGCGAATCATCGACGCCCACCACGCTCACGTCCTCGGGCACGCGCAAGCCACTATCGCGCAGCGCTGCAATTGCGCCGTTTGCCATCTGGTCGTTTGCCGCGTAAATCGCCGTCATGGTGCGGTCGTGCTCGGCCAGATATCTGCCGGCCTCGTAACCGCTGTTGGCAGACCAGTCGCCTTCGAGCGGCTCTGCCGGCTCGATGTGTTTACGCTCGAGTGCATCTTGCCAACCGGCGCGACGAAATTGCTCGTCGACTGAGAACGACGGGCCGCCAATATAGCGAATCTGCTCGTGCCCCAGCTCAAACAGGTGATCCATAAGCAATAGCGAGCAGCCGTAATGATCAGAGTCAACTGTGGTCACGCGCGGATGCGCGTACATGGTAACGATGACCGTGCCAATGCCCGGCAGTGGATCAAACGTCTCAAAATCGGGCGCCATGCGACTCATGCCGATAATGATGCCGTCCACGGGCAGCGCGGCCATACGACGCGTGGCCTCGGCAAGCGAAAACTCCTCGGTCTTGGACATCTCGACCAGCGTAATGGCGCAATTATGCTCGCGAGCAGCGCTGGCGATGCCGTCGATCATCGTCAGGTTGCCGAACTTGGTGACATCGTTGACGCACAGGCCGACCGAATGGTAACGGCCGTCGCGCAGCGAGCGACCGGCATAGCTCGGACGAAAGCCAAGCTCTTGCATCGCGGCCTGCACGCGCTGGCGCGTCTGCTCGTTGACGTTAGGCAAGCCGTTGGCAACGCGCGAAACCGTCTGCTGCGAAACGCCAGCAGCGCGAGCGACGTCGGCCATGGAGACCGGACGCGTACCTGTATCGTTGGACGGGCGCCTTGCCACAGGATCACCTTCACCCTTGCGAGATCTGAATAGCGTGAATGCCTGCCCGGGCAGAAATACGCCCCGCGCCGAGGCCCGCTATCGTCGGACGCATGTTAACGTACTCTACTTTTTCTATCTGCATCTTTTCTGCTTTATAAGTCCATACGGCAGTACCGTTCACGGCTGTATTTCTACCGATTACCAGATTCTCAAAAAGTGACAAGCGATGTGTTATGAGTACGTTAACATAGCCCGTAACGTGCGGTATCGTGAACACCTGGTTCATGCCGCTTCAAGTTGTTAACGTACTCATAACGACGCAAAACTCACCCGTGCGCGCCAAGGAAAGGACTCCCATGACCACCCCCGACGAAAAGACATTCGCCACGCTCACCAAGCTGTTTGAGGAGGAGTTTGGCCCCATCGGCGATCGCCAGGTGCTCTATGTGCACGCGCCCGGCCGTTCCGAGATCAGCGGCAACCACACCGACCACGAGGGTGGCCACGTTATCGCCGGCTCGCTCGATGTCGCCGTCGATGGCATCGCCGTGGCAACCGATTCCAACAAGGTCCGCGTTGCCGACGAGGGCTATCCCACGTTTGAGATTGCGCTCGACACGCTAGACGTTCAGGAGTCCGAGAAGGGCACGTCCGCGAGCCTCGTCCGCGGCATGGCCCACGAAATCGCTGCTCTGGGTGTTGAGCCCCAGGGCTTCGACTTCGCCTTCACCTGCTCCGTTCCCTCGGGCGGCGGCCTTTCCAGCTCCGCTGCCGTCGAGGCCGCATACGGTCGTGCCATGGAAACCCTCTGGGGCGCGCCCGCCATTGAGCCCGTCGCGCTTGCGCAGATGAGCCAGCGCACCGAGAACAACTACTACGGCAAGCCCTGCGGTCTGATGGACCAGGCCGCTGTGTGCCTGGGCGGCCTCGCCTACATGGACTTTGAGGATCAGGCTCAGCCTAAGACCCAGAAGCTCGAGCTCAACTTTGAGGATCACGGCTACGCGCTCGTGCTCGTTAAGGTCGGCGCCGACCACGTGGCCGCCACCGATGACTACGCCGCCGTTCCACGCGAAATGCAAGACGTCGCCGCCGAGTTTGGCAAGGCACGCCTGTGCGAGGTAAACGTTGCCGATTTTGACGCCAAGCTCCCCGAGCTGCGCGCCAAGCTGGGCGACCGTGCCTGCCTGCGCGCCGTTCACTACTGGTACGAGAACGGCCTGGTCGATAAGCGCTGGGCTGCCCTGAACGCCGGCGACATCGACCAGTTCCTGGTCCTGACACGCAAGTCCGGCGCCAGCTCTGCCATGTACCTGCAGAATGTCGTTGCTAAGCTGGGCTCCGAGCAGCCCTCGATGTATGCCCTGGCACTGGCCGAGCACGTGCTCGACGGCCGAGGCGCCGTCCGTATCCACGGTGGCGGCTTTGGTGGCACCATCCAGGCCTTCGTGCCGCTCGACCTGGTCGACACCTTCATCGCCAAGATGAACGGCTGGCTGGGCGAGGGCTCTGCCCGCCACTACGCAATTTCTGACAAGGGGGCCTACGCGGCATGGCTGTAATGACTGACGTGCGCGAGGCCGCGCAGAACCTGATCGAGTACGCCATCCACCGATCGATGATCGGCCAGGACGATCGCATCTGGGCGTATAACACCATTCTCGAGTGCATCGGTGCTACGGGCCCGGCGCTCGACATGGCCTGGGCGCTCCAGGTCGAGAAACTCTCGCTCTTGCACCCCGATACCCTGCCCAACTTTGACCTTGAAGGCACACTTGCCGCGCTTGCCGAGGCGGCTGTTGCCAACGGCGCCGCCGAGGACACGGCATCGGGCCGCGACCGCATCGCCATGCGCATCATGGGCGCGCTCATGCCGCGCCCGTCTGCCGTGATTGACGAGTTTACCGGCCGCATGGGCGTCAACGAGCCCCGCGCCGCGACCGACTGGTTCTACGGCCTGTGCTGCGACGCCGGCTACGTGCGCCGTGCCGCCATCGCGCGCAACATCAAATGGAGCACCCCCACCAACTGGGGCGATCTTGAAATCACCATCAACCTGTCCAAACCCGAGAAGGACCCGCGCGATATCGCCGCGGCAGGTGCAGCCAAGAACATGGGCGAGAAGTATCCCGCCTGCCAGCTCTGCATCGAGAACGAGGGTTACCCCGGACGCTCCGCCGCGGCTGACGGCGGCGCTCATCCCGCCCGCCAGAATCTGCGCGTTATCCCCATCCAGCTCGACGGCGAGCGTTGGGGCTTCCAGTACAGCCCGTACGCGTACTTTAACGAGCACTGCATTGCCATGAGCTCCGAGCATCGTCCGATGCACGTCGACCGCAAGGGGCTGACCTGCCTGCTCGATTTTGTGGACCTGTTCCCGCACTACTTTATCGGCTCCAACGCCGACCTGCCCATCGTGGGCGGCTCGATTCTGTCGCACGACCACTTCCAGGGCGGCGCGCACGAGTTCCCCATGATGCATGCCACCGAAGTCTCGCAGTTTAGCGTGCCCGGCTTTGACCAGGTCAGCGGTACCGTGTTGCAGTGGCCGCTTTCGGTGCTGCGACTGCGCTCGCACGACCGCGCCCAGTTGCTCGACGCTGCCGAGAAGATTATCCTCGCCTGGCGCGAGTGGACCGATGAGTCTGTGGGCGTTATCGCGCACACGGCCGACGGCGTAGCGCACAACACCGTGACGCCCGTCATCCGCCGCGTCGACTTCCGCGGCAATGCCGGTGGCGAGATTTACGAGGCCTACCTGGCACTTCGCTGCAACATCACGACCGACGAGCATCCGCTGGGCGTTTTCCACCCGCATGCCGAGTATCACCATATTAAAAAGGAGAACATCGGCCTGATCGAGGTCATGGGCTTGGCCATTTTGCCGCCGCGCCTGGTTCCCGAGCTCGGCGCTGTCCGTGAGCACCTGTTGGCGGCCAAGACCGATGCCAGCTACGACCTTGCCGGTGCGCTCGAGGGCGACGACCTTTGCCGCAGCCACGCCGCATGGGCCGAGGACGTCTTTGCCCGCCGCGCCGACGAGCTTACGGCGGACAACGCCATCGACATCCTGCACGAGGAGGTCGGCGTGGTGTTTGGCCACGTGCTCGACAACGCCGGCGTCTTTAAGTGGGACGAAGCCGGCCGCGCCGCCCAACAGCGCTTTATCGACTCACTGTAATGATCCCTTGGGGACGGAGGAAAACGGATCACTTCGTCTTCAAGACAACGGCGCCCGCCGGCAACATCGCCGGCGGGCGCCGTTTTTGCGTGTAGTCATTGGGGACGCTCTTAAACGACTAGTCATTAAAGAACGTCCCCAATGACTACCCCAAGGAATATCCCAGACTGCCGGCAGAAAAGGAACGTCCCTAACTGCCGCATCCGGAGCAAGACAACGCCGCAGGTAGAGGACGGACAGCGAGCGGGTCGCATTTGAGACAAGGTGACGCGAAACGAAAGGGCGCTGACCTTCTGGTCGCGCCCTTGAAGTTGAACGTCAGATTGTCCAAATGCGGCCCGCGCAGCGTCGACCGGTCCGCCGTTCGGTAGAACGGCGGAACCAATAGGTTTGGTAAAACCGCGTAACCCTACAGTTCAGTCACGACAACGCTGTTGTAGATCTCGTCCCAGCGGTCCATGACCAGGTGGCCAGTCTTGGGATCCATGGCGTTGAGCTTGCCGCAGGTATTGGCGGTCTTGAGCACCGTGATGTCGTCGGCACCAGCAGCAATGGCATGCGCAAAGCCGGCGATGGTCGAGTCGCCGGAACCCGTCGCGTTCACTGCCGCAATCGCGGGCGTCTTGGCGCGGAACGCGCGACCCTCATGGAAGCCCACCGAGCCGGCAGTGCCCATCGAAACGACAACCCAAGGGATACCGGCAAAGCGGCCATCGGCGGCAAGCGCCTCACGCAAGGCATCGATATCATCGGTCGTAAAGGACGTACCTAGCAGGCCATTAATCTCGGTCAGGTTGGGCTTTACGAGCTCAGGCTTAGCGTCGGACTCCAGCGCGGCCTCCAGCGATGCACCCGAGGTGTCGAGCAGCACCTTAGCGCCCGCCTCCTCGGCGATCTTGACGAGCTCGGCATAGTAGCCGGCATCGACGCCACGCGGCAGCGAGCCCGAAAGCGTCACAACGTCCGCCTTCGCTGCAAGCTCGGCGAACTTGGCCGTAAAGGCCTCGAGCTCGGCCGGGGCGATCTGCGGGCCGCTCTCCAGCAGCTCGGTCTGATTACCCTCGTGCAGAATATTCAGGCAAATGCGCGTCTCACCGGCGATGGGCACAAAGTCATTCTTGACGCCATCGGCATCCATGAGCTCGGCCATATAGGCACCCATGTGGCCGCCAAGCAGGCCGGTCGCGAGCACGTCGTCACCCAGCTGCAACAGCACACGGCTCACGTTGAGGCCCTTGCCACCAGCGGTCTTTTCGGGCATCACGCGGTTAACATCGTCGATGATCAGCTTGTCGAGCTGATAGCGCGTATCAATCGACGGGTTCATGGTAACGGTCAGAATCATGTTGGACTCCTGTTTAGAAAACCGGCCCGCGCCCCTCACAGAAACGCGAGCCGTCAATTAAAAAGCTGCAGAATGCCGGGTACCGCCAAAACGACGCACACGAGCTCAGCAAGCAAAAGTTTTATCAGAGTAGCTCGCCCGCCAGATGGCTTCGCAGCGTCGACTGGTCTGGCGTTCGGTAGAACGCCGGAACCTCCTTAGTCGTGGTATTCGCCGCGGTCCCACTTCTCCAGGAACTCGTCAAAGAAGTGCGGGTCGGCCTGAGCCTCGGCGTCGGCCTTATTGCAGGCATCGATCTTGGCGATCAAGGCATCGTGCTCGGGAGTCTTGTCGTAGGGCTCCTCCAGGAAGGCAAGCATGATGTCGGCCATCAGGAACTCGCCGGTGATCTTGCCGCCAAAGCCCACGATGTTGGCGTTGAGCTCGCGACGGGCATACAGGGCAGAGGTCATGTCGCGAACCAGGGCGCAGCGGGCGCCGGGAACCTTGTTGACGGCGTTGGTGATGCCGATGCCGGTGCCGCACAGGGCCACGCCAAAGTCAGCCTTGCCGCTGGCAACAGCCTCGCCCACGGCCTTGCCGTAGATGGGGTAGTGCGTACGGGTGTGGCTGTAGGTGCCGCAGTCGAGCACCTTGTAGCCAGCCTGCTCCAGGCGGTCGGCCAGATAGATCTTCTCGTCCGTAACGATATGGTCGCAACCGATTGCGATGGTCTTCTTCATCAGAACGTCCTTTCGTCTGAATTCACAAGTTGAGGTAGAAGTTCGAGTTCTCGGTGGCTCTCGTTAGGCCATCTTGTTGAGCATGTCGACACGGATCTGGTGACGGCCGCCAGCATACTGGGCGCGCAGGAACTCGCGGGCGATCTTCTTTGCGACCTCGGTGCCCACAACGCCCGGGCCCATGGTGACCATGCGCGAGCCGTTGTGCTCGCGGGTCATGTAAGCGGAACGCTCGTCGGAAATGTTGGCGACGACCATGCCCTTGATCTTGACGGCGGCCATATAGGAGCCGACACCGTACTTATCGAATGCGAAGCCCTGGGAATCCTTGTGCTCCAGCAGGTCCTTGGCAACGGCGGTCGCGGAATCGACAAAGTCCGCGGCAGGGGTCTCGGAATAGTCGACGACCTCGTGACCGTCGGCGATGAGCATCTCCTTGATGGGCTCCTTCATCGACATACCGTCGGCATCGGAAGCGATTACAACTCTCATGACATCCTCCTTGAGAGATACGCAGGTGCGTAGTTTCTGTTTGGAAGTGTTGAATCGCGTTCAGATCCGGGCATCTGAATGTGCGGTTCTTCACTGTTCATGTTTATTTGAACACATTCGAACAGTAACTGCAACAACTATTTGTTTATCTTTGTTCTTTTTTGAACAAATATCGTTCACGGATGATTGCTGACCGTTTGAGCCGGGCGCGGACGTAGCGACCATGTGTTCAACAAATCAGAACCACCCTTAAAAAGGGTGGTTTGCTCTTAGGGTATAACCCACGGGCCCCGGGCTCGCGTCTAAAGGCGCGGGCCCGGACTTCGTCCAGGCCTAGCGCATCTTGACCCGTGGCGCGCCGGTCGAACCGGCGGGATCACCCCCTCTTGAAGGGGTCCTCGTACTCCTTCACGCTCAGCTTGTCCAGCGCGATGTCGTGGGACTCCTGCTCCCTGATGTACTTGGCGATCGTCGCCTCGTTCAGGCCGACGGTGGACACGCAGTGGCCCTCCGCCCAGAACTTCCTGTTGCCGAACTTGTACTTGAGGCTGGCGTGCCTGTCGAATATCATCAGCGAGCTCTTCCCCTTCAGGTAGCCCATGACGCTCGCGACGCTGTACTTCGGCGGGATCGCCAGCAGCACGTGCACGTGGTCGGGCATCAGGTGCCCCTCGATTATCTCGATCCCCTTGTACTCGCACAGCTTCCTGAGGATCTCCCCTATGTCGCTCCTGATTTGGTTGTAGATCACTTTGCGCCTATACTTCGGCGTGAACACGATGTGGTACTTGCACATCCACTTCGTGTGGGAAAGGCTGTAGGCCTTCTGGGCCATGGCGACCACCCCTTCGACTCGAATTCTTGACGGCCTGAACAATCGTCAATATCGGTCGGAGGGGTGGCTTTGTAAAGCCGTTTGTCTCCACCCGCGTAGCGGGTGGTT
>DYAA01000012.1 GCA_019419405.1 Collinsella sp. | reverse complement strand
CTCCAAGCGAGCCACGCGCTCGGCCAATGCCTCAATCGTTAAATCAGCCTCGGGACGTGCCAGACGCGTACAGGCAATCTCGAGCACCAGGCGCACGTCGCTCGCGCCCCTCATCTCCAGTGCGGCATCGTCGAGCACCGTCAGCACGCGGGCCAGGCGGTCGGCAGGATGCTCGCCAAAGGCAGCGGCCTCGGCAGCAAGCGCCTCGGCCTGCTCGGAGCCGCCCTCAAACAGCTCGGCACGGGCACCGGCAACGCAGGCAACGTACACGTCACGCACATGCGCTACCAGGTCGCGCGTCAGCTCCAGCAGGTCGTTTCCTTCCTCGACCTGCGCACGGATCAGTCCATAGAGCTCGGCAACATCGCGATCGGCAATGGCGCGGGAAAACTCGCCCAGAATCTGGTCCGAAACCTCGCCTAAAAGCGAGCGGGCGTCGTCCGCATGCACAGAACCGTTGCCAAAGACGCTCAGCTGCTCCAGCGTGGACAACGCGTCGCGCATACCGCCCTTGGCATGGCGCGCCACGATAGCCAGCGCCTCATCGTCGTAATCGAAGCCCTCCTGCTCGCACACGTATGCCAGGCGACGCTCGATATCCTCGTTGCCGATGCGATGGAAATCGAAACGCTGGCAGCGCGAGAGGATGGTCTCCAGAATCTTTTGCGGGTCGGTGGTGCACAGCACAAAGATCACGTGTGCCGGCGGCTCCTCGAGCGTCTTGAGCAGCGCGTTGAACGCCGCCGTCGTGAGCATGTGGACCTCGTCGATGATATAGATCTTGTACTTGCCGCGCACCGGGGCAAAGTTGACGGAGTTGATGATTTCCTCGCGCACATTGTCCACGCCCGTGCGGGAGGCGGCATCGAGCTCGTAGACATCGGGGTGGTTACCCTCGGCAATGAGCTCGCACTCCTCGCAAGTACCGTCGGGCATGCAGCCGCTTGCACCCTCGGCGCGCGCCGCCTCGGCATTGCGGCACAGCAGCGCCTTGGCCAGAATGCGCGCCATGGTGGTCTTGCCCGTGCCGCGCGGTCCGCAGAACAGGTAGGCGTGGGACAGGCGCCCCTCGGCGATGGCGTGCTCGAGCGTCGAGACGATATGCTGCTGGCCCACCACGGAGTCAAAGGTGAGCGGGCGATACTTTCGGTACAACGATTCCATGGGTGCTCCCCCGGGTATACTGAGTCTTGTTGCCGCGGCGGCCATGCGGTCGCACGGCATACTGCATTCCATAATAACCCGTACGGCGAGCCCGCCGCGATAGGAGTCCAAAGAGCATGGCAGACGCAGAGAGCAACCTCATTCCCTCCGAAGCAGCCGACCAGGTCGAGGTCGCGCTCGAGGAGCAGGCCGCAGCCGACGACGGCATCCTGTACCTCAACGAGTACCAATACGAAAACGACCTCGTCACCGACTTCGCCCGCCTGGTCGCCTCGCCCAGGCGTCGCGGCTCGCTGTATGTCGCCGCGGCAATTGCCGCGCTCATCGGCATCGGCATGCTGGTGGCCGGCGGCAACTGGATCAAGTTTGGCGTCGTCTTGATCGTATTCGGCGCCTTTTTGGCCTGGTGGAGCAAAAACCTGCACCACACCCTCGCCCGCGACTTTATCGACGCCGTTGAGGCCGACGAGTCCATGGGTGGCCGCTATCGCCGCGTCGCCGCCAACGAGGACGGCCTGATGGTTTGGGGCACGAGCGGCAAGTCGCAGTTCTTCCCGTTTGAAAAGCTCGACCACGTGCTCGACGGCGAGCGCATCTTTGTGGCCATGTTCGCCGACCAGGGCGTGACGATCCCTAAGGACACCTTTGTCCGCGGCGATGCCGAGCAGTTCGGTCCCTTCCTTAAGGCGCGCATCAACAAAAAACTCCGCATCGAGACCAAACGCAAGAAGATGAAGGCAGAAAAGGCCGCTGCCGAAGCAAAACAGGGCGACAAGCCCCAGGAGACCAAGGGCAAGCAGCGCAAGCGGTGACGCATAATTTCTTTCGCAAATT
>DYAA01000119.1 GCA_019419405.1 Collinsella sp. | reverse complement strand
GGTGGCCCGGGCATGGTCAAGGCCGCTTACTCCTCGGGCAAGCCCGCCCTGGGCGTTGGCGCCGGTAACACCCCGGTCGTCATCGACGACACCGCCGACGTGCTGCTCGCCGTCAACTCCATCATCCACTCCAAGACCTTCGACAACGGCATGATTTGCGCTTCCGAGCAGTCCGTGACTGTCATCGACAGCATCTATGACCAGGTTAAGGCCGAGTTCCAGAAGCGCGGCTGCTACTTCGTCAAGCAGGGTGCCGAGATGGAGGCCCTGCGTGCCGCCATGTTCAAGAACGGCGCTCTCGATCACCGCATCCCCGGCATGGCCGCTGCCAAGATCGCCGAGCTCGCCGGCATCGAGGTTCCCGCCAAGACCAAGATCCTGATCGCCGAGGTCACCTCCACTGACCCCGCCAAGGAGGAGTTCTCCCACGAGAAGCTCTCCCCGGTCCTGGCCATGTACCACGCCAAGGACTTCCAGGAGGCCGTCGACAAGGCCGAGCACCTGGTGCTCGCTGGTGGCCCGGGCCACACCGCCTCTCTGTACGTGCACCCCGCTCAGGCCGAGAAGATCAGCCTGTTCGAGCACGTCATGAAGGCCTGCCGTATCGTCATCAACACCCCGTCCTCGCACGGCGGCATCGGTGACCTGTACAACTTTGGCATGAAGCCGTCTCTGACCCTGGGCTGCGGCTCCTGGGGCGGCAACTCCGTCTCCGAGAACGTTGGGGTGAAGCACTTGATCAACGTTAAGACTGTGGCCGAGCGCCGTGAGAACATGCTGTGGTTCCGCGCTCCCGAGAAGGTCTACTTCAAGAAGGGTTCCACGCCCGTCGCCCTCGACGAGCTGGGCAACGTCATGGGCAAGAAGCGTGCCTTCATCGTCACCGACCAGTTCCTCTTCAAGAATGGCAACACCCGCGCCATCGAGGCCAAGCTCGACGAGATGGGCATCGCCCACGACTGCTTCTACGACGTCGAGCCCGATCCGTCGCTGCAGTGCGCACGTCGCGGCGCCAAGCAGATGGCTCTCTTTGAGCCGGACGTCATCATCGCCGTCGGCGGTGGCTCCGCTATGGACGCCGGCAAGATCATGTGGATGATGTACGAGCACCCCGAGTGCAAGTTTGAGGACATGGCCATGGACTTCATGGACATCCGCAAGCGTATCTTCACTTTCCCCGAGATGGGCAAGAAGGCCTACTTCGTCGCCGTCCCGACCTCTTCGGGTACCGGCTCCGAGTGCACGCCGTTCGCCATCATCACCGACAAGGAGACCGGCATCAAGTGGCCGCTCGCCGACTACGCGCTGCTCCCCAACATGGCTATCGTCGACGCCGACAACTGCATGACCGCCCCGCGCGGCCTGACCGCTGCCTCCGGCATCGACGTCATGACCCACGCCATCGAGTCCTACGTCTCCATCATGGCTTCCGACTACACCAAGGGCCTCTCCGAGCGCGCTGCTAAACTCGTCTTCGAGAACCTGCCCTCCAGCTTCACGAACGGCGCCAAGGACCCGCATGCCCGCGAGGAGATGCACAACGCCTCTTGCATGGCCGGTATGGCCTTCGCCAACGCCTTCCTGGGCCTCAACCACTCCATGGCTCACAAGCTCGGCGCCTTCCATCACCTGCCCCACGGCCTCGCCAACGCCGTCATCCTGACCCGCGTTATGCGCTACAACGCCGCCGAGGCTCCCGTCAAGATGGGTACCTTCTCCCAGTATCCTTACCCCAACGCGCTGCACAACTACGCCGAGATGGCCAAGTACTGCGGCATCGAGGGCAAGGACGACAAGGAGGTCTTCGAGAACTTCATCACGAAGCTCGAGGAGCTCAAGGACTTCATCGGCGTCAAGAAGACCATCGCCGACTACGGTGTTGACGAGCAGTACTTCCTCGACACCCTCGACGAGATGACCGAGCAGGCATTCAACGACCAGTGCACCGGCGCCAACCCGCGCTACCCGCTCATGAGCGAGATCAAGGAGCTCTACCTGGACGCCTACTACGGCCGCGAGCCTCAGGACTACGCCGTCTGCTAGTTTTAGCACGGTTTTTAACGGCGGGGGTGCACGGGTGTTTCACACACCCCCGCCGTCGCTTCTATCGCATCGTTGAAAGGATGCAACCATGCTGCTACCCGATTCCAAGACCGAGCTCGTCCGCCGTGGCAACAAGGTCGTTTACGACCTGGGCGACAAGATCGTCAAGGTCTTTAACGAGACCAAGCCTGTCTCCGACGTGTTCAACGAGGCTTTGAATCTTGCCCGCATCAATGAGTGCGGCATCCGCAGCCCCAAGGCTCTCGAGGTTTCCCAGCTCGAGAACGCCAACGGCTGGGCGCTCGTGACCGAGAAGGTTCCGGGCACCACCCTTGCCGAGAAGATGGCTGCCGAGCCCCAGCGCTTTGGTGAGTATCTCGAGATGTTCGTCGACCTCCAGATCGAGATCCACGGCTACACCTCCCCGCTGCTCAACCGTCAGCGCGACAAGTTCGCCCGCATGATCGACAGCCTTGATCAGCTCAATGCCACCACGCGCTACAACCTTCAGGAGCGTCTGGACGGCATGACCAAGGAGTTCAAGGTCTGCCACGGCGACTTCAACCCCTCCAACGTCATCGTCGGCGACGACGGCCAGCTCTATGTGTGCGACTGGGCACACGCCACCCAGGGCTCCCCTGCTGCCGACGTTGCCACCACCTACCTGCTCTTCGCCCTCAACAGCAAGGACCAGGCTGAGGCCTACCTGGAGCTCTACTGCGACCGCGCCGACATGCCCATGCAGGTCGTGCGTCAGTGGACGAGCATCGTCGCCGCTTCCGAGCTCGCTCGTAAGCGCAACGTGAACGATGAGTTCCTGAAGAACTGGATCGACGTCGTCGATTATCAGTAATATCTGAGCGATTTATTTCGCATCGGAGGCACAAGAAAACCCCGCAACTCATATGGGCTGTGGGGTTTTTCTTTCAGATATCGAGGATGCCACAAGATAAAAGGACGGCCCCACATCTCCCCGATCTGGAGAAATGCGGGGCCGTCCCGTATATCGAACTACAAGCGAAATCGTCGATTAACGACGGGCCGCCTTAACAAGCTCAGCAACCTTGGCGACGACCTCGTCGATCGCCACGTCCTCACGCTCGCCCGTGGCACGGTCCTTGAGCTCCACAGTACCATTCTTGAGGCCACGCTTACCCAGAACGACCTGATACGGGAAGCCCATGAGGTCGTTATCGGCAAACTTAAAGCCGGGACGCTCGTCACGGTCATCGACGACAACCTCGATACCCTCGGCGCACAGGCCCTCGACGATTTGGTCGCAAACGTTAGCGCACTCCTCCTTCTTGGGATCGAGCGGAATCACCGCGACCTCGTACGGGGCAACGGAGACCGGCCAGACGATGCCGTGTTCGTCGTTGTGCTGCTCCACGACGGCAGCAAGCGAGCGGGACACACCAACGCCGTAGCAACCCATGATGAGCGGCTTCTCCTTGCCGTCCTCGTCCATAAAGGTGGCACCCATGGCCTCGGAGTACTTGGTGCCCAGCTGGAACACCTGAGAGACCTCGATGCCGCGGGCAGCAGAGAGCGGCTTGCCGCAGTGCGGGCAGGGATCGCCGGCAACGACGGTGACCAGATCTGCCCACTCATCGACGGTAAAGTCGCGCTCGGGGCAGGCACCGGTAAAGTGATAATCGACCTCGTTGGCACCGCAGGCCCACTGCTTGGACTCGCGCAGGCTCTCGTCGCACACCAGACGGATGCCCTCGGGCAAGTTAACCGGTCCGATAAAGCCCTTGTGCAGACCGTAGGTCTGGAGCTCCTCGTCGGTCATCATGCGATAGCCCTTGCCAAAGACATGCTCGGCCTTGCAGTCGTTGAGCTCGTGGTCGCCCGGAACAATGGCCACGACGGGCTTGCCCTCGGCATCGATGAGCGCCAGGGACTTGCGCGTGCCGTTCTCGGGGAACCCAAAGAACTTAGCAACAGCCTCAATGGTGCCCATGCCCGGAGTCTCAACCTTGGTAAGCGTACCGTCACCGGGATCCTCAGTCACGACGACCTTGGTGCTTGCAGCCTCATCATCGGCGGCAAAACCGCAGTCATCGCAATAGACGAGAGAAGCCTCGCCGGCGTCAGCCAAAGCCATGTACTCGACGGAGGTATCGCCACCGATCTCGCCGGAATCGGCGACAACGGGCAGGGCCTTGATATAGCAGCGCTCGCAGATATTGGCGTAAGCCTGCTTCATCTTGTCGTACTCCTCCTGCAGGCTCTCCTGCGTGGCGGAGAAGCTGTAGGCGTCCTTCATGATGAACTCGCGACCGCGCATCAGGCCAAAGCGGGGACGGAACTCGTCGCGGAACTTGTCCTGGATGTGATAGAGATTCACCGGCAGCTGCTTGTAGGAACGCAGCTCATTGCGCACCAGAGCAGTCACGGTCTCCTCATGCGTGGGGCCGAGTACGAACTCGCGGCCATGACGGTCATCGAAGCGCACGAGCTCCTTGCCATAGGCGTCGATACGGCCGGACTCACGCCACAGCTCGGCATCGACCATAATGGGCATCATGAGCTCCTGAGCGCCCGCAGCGTCCATCTCGTCGCGCACGATGTTCTCGATCTTACGGATCGAGCGCCAGGCGAGCGGCAGGTAGGAGTAGAGACCAGCGGCCTCCTTGCGGATCATGCCGGCACGGAGCAGCAGACGATGGCTCGCAAGCTCGGCGTCAGCCGGATCCTCTTTGAGCGTCGGAGCATACAGCGTAGACATATACATTGCTCGGGTCATTTATTTCTCCTCAATAAGCTTGTCGACCTCGGCCATAAGCGCGTCGACAATTTGGTCCTCAGCTACTTTACCAATGATCTGGCCGTGCGAAAAGAGCAGGGCCTGACCTCGTCCACAGGCAACGCCCAAGTCGGCGTCAGATGCCTCTCCGGGGCCGTTGACCGCACATCCCATCACGGCGATCGAAAGCGGCGCGGAATAGTTCTTAAGCCGCTCGGTGACCTCCTCGGCGATGGGAATCAGGTTAACCTGGCAGCGGGCGCACGTGGGGCACGAGACAATCTCGGGACCACGGCGACGCAGGCCCAGCGACTGTAGAATTCCCCAGGCGACCGGCGGCTCCTCAACCGGATCGGCCGTGAGCGACACACGCATGGTGTCACCGATGCCTTCGGAAAGCAAGATACCCAAGCCTACAGAGCTCTTGATGGTGCCCTGAAGCTTGGTCCCAGCCTCCGTCACGCCCAGGTGGAGCGGAACATGCGGTATCTCGCGCGACAGCGCGCGATAGGTATCAAGTGTCGTCTGTACGCTATGGGCCTTGGCGGATAGCACGATGTTGGTAAACCCACGGTCCTCAAAGTGCCGCACAAAGCGTTCGCTCGACATCACGAGCTTTTCGGGCTGCGTGAGGTCGTCGCGCTCGGCAATATCTTGCTCAAGCGAGCCCGCGTTCACGCCAATGCGAATCGCGCAGCCCGCGGCACCCGCGGCATCGATGACGGCATCGACCTTAGCCCAATCGCCGATATTGCCGGGGTTGATGCGCAGCTTAGAGGCACCAGCCTCGACAGCGCCAATGGCAAGCTTATGGTTAAAATGGATATCGGCGACGATTGGCACCGGAGACTCGGCACAAATCGTGCGAAAGCCCTCGAGCGCAGCCTCGGTAGGCACGCTCACGCGCACGATATCGCAGCCAGCCTGCGCCAACGCGCACACTTGCGCAAGCGTTGCCTGGGCATCAGCAGTATCGGTGCAGGTCATAGACTGAACCACGACCGGAGCGCCACCACCGATCTGCACGCCGCCCACATGCACGGGGCGCGTCAGCTCGCGAGGCAAAGGATGGGATAAAGACAATCCAAACACTCCCCTACAGAATAAATCGAAGGATGTCGGAACGAAGCATATAGACAAACAGCAGTGCAAAGAGCGCGATGCCGACATAGCTGACGATTGTCTGCACTTTGAGCGGCAGCTCGCGGCCCGCAATCTTTTGAATGATCTCGATGACCAGCTTGCCGCCATCGAGTGGTGGGATGGGTAGCAGGTTCATAAAGCCAAGCGAGAACGAAATGAGGGCGGCAAAGGAAAGGAACGTGGCAGGGCCGGCAGCAGCGGCCTGTGAGGACATAACGCTAATACCCACGATCGAAGAAGACTGATCGAGAATCTCCATCGTATGCTGCGGCTGGAGCAGGCGCATCACGCCATCCGCTGTCTGCACGACATAGGAGAACGACAGGCGAGCCGACGTGATGGGGTCTAAACGGACCACCTGCGTAGAGGCATACACACCTAGGCGCTCGTCCTCTTTGAGCGCAACCGTGGTCGAATGCTGCTTGCCGTCACGCTCGTACTCAATGGCGATATCGTCCTGACCGGCAGCCTTGCCGATGGCATCGTAAACGTCCATCCAAGTGGAACATGAGATACCGTCAACCGAAAGAATCGCGTCACCGCCCTCGATACCCGCCTTGGCGGCAATAGACCCCTCGTCAACCTGACCGATCACGTTGGTATCCATCGGCACGGTGACACCCGCAATGGAATAGATGCTCATAAGGAGCAAAAAACCCGTCAAGATATTGACGATAATGCCCGCGAGCAGCATAAAGGCGCGCTTGAGAAAGCCTTGGCCAAGATAGGTGTGCGAGCGCTCTTGCGCAAGGAACTCGGCCTCGCCGCACGGCAGCTCCCACACATCGCCCTCGGCAGTCGCATGTTCGCGATCGAAACGGCGACCATCAAAGGTGGTATAGCCTGCCGCGTCTCGCGGCAACGTCTGATATTTGGTGGGATAGTAGCTCGGCGAGGGCTTCTCCCCTTCCTCATACCAGGGCGCGAT